>JAUSOU010000170.1 GCA_030656095.1 Thermovirgaceae bacterium | reverse complement strand
GGGAAAACCGTATGCACGGTTTGATGAGGGGGAACAGGCTAACCTGATTATGCATCGGCTAGTGAGGCACCGCCAGACGAAAGAGGCGGAAACAGATAGGCTGGCGCTAAGGTCAAAAGGCCTGTTCTCTACTCTACCCTCGGTCTCTATCTCTCCTCGGGATGACAGCGAGGGCAAGGGCGTACCCTGGCAAAGAACGCCGGGCACTTAGTAAACGGTTAGCGGTAAACGGAAAAAGTATGGCTCTATCTGGTTTAATTTTCCATTTACCCTTTACTATTAAAATGGTTCGCATAGTTGACAGAAATTCCCTGGATGCAAAGGAGGCTTCTAATTATGAAGAGGGAAGAGTTGGTAACCATCATCGCGCCGTGCGGGCTGAACTGCGGAAAATGCCTCGCCTTCGAGGGAGGGGATATCAGAATGCACGCGCAGGAGCTTCGGAAGCTCCTGGGGGAGAACTTTTCCGTTTACGCGGACCGCTTTGCGGATATGAATCCTGTTTTCGGGGGCTACGAAGAATTTGCCGCACTTCTGGAATATCTGGCGTCAGGATTGTGCGGGGGGTGCAGGAAGCAGGGCTGCCTTTTTCAGTCCTGCCTGGTACAGCATTGCGTCAGGGAGAACGGTGTCGATTTCTGCTTCGAATGCGAAAAGTTCCCCTGCGAGGAGCACGGTTTTCCTGAAGGATTGAAAAAACGCTGGGAGGCCAACAACCGCCGTATCAGGGATCTCGGGATCGAAGGATATTATGCGGAGGTAAAGGACGATCCCCGTTATCCGTAGGATTTTTCACATGTCGGGAATTTCCGGGTAGTATAATCAGCCTGGGAGGTGATTCATGATGAAGAAGTGGAGAAAACCCGGTACGATCCTTCTTTTCCTGGCCCTTTCTTTCATCCTTGTTCTTTCTCCTGCTTCCCAGTCCATGGCGGAAATTCCGGTTTACATCGTGCTGGATTTTGATGATCCGGCAGCAGGTCAGTTCCGGACGCTTCTCGAGCAGAAAATAGTCGCGCTCGGAGGCATTACGCTTGTGAACAAGGATCACCTGTCGATAGAAGACTGCGCCATTCTCTCGGTAGTCGGCTTCCGATACAAAGGGCCGTCAGGTGAGGACCTTGGGTTCCCCTTCTCCTACGCCATCGGATACAGTGAGCCCGGTGATTCATATCTCTACTACGAATATCACAACGTCCTGGTCGGTTATGCCAATGCCGAGGGCCTTTCCTGGGCAGCCGGCGAGATAGCGGATGAATTGGATGTCGAATTGGCGTTATGGTGGTAGCAGCGCACAGGAGGCCTGAGCATTGAGTGAAAAAATTCCCGGGAGAGTGCCGGGGACCGTCTGGCTTCTTGGGCTCGTCAGCATGCTCAACGATACGGCCAGCGAGATACTTTATCCGCTTCTCCCGGTGTTCCTTTCCTCGGTATTGGGCCTGTCTCCGGCGGCCATCGGCCTCATCGACGGTGCCTCGAAAACGGTGGAGGGGTTCACGAAGGGCATCGGAGGTGCTCTTGCCCAGAGGTTTGGCCGTTCGAGACGTTTCATGCTGGCCGGCTATGCGGTCTCCTCTGTTGCAAAGCCTCTTCACGCGCTGGCAGGCTCGTTCTGGGCCGTGTTGGGCCTGCGGATCGCCGACCGGGTGGGCAAGGGGATGAGAAGCGCCCCTAGGGACGCGATCATCGCCGGTTCCGTGCCTCCCGGGATGCTGGGGCGTGCGTTCTCGCTCCACCGGGCACTGGACACCACCGGCGCGGTAGTGGGACCGCTTCTGGCCTTTCTGCTCATGGGACATTTCGGCGATGTGCGGCAGGTCTTTCTTTGGACCCTCATCCCCGGAGCGCTGTGCGTGATCGCCGCCTCTTTCGTCAGACGCGACAGCCTGACCGAGCCGCGGGACAGGGTGCCTTTCCCGGCGTGGCGAGGCGTGGTCAGCGGCAACAGGAACTTCCGCTTCTTCCTTTTCTCGACGGTACTCTTCACCATAGCCAATTCAAGCGATCTCTTCCTGCTTATGCGCACCCGCGAACTCGGCCTGACGGAAACTCAGGTTCCCCTGGTATGGATGCTCTTCAATGTTACCTATGTCCTGGCCGCCTATCCCATCGGACTTCTGGCCGACAGGGTCGGAAGGCCCAGGCTCTATCTCGCGGGCTTTGCGTTATACGCGGTGGTCTACGCAGGTTTTGCCCTTGATCTGGCGGGTGCGGCGGTCTGGATGCTCATGGGACTTTACGGCATCTATTACGGAGTCGCGGAGAGCCTGGGCAGGGCCCTGGTGTCGGATTTCGTCAAACCGGAGATGCGCCCGCTGGCCTACGGGATACATCACTTTGCCGTATCGGTAGGGGCACTGCCCGCCAACATCCTCTTCGGTTATCTCTGGCAGACATTCGGCGCTCCCTCCGCTTTTCTTGCCGGAGCCGCCTTTTCGGTCCTGGCGGGAGCGGTGTTCCTTGCAGGGGCCGTGACCCGAAAGGCGTAAACCTTGCCGGAAAACAGCAACCGGCGAACTAGGTGACAGGAAGGCCTCGGATCATAGACGGAAGTAAAATCAAACCCCTTAAGCCCCTGAAGGGTATAAAACCACGCATAATTATTGATAATATACCCTTTAGGGTGTAATATACCTGAAGATTGTAAAAACGTACCCTAAGGGGTGTAATCATGCTGGAAAAACTTTCGGAGTTCGTTAAGAAAAAAAGGAAGGCGCTCGGCATAACCCAGGCCGAACTGGCGGACAGGGCTGGTGTGGGCCTGCGTTTCCTCAGGGAGCTTGAGAACGGGAAACCTGCTCTTCGACTGGACAAGGTAAACCTGGTTCTGGACATGTTCGGCTGCGAGATGGGGCCGGTCAGGAAGGATAACAATTCTTGAAAAGGAGAGCCGCAATTTCCATCTTCGACCGCCCCGCAGGAGTTCTGTCCGAGGATGAAGACGGGTACCGCTTTTCGTACAACCCCGGATACCTCACGGAAGAGAGCCCGATCGCGATAAGCCTTACGCTTCCCCTGCAGGAGGAACCACACTTCTCGCGAACCCTGCACCCGTTCTTTGACGGCCTGATCCCCGAGGGGTGGCTTCTGGATGTGGTGGAGAGGACCTGGAAGGTGAATTCCCGTGACAGAATGGGGCTTCTGCTGGTCTCCTGCAAGGATTGCATCGGGGCGGTTTCAGTACTTCCGCTGGAGGAAGAGGCAGAATGAAGAGCATCTGCGGCTTTTGTTACGAACCCCTTGATGCCGGGGAGCGCTTCTTCCACAGATCCTGCTCAGGAAAGCTGTTCGGGATCCAGCATCCTCCCGAACTCCCCTATACGAATGAGTATCTGGAGGAGCTTGCAGAGAAAGCAGTCAGGGCAAGCATAACCGTTCCTGGAGTCCAGACCAAGCTCTCTCTTCACCTGGAAAAGGAGGGGCAAGGATCAGGAAGGTTGACCGTCGTTGGTCTTTGGGGGTCGTTCATTCTAAAGCCCCCCGTTCAGGAATACCCTTTTCTTCCCGAGATAGAGGACATGACGATGCACCTTGCCGCTCTTGCGGGAATCCGGACGGTCCCTCACGGGCTTATCCCCATGCCTGACGGAAGGCTGGCGTATATCACAAGAAGAGTGGACCGACCTCTGGAAAAAGTTGGCCGAAATCGCAGAATGACCAAAAGACACATGGAGGACATGTGCCAGTTGGCGGAGAGACAAGCCGAATACAAGTACACAGGTTCTATGGAGCAGATATCCCGGATCATACGAAAATATTCGTCGAATCCGGGGCTGGATCTGACGAAGTTTTTAGACATGGCTCTTTTTTCTTTCCTCGTTGGAAACGGAGACATGCACCTGAAAAACATCTCGCTGATCTATGGGAAAAACACCGAAATAACGCTGGCTCCGGCGTATGACCTGCTCTCGACAAGACTCATCCTCCCGGAAAGAGTTGATCCGGAGGAGACGGCGCTGACAGTCAACGGCAAAAAAGCAAAGCTCGCAAGAGGAGATTACGAGCTTTTTGGTAAAACCTCGGGGCTGAGCGAAAAGCAGATCAGTAACGCTTTCGAACGTATGGAAAGATGCGTTCCAGCCATGTTGAAATTTATTGAAAAAGGTTTTCTGCCGGGAAATAAAGAGGAAGAGCTGGCCGAATTGATCCAGACCCGCTTTGCCAGGTTCTACAGCTCCACCCAATAGGCGCTTCCGTCCCTGACGCGGCTTACGAAGCCGTAGTCGACGAGGCACCGGCGCACCAGCACGTGGTCATCGGTGACGGCCGACAGGATGGTGTTCATCTCCCTCTCCGTGTAGCGCTCTCCCGGAACAAGCATTCCCACTATCTTGCGAAGCAGGGCTACGCGCTCCTTTGCCTTGAGAGGGAAGCGCTCCAGAGTGCCGTCCTCCCGGAAATACTTTCGTGTGATCCGTTCGTACTCCTCTTCGGTAAGAGCAAAACGGTCGTCCGCGATCCGGGTGTTGGCGGGAAAATCCACCAGTCGGGTCTCCGGTTTCTGGTTTTTCTCAAGGATCCGCATCATCGCGATGAAAGCCTTCGCATGCCGTGCCCGCTCCTTCATCTTGAAACGGTGGTTGCGGACGGTCGATCGACTGATGTCGAGGTCAACCGCGATCCGGGCGTCGTCATCCCCACGGAAGAACGCCTCCAGCAGATGCTCCTGGGTATCCGAAACCCCTTTCCACTGGTGCATCAGCTTCAGCAGGTTCAGGAACTGGGGGCCGTGTTCTCTTGCCGCATGGAGGATGGCTGCGGCTTTAGCATTCCAGAAGCGTCCGTCCACCTGGAAAACCTCACCCGCGGCAAAAGTCCTGCCGCAGGCAAGGCACACCCGCTCATGCGTCTCGGGATCCTCCATCACGCCTTCCGCCAGTTCCTCGATGGAGGCCCGCTCAAAAGCCTCAATGGCTATTTTCATAAACATTCACCATCTTTGTTTGTTTATGAATAGACATATAGGTCTTTTTGTTTAATTTGTCAAGGCTGTCCGGCCTCTCTCGGTTATTGCCTTGTGCCCTTACGGTCTTTCCTGAGACCTGTTTTCTGTCTCCTGCTTCCTGATCTCTGTCTCCTGTCTCCTGCTTTTATGCCACCCTTCGTATTCTCACGGCTTTCCCTTCCGACCTTTCAATGGCTCCGGGCTCGAGCAGACGTACGTTGACCCGTACTCCCAGAAGAGAATGAAGGCCCCGTACCGTCTCCATTTGCAGTTTCCGCATCGCGACCTCCGAAACGGTTTCGCTGATCTCCGGGACCACGGTCAGTTCCTTGAGCCCCTCCATTTCGGAAACTTCCAGGTAGTAGTGGTGCGAAAGGCCTGGCACACGGCCCAGTGCGACTTCGACCTGCGAAGGAAATACGTTCACTCCGCGGATTATCAGCATGTCGTCGGTGCGTCCCTTTATCCGCGCGATCCTGGCGCCCTTGCGGCCGCAGGCGCAGCTTCCCGGGATCCGGCGGGTGATGTCGTGGGTGCGGTAGCGGATCACCGGCATAGCCTCCTTGCCGAGAGTCGTCAGGACAAGTTCCCCCTCTTCGCCGTCGGGGAGCACTCTGCCCGTATCGGGATCGATGACCTCCGTTATGAAAAATTCGTCGTCGATATGAAGTCCGTTCTTGCAGGTACACTCCATGCCCACTCCGGGGCCCATGACTTCGGAAAGTCCGTAGACATCAAGCGCCGTGATGCCTAGTGCCGACTCCAGGCGTCCTCTCAGTCCTTCCGACCACGGCTCCGCGCCGAATATCCCTATGCGAAGCGGTAGCGAATCCCGCAGATCGCCAGCCTCGATCATCTCCGAAAGCTTCAGCGCGTAGGAGGGGGTGCAGGCCAACACGGTCGTTCCCAGGTCCTTCATCAGCAGGAGCTGACGCTCGGAAAAACCGCCCGAGGCGGGTATGACCGAGGCGCCAAGACGCTCCCCGCCGTAGTGCAGTCCGAGACCGCCGGTGAAAAGCCCGTAGCCGTAGGCCACCTGGATGACGTCGTCCTTTGTGATCCCCGCAGTTGAGAGGCATCTCGACATCGCTTCGGACCATAGGTCCACGTCGTTGCGCGTGTAGGCAACCACGGTGGGGCGTCCCGTCGTTCCAGAGGATGCGTGGAAGCGCACTACCTCGCTTCTGTCGCAGGCAAGCATTCCCGTGGGATAGGAGTCCCGGAGGTCGCTCTTCTCCGTAAAGGGCAGGGAGGAAATATCCTCGATGCCTCTTATGTCCTTTGGCGTGACTCCGGCTGATTCCATCCTGGCCCGGTAGCGTGGAACCCTGCTCCAGACCCTTTCGACCACTTTTGCCAGTTCCGCTGATGCTCCGCTTTGCTTCTCTCTCATCTTGAACCCCTCCTCAAATAAAAAAAGGGCCCCCACCTTGTTCGTGGGGGCCCTTCGCTCGCTTTGGATCAACGTGGTCTAACCGTCGATCCTCCGAGCGGGACCCACGTTGGTAAAAAAGAAAAATCCGTTGGAAACTGCAGACAGATGCGGGTGCTTCGTCATACAGTGCCTCCTGAAGATAAATTGCATGCTTTATATCATCCCCGGAGGGAAGTTGTCAAGTACGGATCTTTCTTAACACAATAAAGAGTTAAAAGGCTAGAAATTTAACGAATTTGTGTTACAATATACCATAGATACAGTCACCTTGAGAAAGAAAGTGTTCCATGTGTTAGACAGAAAAACGGGTTTTTGCTCTTGTAACAGCACTGATGTTCGCCGGCTCATCTTTTGTGGCTGTCGGGGGTGATCTTGCCGGAACATACAGTGGAGTATTCACTGGGCCTGAGAACTACGGTTCATTTCTTGTCACGGTAAATCCTGACGGATCCATCAACGGAACTGGACGTTTGCAGGTATTTTTGAATTTTTCTAAAATCGGCCTTAGCGAAAGTAACAGGTAATTCCGATCCTGTACCCGCATTAGCGGAAACGAGATCGCTGCCTGATGCAACAGAACCATGATTTAACACACCGGGGGTGAAACAGCATGAAAGTAACAAAGAACCTGGGTATGCTTCTGCTGAGCATCTGGCTTATTGTCAATGGCCTGGCCATGCTCCTCAGATTCAGTTTCGAGGGACAGTCTCTGATAATGGCAATACTTGCTCTTGCTGCCGGCGTATTGATCCTGATCGGTCGATAATCAGAGGGTTTCAGGCATTTTCCCTTGACACCTTAACGGCAGAAACAGCACCGTTACCGTGTGATCCCTAACAGTTCGCCCCCGGCTCTACTGAGCCGGGGGCGAACTGTATCAAGCAGGAAAAGCAGGGATCAGTTTTTTCTTTTTTCAAGCAGCAGGAGTCCGCCGCCGATCACTATCGCTCCAACGCCAGCCCACATGGGGACATTGACCGTCTTCTTTTCATTTACTGACACTTCAATAGGTCCCAGCTTGACCTGCTGGGTTTCCTTGGTGTAGCTGAAACCGCCATATACCAACCCCAGGATACCGGCTACTATCAGGGCCAGGGCAACGATCTTGGCTGCGCTCATCTCTTCTCCCCCTATACGGAACAACTCTTTTATTCAAGCTCCAGAGAAAGCCCGGAACACCCCGAGCTCGCTCTGTACTGTTTTCACCACACAGAAAAACTTCAGGGTCGTTACAGTATGCGCCGACCTTGTATGATACGAAGCAATACCACCACGATAGCGATGACCAGCAGGATATGAATGAACCCGCCCATGGTGTGTGCTGTCACCAGTCCGAAAATCCAGAGGACAACCAGAACGGCTGCAATGAGTTCCAGCATTTTAATACCCCCTTTCTATTCCTGTTGTCATTGTTCCCGGGGCGGGAAAGCCAGACAGACGTGTTCTTCATGTCTTTATGTCTGTCTGGCTTCAGGCCATTTTCAACTCCTGTACCTGCCGGCCCGGAGAAAGGTCTTTAATTGCGTCGGATCGTTCGTTTATCGGACGCTAACGGTGCTTTTGGTTCCGTCATCCCAGGTTACGATCAATTCGTAGCTTGATTTGGACAACTGGAGCGTCCCGTTGTTTTCCACGAAAAGATGGATGTCGTGGTTTGGCGGGACCGAGAAGCCAACTGATCCGTCGCTGTTGTTCAAAAGTCTGTTCCCTTTTCCTCGGACCGCCAGAGTCCACCTGCCGTTTCCGGGAATGGTGTCCCATTCACCGGAAGCGCCGACGTTCTTGAGGGTCATTGCCTTGATCGTCCCCTTGCCCTTTATCTTCAGGTTAAAGTACCAATCATTCGTGCCGTTCTTCTTCAGGCGGTCGTAAGGACCGACATAGTCGCTTGAAGAAGCCTGCCGTGGTCCTGACAGGGCCAATTCACGCTTGTCGCTATCGACCTGGAGTTGATTTCCGCCCTCTCCGGCAGGGATCTCTTTTTCGAGTACGCTCCCGTCGCTGAAGGCGATCGTGATACGGAAGGCCGAGGCCTCGTTGCCGAGGGTTCCGTTGTCCTCCACCCAGAGCTCAAGCGAGGCTGTTCCATTCACTGAGAGTCTTACGGAACCGTTCGAAGCATTAAGTACGGAACCGCCCGGCTGCCTGACTGCAATCAGCCACTTGCCGTTGTTGGGGATCGTATCCCACTCCCCGCCCTTGGTCAGGTTGACCAGTCGTATGGAGTTTACTGTACCTGTACCCCTGAATTTGATGTCGAAACGTGAATCGCGGCTCTGGTCGCCCCTGAGGTTTTCGTTCTTCCCCACCAGGTCAACATTGCCGGTTCCCACGAGCCTGGCTTCAAGGAAGTCTCCAGAACCTGAAACAGTTGCGGTAGAGTAGGGCTGGATCTCCGTCTCGAATAACCTGCCGTCGTCATAGGTCACGGTCAAAAGCGACCTGGTTTCAGCCTTGTCGAGTGATCCGTTGTTTTCCAGCCAGAGGACAATATCGCTGGCTTTGGACACGCTGAGATTGATCGATCCGTCCGGATTGTTCAGGATGCTCCCGTTCGGCTGGGTCACAGCCAGAAGCCATTTCCCGTTTTTGGGGATGGTATCCCATTCTCCCGCAGGTCCCTTCACGTTTTTGATCTTCATTCCGGTCACTGTCCCCGGGAGTCCAAGGTTCATGTCAACTCTCCAGTCGCGCTTGCCGTTGCCGGCGCGCGTTTCGTTACTGCCTGCTATGTCTCTGTCGCCCTCTCCCATATATGCAGCCTTAAGGCCGGAAGACTGGCTGGATGTTGTATTGGATGTATAGGATGGCGGCACGGTCAGAGTCGCGCTGTTTTCCGAGTTGTCGATAAACCGTGCGGTGAGGGTAAACGTTCCTCCCCGTGCAATGGCTCCGTTATCAGCCACCGCTAACTCGATGTTCAATCCCATGATGAACGGAACCAGGGATAGCCGGCCGCTGCTTTCAGTCAGCACATTTCCGGATGAATCCTTGACATGCATCCCCCAGATCTGATTGCCCGGGGTCGTATCCCAGACAGTGCCATCTTCCTCCGACTTCAGCAATAGGCCGGAAAGAGCTCCTACTCCTGAGATCGTCGCGGAAAATCGCGCATCTGGATTCCCGTCGGGCTGGCTGACCTCTCCTGCACTGACCAGATCGGTCGGGCCAAAACCGTTAAAGGTGAAATTCTGCACATCACCCATTGCCGCAAATGCTCCCGTAGCAAACAAAAAGAGCATCGCAAGCGACGCCCCTATGGTTCTGAAACCATTCTGCCTCATTTCAATTCCTCCGATTCGACACTCAAATACACACAGACATTTTGTTTATTTGCCTGGTTCGTATTATAACATTTTAGCACTTTATGTCAATGAATTTACCGTACCTTTAGCAGTCGAACTGTGATAGTTTCACGTCTGAATTAGACAGGATAATGCAACCCTGAAGATCAGACGGGCTTTTCCACGAAGACGAGCATCTCCTCTCCCAGGAAATCATCCTCTTCCCTGTAGCGGTTTACCATGCCCTCCGAGAGGACAAAGACTTCCGACATGAGAACACCCGCATTTTCTGCCCAGTCGGAAAAATCCCTGAATGTGAAGAGATGGACATTGGGGGAATCGTGCCATTCGTAGGGGAGGGTTCCCGTCACGGGCATACGGCCCCTGATGGCGAAATCGATCCATACCTTCCAGAAGGCGAAGTTGGGGAAGGAGACGGCGCCCTTCCTGCCCACCCTGAGCATCTCTTTCAGAACGCACATGGGGCGGCGCAATGTCTGGAGCGTTTCTTCAAGGACCACGAGATCGAAACTCCCGTCCGGGAATCCTCTGAGCCCTTCGTCAAGGTCGGACTGGATCACCGGGACCCCTCTGGCGATACAAGACGCCACTGCTTCAGGATCCAGCTCTATGCCCTGTCCCCGGACATGCCTCGTTTCCATAAGCCTGGAGAGAAGGTCTCCGCAGCCGCATCCAAGATCGAGAACCGATGCGCCTTCCGGGATCTCCTGTTCAAGGACCACATCCTGCCACCTGGGGAAACCGGGTACAGGGGCGGTCCGTTTCCTGCCTGCTTTATGTTCTTCCACGAAATCCATTATCGTCTCCTCGGAAACACCGAAGAAATGGGAGGCGAAATCGACAAGCTTGAGCGTTGCGGCAACTCTTCCCGGCGTCATGGTCTTTTCCTCCCTTTT
>JAUSOU010000169.1 GCA_030656095.1 Thermovirgaceae bacterium | reverse complement strand
GAAACGCAGAAAAGCACGGTTACAAGGGCTTCAACGAAAGACCGCAGCCATAGGCAGGTGTCCCGTGTTTCCTTTAAATTGGCAGATTGCCGATGTCGGGTACATGGTGAATTTACTAATTGGCTGAATTAAAGAGAGCTGAAAAGAAAACCGAGTGCCGGGCAACCCCTTGACCTCGCCCGAATAAGAGGGGTTCCTTCGGGCCAGGGCTTTATTAAGCCTAAAGCCCATATCGCTTAATAACGACATGCGTTATTCAAACATCGCTGAATAAGAAAGCGGAGGCACAGCGATTCGGGCGTTCATCCCGCATCCCCTGCCGCCCGTCCTGCGCTCGAGTTATCAGACGCCCGGCACCGTCTTCTGGATCGGGCAATGCTCGAACTTGGCAGGTTGGACAGTGTTTCGCTCCTCCTTCCTGCTCCTGAACTCTTTCTTTATACCTACGTCCGGCGCGAAGCTGTGCTTTCTTCCCAAATAGAAGGCACCCAATCGTCTCTATCCGACCTCCTGCTTTTCGAATTGGAAGAACCAGGCGGTGTCCCGCTTAACGATGTTGTAGAGGTTTCCAACCATGTTGCCGCGCTGGAGCACGGCCTGAAGCGTATGCAGGAGGGATTTCCCCTTTCCAACCGGCTCATTCGCGAGATGCATGCCGAGCTTCTGTCGCGGGGCCGTGGAAACGGCGTCTAAATCCCTTAAGGATCTGCGCATAGCCGAAGTCACCAGGCAGGACCTGACCATCAAGGACGGCAGGGTGGAGGAGTACCGGGTTCGATTGAAAGTATCCTTCAAGTATCATTCCGAGGAATAAAAGATAAAGGGCCGGGATCGCAAAGGCTCCCGGCCCTGTTTTTCATGATCGTTAATTTGTTGATTTCAGTCTGGACCTGATCTTTCCGTCCCAAATCGATGCCATTTTTCAAGCTTTCCCTCTTCGAAAAAACCGCAAAGATCATCCACTGCCCCCCGCACGGATCTTTCCTTCCCTTGACATGTCTCCGCGGGGAGCGTAGGCTGTCTGTAAAACGATTGTTTAAAACAAACGTTTGTTTGGAGGATGACAAATGGAACTTTCCTTCCCAACCGATGCGCGATCCCGCATCCTCGAAGCGGGACGGGTACTTTTCGCCCAACAGGGTTACTCCAGGGTTACCGTCCGAGCCATCACGACTTCCGCAGGGGTTAACCAGGCCATGATCTCCTACTATTTCGGCGGCAAAGAGGCACTGTACGGCGAAGTGCTGACGCACGAGGCATCCTGCATCCTCTCCCTTATCGACCATGAAAACCTTTCCAGCCTTCCGCCCCGGGAACGCCTGAAGTTCTTTGCCGAAAGCATCAGCAGCCTTCACGGAGAGCGCCCGTGGATTGCCAACCTTGTTCACCAGGAGATGGTCTGGCCCACCCGCTTTCTGGACGAGACGCTCGTTCCCGCAATAGGGAAACTCTCCTCCTTTCTCAGGGAAACCATAAGGGAGGGCGCGGAAAAAGGCGACTTCAGGCCCGGGTTGGATTGCCCGTTGGCCGTATACGCGCTTATAGCGATGGTTAACTACAGGAACATCTTCCGGCCGCTTGTTTCGCGCATTTTCCCCATGGAAGATGATAAAACCAACAAAATGGACGAATTGCTTGATATTTTCTTTCATGGAGTGGATGCCCGTGACAATTGACGCCAGAACCAGAAAAGAGCTGATAGCGCTGGCAGTACTCGCTGCGGTTCTGCTGTTCGTGTTCCAGCGCAGAGAGATCATCGCGTTGTTCAACGGAGATGCGGCCGATCCGGCCATCAGGGCGACGGGGACCGTGGAGATAGAGACGGTGGATGTTTCGGCGGAGGTAGGGGGAGTCATCTCGTTTCTTGCCTTCAAGGAAAGCGAAGAGGTCCGCTCCGGTGATCTGCTGGCCCGCATCGACAGGCCGGACCTCCGGGCCCAGCTCGAACGCGATGCTGCCGGAGCGGCGCTGGCCGCGGCCATGCTCGAGGACCTGAAGCGGGGATCCCGGACCGAAGAAATAGCCCAGGCCAGGGCCGCAAGGGATGCGGCCCTGGCCAGTTTCCGGCAGGCAGAGCGCGACGCGAAACGTTTCGCCAGCCTCTTCGATGCGGAGGTCATCTCCAGGAAGGAACTGGAGCAGGCCGTCCTGGCGGAGGAGCTTGCAGCAAGCAGTCTGAAGCGCGCTGGCGAGGCTCTAGCCGTTTTTGAGGCCGGTCCCCGGGCCGACCAGGTCGCCGCCCAGAAAGAGGCGGTCAAACAGGCCCGCGCAGTGCTGGCAATGACGCAGTCACAGCTGGAAAAAACGGAGGTCCGCTCTCCGGCCGAAGGTACGGTTCTGACCAGAAACTTCGAAACGGGGGAACTGGCTGCGCAGGGAAGCGTCCTTTTCACCATTGGCCGCTACTCCGAGTGCCATGTACGGATCTACATACCCTCTACCATGCTGGGGCTGGTGACTCCGGGGCAGGCGGCCGATGTGAGGGTGGACTCCTTTCCCGACACGGTGTTCAGGGGGAGTGTCTCCGAGATCGCGCAGAGGGCAGAGTTCACCCCCCGCCAGAGCATTACCCCGGACGAACGGGCAAATCTCGTCTTCAGGGTCAAGGTTGACGTGGAAAACCCCGAAGGGCTCCTGAAACCCGGCATGCCTGCGGATGTCACCCTGCAATGATCCGCGTGGCCGGTCTTTACAAAACATTCGGGGCCAGAACAGCACTGGCTGGGGTTTCCCTTGATGTGAACGACGGCGAACTCTTCGGGCTGGTCGGCCCCGACGGAGCAGGGAAAACAACCATCCTCCGACTCCTCGCGGGACTCTCTCTCCCCGATTCCGGGGAGGCCCGCATCATTGCTGAAGGCGGAGATTGCCACCTGGGCTACATGCCGCAGCGGTTCAGCCTGTACGAGGAGTTCACCGTTATGGAAAACCTCCAGTTTTTCGGCGCGATATGGGGGCTTTCGAAGGAGAATCTTCGCTCCAGGGCCGAAACTCTGCTGGATCGTACGGGCCTCCTGCCTTTCGCCAACAGGCCTGCGGGCAAGCTTTCGGGAGGGATGAAACAAAAACTGGGGCTGGCGGCGGCGCTGCTCCACAAACCCGGAACGGTGCTTCTCGACGAACCGGGAACGGGGGTGGACCCTGTTTCGAGGCGCGAATTCTGGCGACTGCTGTACGAACTCCACGGAGAGGGTCTCACGATACTTCTGACGACGCCCTATATGGACGAGGCGGAACTTTGCGGCCGGGTGGGATTTCTCCACGATGGAAGGCTGATAGCCGTCGGGTCCCCGGCGGAGCTGAAAAAAAACTATCCGTACAGCGTTCTCATCCTTTCATGCCCGCAGGAGAGACTGCACACCATTATCCCGTCTCTGCGCGGGACGGGGGTGTTTTCGGTAACCCCCTTCGGCGATACGCTCCATATAGCCACATCCGACCCGGGGCGCACGACGAAAGAGGCGTCCCGGCTGCTTCAGCGGGAAAAGATCGTCGATTTCTCGATGGAGGAAGCCTCTCCCTCCCTTGAAGACCTGTTCGTCTACCTTACAGGGAGGGATGTTGCGTGAACGGGCCGGCCGTTCAGACACGCGGGCTCACAAGGCGCTTTGGGTCATTCACCGCCGTGCGCGATCTGGACCTCACGGTCCGGAGCGGCGGCATCTTCGGTTTTATGGGGCCCAACGGTTCCGGAAAGACCACCGTCATAAGGATGCTCTGCGGACTGCTGCTGCCGTCCGCCGGAGAGGGCCGGGTGTTGGGGCTGGACATCGTGACCCAGCAAGCCGCCGTTCGGGAGCGGATAGGCTACATGTCGCAGAAGTTCAGCCTCTACGGCGACCTCACAGTGGAGGAGAACCTGCGCTTCTACGGGCGGATGTACGGCCTCTGCGGGCAGGCTCTTTCAGGGAGGATCCGAGATATGGTGCTCATGGCGGGGCTCGGGGGGAACGAAACGGACCTGACCTCGAACCTCTCGGGGGGCGTCCGGCAGCGTCTGGCTCTTGGAGCGGCCATCATCCACAACCCGCCCCTTCTCTTTCTCGACGAACCGACAAGCGGAGTGGACCCGGGATCGAGACGGGTCTTTTGGGACATCATCTACGGCCTGGCCGCGGGGGGAACCACCGTGATCGTCACCACGCACTTCATGGATGAGGCCGAACACTGCGACGATCTGGGTTTTATTCTTGACGGCGACCTGATCGCTTCAGGATCGCCCTCGGAGTTGAAATCCTCCCTCCCGGGGATCCTCTGGAGCATAACGTCCGAAGAGCCCATGGACCTTCTGGACAGGATAGACAGCGAAAAAAGACCTGACGTTATCGACGCCTATGTCTGCGGCAGCGAACTGCATCTGCTTACGGCCCCCGGAACCCCCGCCCCGGCAGCGGGGGGGAAGGCGAAGCAGATCAGACCCTCCCTGGAGGACGTGTTCGTATTTCTGGCCAGGAACGGCCGGAAGGGGCGTGCAGCGTGAACAGGCTCAAGGCTATGATACGCAAGGAGTTCATCCAGATGGGGCGCGACAGGCTGACGCTGGCGATGATGGTGATGATCCCCGTGGTGCAACTGATAATATTCGGGTTCGCCATCAATACCGATGTAAAGCACCTGAAGACCGTTCTTTTAGACCAATCCTTGACCAGGCAGAGCCGCGAGATCGTCGACGCTTTCACCGCCACCAGTTATTTCGATATCATCCTAAGAGCGGAAAGCTTCCGGGAAGTGACCGACAGCATTCAGAAAGGATCGGCCAAGGTCGGCATAATTCTGCCGCCCGACTTCGCGGAACTGGTTCAGCGGGGCGGCCCCGCCCCCGTCCAGGTGATTGTCGATGCCTCCGATTCGCTCTCGGCGGCTTCGGCCATCAGCGCCGCCGAAATGCTCGGAACGGTGAAAAGCCGAGAGATCCTCCAGCAACGGTTCGGAGCCGCGCCTTCAGCCGTTTACGATATCAGGGTCCGGGCCTGGTTCAACCCCGATTTCCGGTCGCCATGGTACCAGGTGCCGGGGATACTCGGGGTCATCCTGACGATGACGATGATGATGGTCACCTCCATGGCCATTGTGCGGGAGAGGGAACGGGGAACCCTGGAGCAGCTCCTGGTGACGCCGATGCGCCCATGGGAGCTGATGGTGGGCAAGATCATCCCCTATTTGGCGGTGGGATACATGCAGATGACCCTGGGGCTTCTGATAGGGAAGTTCGTCTTTGCCGTTCCGATGCGCGGAAGCCTGCCTCTGCTCTATCTGCTGACCTTCCTTTTCATAGCCGCGACGCTTGCCTGGGGGGTGCTCATCTCGACGGTTGCGAAAAACCAGATGCAGGCCATGACCATGTCCATTTTCGGCCTGCTGCCCAGCATTCTGCTTTCGGGTTTCATGTTCCCGCGTGAGGCCATGCCGAAGATCTTCTACTACATAAGCAGCCTGCTCCCCCTTACATGGTTCCTGCAGATCATCCGGGCCATCATGCTCAAGGGGGCGGGAATGGCCTTTCTCTGGCCCCAGGTCAGGGCGCTCTCGCTGCTAATTGTTCTGTTTCTCGGGGTAAGTCTGTTGAAGTTCCGCCGGACGATGGATTGAGCAGGGGAAAACGCGATGTGCCGGACAGAGGAAAAGATACTGAATACGGCCAGCCAGGTATGAGTGAAGGAGGAAATGTTAAAGCAACCAAAGGGTCAGACCTACACATTTGACAAAAGGGGTTCCTAGAGCAACCAGGGATCCTGACGAATACATGATCGAGCCGTTGAGGAGTACAAGCAATTAAGGATAATTCCCCAGCGAAGGAATGAATGGGAGATCGGGGAGACGTTGGATCTGTCAATTGTGTAGATCCGCCCTCTTTTGGACTAGGTAATTTGAATTTTGCGAAAATGAATATCTGAATTTAACTTGAATTTCCAGGTGGGTCATCAGTGGTGTTTTCTTCCCTTACTTACTCCAGTTTAAACAGTTCTTCCAAAAGCAGAGGCTTGGTCCTTAGGTATAAATTATACTAATTGACAATAGTAAGCATATTAGTATAATTAGCCTTGGAGAGAGGAGGAATTCCCATATGGATATTAAAGTTGTGGCCCGCAATGTCCGGAGAACTAGGACTGCAAAGGGTTTAAGCCAGCGAAAAGTGGCTGAATGCGCTGGTATATCCGAACTCTCGATTAAAAATATTGAATCGGCAAAGGTAGAAGCCCGAGTGAAAACCCTACAGGCCATTGCCAAGGCGCTTGGTGTGAGGCTCAACGAATTTTTTGCTCCAATAAATGAACTGCATACTGTCCGTTTTCGCTCTTCAAAAAAAATGAGAAAACGGGAAAACGTGTTGGCAAAAGCTTCCAAGTGGCTGGATGATTTCAATTACCTCGAGAAAATCCTCCATAATGAGATGCCTTTCCGGCTTAAAGATGTCAAAAAACAATGTTCTAGGGAAAATCCTGTAGAGGCCGCATATCTCTGCCGAAAAGAGTTGGACCTGGATTCAGAGGAGCCAATTCACGATATTTGCGGCTTGCTTGAAAAGGCTGGAGTCAAGATTCTTGCCCTATCCCTTGCTTCGGAGGGTTTTTTCGGACTCTCCATAGGAAAGGAAGATGGAGGTCCGGCAATCATCGTGAACGACAGGGAGCAAATCACCGTCGAGAGGCGTATTTTCAGCGCCGTACACGAACTCGGGCACCTAATGCTTCATCCCGAGGCGTTCGACGTAAATGAGACCGTGGAAGACAATGGACAGGAGCGCCAGGCGGACCATTTCGCGGGATATTTTTTGATGCCTGACGAGGGGTTCCTCAAAGAATGGAAAGGAGCGGCAGGCCTACATTGGGTTGACAGGGTTCTGAAGGTCAAAGGCATTTTTCGCGTAAGTTACAAGACCGTCCTGCACCGGTTGATCGAACGAGGCGAGGCGGACAAGTCAATATGGCCGAAATTCAACGTAGCCTATAACAAGAGATACCATAAAGGGCTGTCGTTCAGAGAAGAGCCGGATGGGGTCGAAGAGGGAGACGAACCGTACAAATTGGCCCCTTTCGTTTTCTTTGAAAACCGTTTCAATCGCCTCGTAAGAGATGCCGTGGAAAAGGGCAAGATTTCACTGAGTCGTGGAGCCGAGATGCTGGGCATTCCGATTTGCGAAATGCGGGAACTAATCCAGAGTTGGGAGTTTGTCGCATGAAGCAAAGGCGCCCTGATCAGAAGATTTTGATCATGGATGCCTGCGTCCTGATAGATTTTCTCAATTCAGATAGAAAAATTTTCAAATTGATCTCGGAGTATGTTGGTACTCTCTACGTAGCAAGCCCTGTGGTTGACGAAATAAACGGGATCGAGAGTGAGGAAGACCTTATCAAAATGGGCCTGGAAGTGGTCGAGCCCGAAATAGAAGATGCCTACACCGCGGGGAGCAATGTCGGGCCGTTGTCATTTCAGGATTGGGTGTGTCTGCTTACGGCCAAACGGCTCGGATTAATCTGTGTCACAAATGATAAAAAGCTTATTCATACCTGTGAAAAGGAAGGTGTTGGGACGCTCAGAGGTTTGCGCCTTGTCACAGAATTGCACAAGGTCGGCGGAATAGCAGATGATCACGCGCTCCGCATTGGTCGGGCGATTCACGAATCGAACCCTTATCATATTACAACCGAAATACTTGTCCGGTTTGAGAAAACGATTGCCGGGCATTAAGAAAAAAGTATGCACCCATAGGTGTCAGCCCGTACACATTTGACAAAATACGCGCGGTGAAGGGGTTCTAGCTTTTATCCAGCAAGACCTTTAATCTCTGGATCAGAGGGGGAAGATCCTCCATCAGAATATCCCAGAGGATATCCAGATCGACAGCATCGTAACCATGGATCAGCCGGTTTCTGAGTCCGATCATTTCGATCCAGGGGATATCCGGATACTTCTCACGGGTCTGGGTTGAAACTCTTGCCGCCGCTTCACCGATTATCTCGACCAGCCTTGTGAGTGCCAGCTCGAGTTTTCGGTCTGTCGCAAGTTTATCTCTGGTGGTCTCAATTGCCAGGTCTTTCGCTTCTTCGGCATACTCCATCATATGCTTCAGTCTTGTATAGTCCTTAGGCTGCATCATAAAGAACCTCTGCCTGGAGTTGGACTTCTTCCCGGAAGTGCCTGCTCAGGAATCCTGGCGTATTCAGGTCGACCTTTCGTCCAAGAAGTTCCGATAACTCCTGTTCCATGGAAAAGAACCTGAGGCCGACACGCTTCCCGGGCTCGAATTCGACCAGTACATCAACGTCGCTTTCGGGGGAGAAGTCATCCCTCAGCACCGATCCAAACAGGGCAAGACGGCGAATGCCGTGCCTCAGACAGAAGCTGACGATCTCTTCCTGCGGTATTTCGATCCGGAGACTCACAGGGGGTGCCACCTCCTTTATCCAGTTTCCTTATTATAATCCAATATCCGTAACGAGATGCCCTGTTCGGGACTAGGGGAGGCACAGGTCAAGCCCCAGTTCTTGCACCACAGTGGACGCGGAGGGGGGCAAAAAGCTTTTTTCTATAGGATCAAAATTTTGTCATCCTGAGGAGCGGGGAACCCATAGGTGTCGAGACCTGCACATTTGACAAAACGGAGTATTCCAGCGAACAAGTAGAGGAACCCCCAGGCATTCAAGGAAGAGTTATCCGCGAAGGAAATGAAAAGAAAACCCTGGAAATATCAAATCGGCAATTATGCAGGTCCGACCCCGTTGAGGTTCACGGGACAGGGTTCCTGATAAAATGTTACGATCATGGTGCGGGTGAAAACAATGCCGAAGCAGCCTGGTGCGGCCCCGCAATAAAAACCGACAGGGGGATCCCCTATTTTGAAGATCGAGAAAGTTCCCTTCGTAACAGCAGACCTGAACAAACTGGAACCGACGGTTCATGCGGGAGAAACGGGGCAGGCTCTCTGGCGGACCTTTGAACAGGGGAACATCAGGGTGCGGATGGTGGAGTATTCACCGGGCTATAAAGCGGATCATTGGTGCGCGAGAGGACACGTGCTTCTGGTCCTGGAGGGTAGACTGATGACCGAGCTCAAGGACGGCAGGGTTTTCGAGCTCCTGCCCGGAATGAGCTATCACGCGGAAGACGATGAAGAAAACCCCCACAGGTCATGGACAATAAAGGGAGCAAAGCTGTTCATAGTTGACTAGAGCAAAGGCATAGGTGGCAGGACCTGCACCTTTGACAGAATCAGAGATCCTGGCGAACACATGATCGAACCGTTGGGGAATACAGGGATTCAAGGATAATTCCCCGCGAAGGAAATGAATAGAGAGATCAGAGAAATGTTGGATCTGCTACTTTAGTAGAACCTGCTCCCAATGGGTTTGCAAATAGAGCGAGATAGTCAGATCAGAAGGAATGATAATGATGGAATTGCGGTTCCCGCAGTCTGATATTTGCAATTTAGCTGTCCGTTACGAAGCCGAAATGGGCGAAAGAGACAGGCACCTCACTGGAACCATAACCAGAGATGTCTTCCCGTCCTATGTCCACAAAGGCTTCCTCACAAAAAACGAATTTCTGACAGTATGTTCGTGGAAAACTCCCCGTTCAAAGCCGCGTTGTGAATCAAACGAAGCCAGCTTGATCCAGGAGGTGTCTGCCCTTGCCATGACAACAGAATCTGAGCGGATACGCATTCAGATCTGGACTCTTCTTGCTGGCGTCAAATGGCCAACGGCGTCTGTTTTCCTTCATTTCGCGTTCTCGGACCGATATCCGATTCTTGATTACCGTGCGTTGTGGTCGCTCATGACCAAGGTGCCTGTACAATACACATTCCCGTTCTGGTCTGTTTACACCGATTTTTGTTGCGGTTTGGCACGAAGCGCCGGGGTGAGCATGAGAATGCTTGACCAGGCTCTTTGGAAATACTCGGAGATTCATCAAGGGAAATGAAATGAGAGAAGAGCAAAAGCGGTGTTAGATGCCGTACTGGGTGTCCTAACGCTAACGGTGCTAACAATGCGAGGCCGTACACATTTGACAAAATCGAGGTTCGCCAGGGGAAATACAGGGAGAGCCTGGCTTATACGGATTTATTGGGGCCGGAACACTTTGGGGTAATGGATTCCGGGAAACAGGGAGCATGAAAAGAAATTCGGGATACCTTGAGGACTATTTTCTTCGGATGATAAAACATCCTCATAAAAAGGGGTTGGATCATGGCTATCTCTATTTTTGAAGCACTGGAAGGTTGGGATTCAAAGGATCTAGGCAATCTTTGTTCAATTTTGAGGATTAATAGTTCAAGCTCGCTTGAACTGATCGAAGATAAAATCAAATGGCTTTATTTTTCGAAAACAAGAGCGGCACTTGAAACTACAACCCGGAATGTCGGGAGCAAAATTCTCGGGAAGATTTCCAAGTCTATAACACCAGAATCGCTAAGGATAGACGATATCCGTGAAGCACCATCTTATGATTCCCTGGTTTATAAAGCTTGTGAGTCACTGAAAGCTTCGGAAAATGGGGCATCACTTTCAGATCATGAAACATTCCTCTCACATGCGGTAATCATTTTGGCCCTCGAACGGATGAAACCTCATGAACGCCGCGAGTTTTTTGAGAAGGAGGTTGAAGTACCTGAATTTATCGGGAAGGCCAGGATTAACAATGATTCTCTGGCAGGACCCGCAACGACTTTAGCGATCCTGGGCCTGGCGCAGGCTTCGGGTTTCGGGGTTTTTATGGCTTCAACCACTGCCTTGGGTTTTGTGACTCATGCAATTGGAGTGACTCTGCCATTTGCGGTTTATACAGGAATGACAAGCACGATCGCTTTTTTGATCGGCCCGGTGGGATGGCTTTCCGCTGGATTTCTGGGGGCATGGAAACTGACACAACCCAGTTGGAAAACGCTTATCCCTGCATTGATCCTAATTATTGCAACCAACAGCCGAAAGAAGCTTGAAGAATCCAATTGACATTGAGAGAACCCCAATGGCTTTAGACCTGCACTTTTAACAAAATAGGACTCCTTGAGCGATCGGGGATCCTGGTGAACACAGGATCGGGCACTTGAGAAGTACTGGTAGTCAAAGTTGCTCCCCTGTCAATTGTGCAGGTCCGACCCTTTTGGATATTGCCGGAGGCTGAAGAGAATGAAAAAAATAGTCCTGATAGCTGCAGTTCTGGCCGCCGCATGCTTCGCAGTTATCTACACCGGGGTGATCATCCCCGATAAAGCGCGTGTATCGACCCCGACGGCTGCAATCGACGATCCCATAGCCCGCCTTTTCTCAGACCGCAGAAGTGGGGTCCAGGTACAGGGCTCCGGCATCGTGATAAAAATACTACCTGATGACAATGACGGGAGCAGGCATCAGCGCTTCATAATCCGGCTGGCAACAGGACAGACGCTGCTGGTCGCCCATAACATCGACCAGGCGGTGAGGATCGAAACACTTGAAACAGGTGATAGTTTGGGATTTAGCGGGGAATATGAATGGAACCCGGAAGGCGGCGTCATCCACTGGACCCACCGCGACTCCGCTGGCCGTCATCTGCCGGGGTGGATCATACACAAGGGGAAGAAATACTGGTAAACGTCTCTTTTATTTTCTGTAAGAAGTCCCCTCCTCAAGAAAACCTGCCGGACCCATAGGTGTCTGGTCTACGCCTTTGACATGATGCGCGTATGTATGAGCTTGCAGCTTGTAAAGCCTTGCAGGGCAGGCAAGCCGCAATAGGGTGATCGGCAAGGCGATGGACCCCGTTACCCCAGGCGACACCCGTTGGGGACAGGTCTTTCCGGGATCGCAAGGGCAGGTTTTACCCCATCCGAGTACCCTATATCGTATAACATGCCTTCTGATGTTACGCCGCTTATTTTGCGCGGCTCCAGATTCAGCACAAAAAGAGCCTGCCTGCCTTCGATCTCGGCCGGGTTTTCCCTTTCTCCGCGAAGACTCGACAAAATGGTTCGCTGGTGATCGCCAAAATCCACTGAAAGAACCGAGACCGTTTTCGACCTGGGAAGATCCTCTACCTTAAGAATGGTTCCCACTCTGATATCAAGTTTTTCCAGGTCTTCGATGGTAACGGTGGCTTTCAACGGAGCATGTTCGATATTTTCCGCCATGCCTTAAACCTCCTTATCAAATAATCTGTCTTGGGTATTGCAACGATAGCACTTATTAAGCCCCGATCCCGCCTACAAGACCCAGCTTCTTCATCAGTGGATATGCCTTCCCGTTCGACATTGACAGCATTCCTTCCCTGGATACATGGTGGTAATATGAAAATATACACTGAGACAGTGTTCCTGCAAGAGGGTACTTCCCGAAGGAAGGGGAAACGACCGTGCGGAAATTCCTGATAGAAGAGAAGGTTTTCGAACTTTTCCCCCAGACTCGTGTCTGCGGGCTGGTCATCGAAAACATGGACAACGGCATCCCCTGGGACGGAACCGTAATACTAGGGCAGGCCTGCCAGGAAGTTGCCATCAGGCTTGGGGAGACACCCTTTGCGGAGAGTCCTTTTTTTGCTCCCTGGAGGGCGGCGTTTAAGCTATTCGGCGCTCCAAAAGGGTACCGCTCCTCCGTGGAGGCCCTCGCAAAGCGTGCGGTGAAGGGAAGCTGCCCCTCCTCGATCAATCCGCTAGTGGATCTTTACAATGTGACGTCGCTGAAGTTTCTGTTTCCCTGCGGGGCGGAGGATCTTGACGCCGTGGTTGGTGACGTTCGCCTGAGGCCCGCAGGGGGCGGCGAACCTTTTCTGCCCCTGGGAGCGGAAGAGGATGACCCTCCCCGTGAGGAAGAAATGGTCTACATTGACGACGCGGGGGCCATCTGCCGGTGCTGGAATTGGCGCGAGGCCGACAGGACAAAGCTGACGCGCGGAACGAAGCGGGCTCTTCTGTGCATGGAAAGCCTTGCTCCCGAACGTGATGAAGAGATGCGGAAGGCACTGGCCTTTATTGATGAGACCATCCGCAAAAGCCTTGGCGCCGCGACCACGCCCTTCTGGTTGGACAGCGAATGCAGGCATGTGGATCTTCCGGGAGAGCGCTCTCACTGAAGGGTCAGATCCCAGCGTTCTTCCACAAGGCCGTTCTTCCACATGTCGTTCCTGTTTTTTCAGTGGGAAGGAACCCGTACTCGCGGTATAGGTGACGTGTGGCATCCCGCTCATCGAAAGTCCACAGAAAAACGCGCTTGAAGCCCTTCTCCCTGAAATAATCCATCGCTGTTGTCATCAGGCGGCGGCCCAGGCCAAATCCCCTAAATTCCGGTTCTATCAGGAACCATCGCAACTGAGCGGGTTCACTGTCCGTAGCGACAACCCCGATGAACCCGGCGATCTGTCCGCATGGTGCGACAGGATCGCTTTTATCACCTGCATGGAGCTGACCAGTTTCTTCTGGTTCCTCTCGGACAACTGTTCCAGCAGCTGCACGATCTGAAGGTTTGATGTCTCGGACAGCTGCTGGAATGCATCATGCCCCTTGCCGGTCAGAGAGAGGATCTTTGCCCGGCCGTCGGCGGAGGATGCCGATTGGGCAACCAGTCCGTTCTTTATGAATCGTGACAGCATTCGGCTGAGATAGCCGGGGTCGATATCGATAAGCCTTGTCAGATCGCGGGCCGTGCATTGGCCAGCTGCTTCGATCTCGAGCAGGATCCGTGCCTCCGCGAGCGAATACGGGCTTTCCAGGATATGCCGGTTCACCAGCCCGATGATGTTCGTATAAAAGCGGTTGAACTCCCTGATCTCGGCCGCCCGATCCCTCATTTTCGCATCCATGGCTGTCGCCTCACCCTTTATCAGCCCAGGGGATTTCTTCCGGACGGCGCAAAGCCTGGTGCTTGAAGACGGGAATGCCGTATTTTGCGCCCAGAGCCCGGAAGCGATCCTTGTAGATCCCCTTCAGGTTGTCGTGAAAAGCGATGCCTTCGATGCCTCCATGAATGGACTTGACGCAGGCCTCGAGTTTTTCCGGGCCGTCGTCGTCCTCGTAATGGCCGGTGATCAGCCACTGGTTGGCCAGGATGTGTGAAACTCCAAAGGCGCAATCTCCCCAGGTCTGGAAGACCGCGCTTGAAAAAGACTGTTCGAAGTGAACTCCTCCGGCGCACAGCAGATTTCTTATCCGTAGTCCGTCGCCATCGAAAACGGAGGTAAGCGATTCGGCCAGCACTCCGGCGGCGGCCTCGTTGGACCAGCAGACAGGGCTGCTGCCGATCTCGATGTCGAGCAGGGGAACGGGGTATTGAGGGATCATATCAGCGCGCCCACCGCCGTAGACCATGCCCGACCAGTGAGTCGCTTCCGTAGTGACCTGGAAATCCTGCAATCCAGCTTTGAGCCGGTTTCTTTCCATCGCCAACAGGAGGTTTCTCAGGTATTCGGGACGGCTCGTCCCGAAATTGCCCGAATCGACGTCGCCGGTCGTGTGTGATGTCAGGATGTTGTCTGGGGCGTTCTGACCCGCATGCCAGGTAATGATGCCTGCGAGGTCGCAGTCCGCAAAATGGTTGTTCATGATCGGCAGATAATGATCGTAGCCGTGACTGACGGGCTTGCGGGTACTGACGAAGTAAAAGATATTGCCCGCTTCGTCGGTGAATTTCCGTACCGCTTTGTCGTCGACGAGAATATTGGTCTCTTCGAGATGGAGGGTCCTGGCGGATGCCTGAAGTACATTTCCCGCGACGTGATCCATCGGATCGACACAGAAAAAGAAGACGGCTTTTTTGGGGGGCACGATGATCTCCTCCTTATATAGGCAGATGAGGCAGTTCCTTGAAGGGGATCGTAGCAAATAAAGTTGACTCAGTCAAATAAAAAAAGGGAAGGAAAGAGGATACCCGGTGCTGAAACGGTGGGTCCTCTTCAATGCTGGTGCGGCTATCCGCGCCAGCGTGTCACGCCAGCCAGGCGAGCAGGATGCCTCCGGCGAGAACCGAACCGATCTGGCCCGCCACGTTGGCCCCTACGGCATGCATAAGGAGAAAGTTGTGGGGGTCGTACTGTTTTCCCATTCTCTGTATCACCCGGGCCGACATGGGGAAGGCGGAGATACCGGCCGCTCCCACCATTGGATTGATTTTCCGCTTCAGAAACAGGTTTAGCGCCTTTGCAGCGCCCACGCCTGCTGCCGTGTCGAGGATGAATGCCACGAGTCCCATGGCAATGATAAGCAGCGTTGTCGGCTGAACAAACCTCTCTCCGGTCATTGTGGCCGAGATCGACAGACCCAGGAGGAGTGTCACGAGATTGGCCAGTTCGTTCTGTGCCGCGCGTGAAAGACGTTCAAGGACGCCGCACTCCCTGACCAGATTGCCGAACATGAGAAAACCTATGAGGGATACCGAGGCTGGAGCGATAACTCCCGCCGCCAGGGTCACGACAATGGGAAAAAGGATCTTTGTCCTCCGGGATATGGGTTTGTCGGAGTAGTTCATCCGGATCTTCCGCTCTCTCGGGGTCGTCAAAAGCCGGATGACCGGAGGCTGGATCAGGGGGACAATAGCCATGTAGGTGTATGCCGCCACCGAAACGGGGCCCAGAAGGTGGGGCGCGAAACGGGCGGATACATAGATGGATGTGGGGCCGTCGGCCGCGCCGATGATGCCGATGGAGGCTGCCTCTCTGATGTCGAAACCGAAGAGCAGGGCCAGGCCCATGGTCAGGAATATCCCAAGCTGGGCGGCCATGCCGAAGACGAACATGACAGGCCTCGACAGAAGAGGAGTGAAATCGATCATGGCCCCAACAGCTATGAAGATGAGCAGCGGGAAAAGCTCGGTAGCGATACCGAGGTTGAAGAGAAGGCTCAAGGCTCCTTCCTGTACTACTCCCTCCGCCACCTGTGTTACGGCTGAAGAGAGAGGGATGTTTACCAGGATCGTTCCAAAACCCATGGGGAGAAGAAGATTTGGTTCGTATTCCTTTTCGATCGCGAGCCAGATAAGAGCCGCACCGACCAGCATCATGATGAACTGTTTGCAGGTAAAGGCTTCTGTTATCGAAGTGAACCAATCCATTTGTTTATTCCTCCCTTTATACATATAAAAAAGCGAGACTTTTCGCATGGCAAAGGCCACGCTAAAAGTCTCGCTTACGGTCTGACTGAAACCGCAGATGGAGCCAGGCGCATTGCGCCGTGCTGGTGACTCCACCGGGCAGCTACTCCCCTTTAGTCCGAACAGGAAGATACCATATTCTCAGAATCCGTGCAAGAGAAGAAGTTCAAAAGGGCCGGAACATTGATAAAAGGTCTGTGAGTCGCGAATCGTACCCTGCACCCTGGCCAAATACGCGGGGCACCTTGTCTACGACCTGCGACTGGCAACATCCGGTCCGGGCGCGAGAGACAAGTGATCCGGCCGCCGATTCAACCTTCGATCAGAGAACCGAAAGCAAGCTTAATACTCCGAACCCGAAGATCATTGCCCCGGACAGGCGGTTGACCCAGACAAGCCGTTTACGGTCGAATTTCGCGCGAAGCAGGTTGACCGTGCCGCTCAGCGTCAGCCACCAGAGCATCGACCCGGAAAAAACCCCGAGAACCAGCAGGGCCGCCAGCGCGTAGTTTCCTCCGGCCGCCCCGATCCCGAGCCCGGCGAAGACTCCGGCGAACGACATTATAGTCATCGGGTTCGTCAGCGTGAGGAAGAACACGGATACGTAGGCACCCAGAAGCCCGCCGCCGTCCGCTTTCGCGGATGCATCGACCGGGACGGCGCGGAATGTCGTAAAACCCAGGTAGAGAAGAAACACCCCTCCGCCCAGGCGCAGATAAACCTGATGATCCAGGAGCAGGCCCGAAACCGCGGTCACTCCGAAGGCCGCTATGCAGCCGTATATGCCGTCAGCTGTCGCCGCCCCTATTCCCGAAAGGAAACCGTGGAGCATTCCGCCGCTCAGGGTCCGCCGGATGCAGAGAACTCCTATGGGTCCCACCGGAGCGGCTATGGAAAAACCGAGTATCAGGCCCTTGATCAGGAAAGCCGTTCCCATGGCGCTACTGCCTTTCTCCGTTCCTGACGGGCAGAACGGGCGTGTCCTTGTACGTGGACAATATCACGGTCGTGCGAGTCCTGACCCCTGGAAGGGATTTGATCCTGGCGCTTATCAGCTCCTCTAGGTCACGGGTGCCGGAGCATCGTACTTTCAGGCTGTAATCGTCCTCTCCAGCTACATGGTGGCACTCCAGGATCTCCGGCAGATCCCTGATCATGTCCAGGAACTCCTCCTTCTGTCCAGGCCGTTCAAGCGAAACGGATATGAGGGCGGCCAGTCCACAGCCTGCGGCCTCCGGGTCGATCAGCGCCGTGTAGCCCCTTATCGTTCCCGCTTCCTCAAGCCTGCGGACCCTGTCGGCAGCCGCCGGAGCGGAAAGGCCGAGAAGCGCCCCAAGTTCCGCCCAGGTCGTACGTCCCCGCTCCATGAGTTGTCTTATTACCTTCGTATCAATGCTATTCAAGGTATTAAACCTCCGAATATAAAGTTTTATATAATAATAAGCATCAAATACAAAGTTGTAAAGCATAAAAACTTAGATTTCGCCAGGGGGGCAGGTTTTGAAGGGCGATAGATTGCTCTGTAATGCTATACTTCGGAGAATCTTTTCCAACAGGCGGTGGAGTTTTTGTCTGCTTCAGCAATTCTATTCAGTTTCGCTACCGCTTTATGCTGGGGCATTGCTCCTCTGATCTATCGCCGCAACCTGGGCGGTCTATCGCCCTACGACCTGAACGCGGTCCGCTCCATTGGTTTTACCGGCGGCATGGTTGTACTGGCTCTCATATTCAACCCGGATGTCCTCTTCCGCATCCCTTCCACCACCGTAATTGCAAGCTCGGCAGGAATAGCCCTGCTGGCCAACCTGATCGGTGATTTCTTATACATGGCATCGATAGAAGCTATGGGTGTGAGCTTTGCCGTCGCGGTCGTGAGCACTTTTCCCCTGATCACCATAGCCACATCCGCTATCTGGCTCAAGGAACCGTTGTCGGTGGTCCTTATTTCCGGAGCGGTGATCATAGTTCTCGGCCTCAACTTCATACGGATGGGATATTCTGAGAGGGAGATCGGCCCCAGCCTCCGGAAGGGTTTTTTCCTGGCCGCCACGGCGGCATTCCTCTGGGGTTTGTCGGATACCATGATCCGGTGGACGATCCTTGAAACGGGAGTCGACAGCCTGACCTTCAACCTCTGGAGGTCGCTGGCCTTTCTGCCTCTCGCTTGGGGAACCTGGATATTCAAGAACTTCGGAAAACCAGCCGGAAAGAGCCTGCTCGAAACCGTCGGGTTCCGGAGAGGGGTGGAGCTTGTTTTCGTCGGAATGCTGTCGCTTGCCATTGCCGGAACTTTCGTCAACCTTGCCTTGAAGGATGCCCCTGCTTCTCTTGTCATTCCGCTGACTGCGACAAGTCCGCTTCTTTCCACGCTGCTTGCCGTTCTGTTCTTTCGTGAGAGTGTAAGCAGAGGCCAATGGGCAGGCATCTTCCTGATCGTTATCGGCTCGGCGCTTGTCTGTCGATAATATAACCGGAGGCCAGGGCGCAGAGCTTTCCGTATGACTCATAGGGAAGGAAAAGAGTATATAATCAAAACGAACTAACACGATAAACAGTTCCATTAACAGTTCCATTATACAGTTCCATTATAAGGAGGATGAATCAATGAAACCCATTAGATATGTTTTCACGTTGCTTCTGTTGCTGCCCCTCGTGTTTGTACAGCCGGGCGAGGGTTGCACCACCATCATCGTCACAAAGGGTGCTTCCGCCGACGGCTCGGTGATGGTCTCGCACTCCGACGACAACGAACTCATGGATCAGCGCATAATCCGCGTTCCAGCCCAGAACCACGCCCCGGGGGAACTCCGTCCCGTCTTCTGCACCGCTGCCGCCATGGGTGCATTTCCGCAGTACAACAGTTTCACCTATCCGCGCATGGTCACCGGTGATCGGGGAAGGGGCTATGATACCGCAGGTCCCGTTTCCATTCCTCTCGGGCACATTCCCCAGGTGGAGCGGACCTACGCATATTTCGACGGCAGCTACGGCATCATGAACGAACATCAGCTCATGTTCGGAGAGTGCACCAACGGATCGAAGCTCACACCCGATCCGGAGCCGGGGAAGAGAATATTCTATTCCGCCGAACTCTCCAGGGTCGCACTTGAGCGCTGCCGCACCGCCCGTGAGGCTATCAAGGTCATCGGAGAGCTCATAGAGGAGTACGGTTACTACGGTACTGGCGAAACCCTTCCCGTCGGGGATACCATGGAAGGGTGGGTCATCGAGATGGCGCCCTCTCCCGATGGAGTTGGCGGCCTGTGGGTTGCGAAGAAGGTTCCCGACGGAGAGATCTTCGTGGGCGCCAACGAGTTCCG
>JAUSOU010000168.1 GCA_030656095.1 Thermovirgaceae bacterium | reverse complement strand
AGAAAAAGGGCGGATCTTCCGATCTGGCTTTCATCCGTGAGGGTGATCTTTACCGAAAGTTCCAACTTGCCCCTCATGGGCCTTCCGTGGGGAGCCCCGCAGTCCCCTGCGGCGGCATAGAGGATCAACCGGGGGTTCATGCCGGTTCTGCCGTTCCGTTTTACTTTCGGTTCCGAGAAGATTTTCAAACCTCATTGGATCACTCACTCTCGTCATCAGGAGTTCGGGCATTTACAGCATTTTAACATATACTATAAACTATCCGGTCAGGCAGGGTGCCATTTTGGGCCACACGCATTTAAGGAGAAACTTGAACAAACCGTATTTTGCAGGTAGAATTATTCTTGTCTTATGAAAAAGCATTTTTTCATAAGATGGTTTCAGGGAGGTGGCGCCCGAGACAGTCCCTGCAGAAAATTGGTGTGTCATTTCCAATATCCTGAGGAACAGAAGAGGAGGCGGTTGTTTCATGAAGAAGATTTTTGTGCTTGCCCTGGTTTTGGTAATGGCACTTGCGGTTGGTGCTTCGGCCCAGACGTTCCTGTCTCTGGCGACCGGCGGAACCGGCGGAACCTACTACCCGATCGGCGGCGGGATGGCCGACGTCATCAGCAAGAACCTCGCCGACATCCAGGTGACGGCGGAGACGGGAAACGCTTCCGGCGCCAACCTCAACCTGATCGGGACCCATCAGATCGAAATGGCGATGGTACAGAACGATTTTGCCAACTGGGCCTATAACGGCATAGTAATGTTCAAGGCTCCCTACAAGAACGTGCGCGCCATCGCTTCCCTCTACCCGGAGACAGTCCAGGTTATCGCCATGAAGAAATCCGGCGTGACCTCCATGCGCGATCTCCCTGGCAAGAGGGTATCGGTCGGAGCTCCTGGTTCGGGTGTCTACGGTGACGTAACGGCAATCATGAAAACGTTGGGCTTCAAGTTGTCCGATATCAACGCAGACTTCCTTGACTTCAACCTCACCACCGAGCGGATGAAGGACGGACAGCTCGACGTCGGTTTCGTCGTAGCCGGTTGGCCCACTGCGTCGATCATGGATCTTTCGACGATGCACGACATCACACTTGTAGAATTCTCTGATGCAGATATCAAAGAACTTATAGCCAAGTATCCGTTCTTCGCTAAGGACGTTGTTCCGGCAGGAACCTACAGAGGCATCGACAAGAACATTCAGACCGTTGCGGTTCAGGCCATGTGGGTCTGCGACGGTGACCTTTCCGAGGACGTAGTCTACCGGATCACAAAGGCATTCTGGGAAAACATCGCCGATGTTCAAAAGGTCCACGCAAAGGCCAAGATGATCACGCTTGAAACAGCACTCAACGGCATCTCCGTTCCGCTTCACCCCGGCGCTGCAAAGTACTACGCCGAAAAGGGAATAAAGGTTCCTGATATCAAGTAGCAGCAATTACCTGAAATGAAAAAGGGAGCCATTAAGGCTCCCTTGGCCACAAACAAAGAGCGGCGCCTCAAAGGGCGCCGCTCTTTTCTTCAGCGATTTAGTTGGGCGTTAGATCTTCTGAACGTTTGCTGCCTGGGGACCCTTGGATCCTTCGGTTACCTCGAAGGATACCGCCTGTCCCTCGGCGAGGCTCTTGAAGCCGTCGCCTTCGATAGCGCTGAAATGCACGAAAACGTCCTTGCCATCGTCGGTGGTGATGAACCCATACCCCTTAGCGTCGTTGAACCATTTTACTGTTCCCTGTGATGTCAAAATCCTGCCTCCCATTTCTTCTGTTACCAGAAAGTGATAGTCGGTGGCAACTGCCACCGTTCGTGAACAATACGTTATCTTCCCACTTTTGTCAAGGCTTATCCCTACCGGTGTCCTATCCCTACCGGTTGTATTTGAACATCACCCCGGCGAAGGGTTTCGGGGCGGTCTTTGTGACAAGCCTGATGGTATCGCTGCCCATCTCTATCCTGTCGACGTTGAGGGGAAAGACAAAGTCTTCGAGATCGACGACCGGCTGCAGATCCTTGACAGCATCCTTCACAATGGACGTTTTTTCGGCGTTGTTAACGAAAAGTTTGTAATTATTCAGCCAGATCTTTCTTGAACGAACCTCGAGTCCTGTCGACAACTCCACGAGTATCTTCAGGCTGACACTGCCTTTTACTACATAGTACCCCCTCGCGAACAGGCCTTCCGGCTTGATGTCGACCTGGACATTCTTCCAGTTTTCATCGATTTTTTCACTAAGAGCCTTGTTGATGTCCGCTTCACAAACAGTGGCCGAAAAATTTCCCGCCATGATGTTCTCGACGCTGATCTTTTCGGGATCACTCCACTCCGCGACAGGGTTGAACTTGTTGAACATGGTTTCAAGGGACATCTCATCCAGCCGGAAAGACCCGAAATGGGCGCCTTTTATTTCCAGGTACATGTGGCGAACTTTTCCGTCCTCGGATGGTTCCTCATCGAGAACCATCTCCATGGAGTCGGGATCAAGCCGTTCAACCAGAGCCCCAAAAAGAACAGCCCCTGCGGACGTCCCTTCAACAGAACCCTTGAAATCCTTTACATCACCGGCAACAGCCGGGAGGGCAAGCGACAGTGACAACAGAAGCGCAACCGCATACTTCGCTGATTTCACTCTGCAACATCCCCTTTGTCGAATAAAAGAATCAGCCATCAGCCTCAATGTGTATCGCCTCTTGATTCACCAGGGATCTCGGCCATCTCGCGCAAAGCTACACCCTGGGATAGTCCGGTAGGGTCATTGATGCCTCACATGGATCCGGTGTACCTTTTCCTCCGGATGGCGAAGTGAAAATGGTTGATCATTGTTATGAAGTCGAAGACCGGAAGATCGACCGCCTGCTGAACCGCGGCCGCGTAGGGAGGAAGGTCACTGCACTCAAGAAGGATGGCCCCTATTTCGGGGTTTTCCTTGACCATGACCCTTGCGACTCCCGTGACCTCTTTCTCTATCAGGTCGGAATCCAGGGTGCCCTTCTCCTCAAGTATGGAGGTACGGAACTCGTGCTGCTCTTCCATTCCGTACACCGCCAGAGGAATATCCGGGGTGATCCCGACCGAGTCGAAGTGTTCCTGGGTCAGACAGCTCTTGTTTGCGGTGATTATCCCGACTTTGCGCCCTGGAGCAAGTGTCCTGAAGATGAACGGAACCTGGAGAAGGCTCGAAAGGAGGACAGGAATGCTGACCGACTGGGCAACCTGCCTCTGGAAAAGAGCCATAAATCCGCATGCTCCGGTTATCGCCCTGACACCCTCCGCCTCAAGTTCGCGGGCAGCCTCGACGAACGGGGCCAAAAGAGATGGATCCCTTTCGTTGAGAAGCCTCTCAATGGAAGCTCCTCGAACCTCCTTGTATCTGACCGGAAAATCATAGGTCGTTGCGTTGCCCACGTTGCCCGGGATGCACGGATAGCATGCGTCCAGGATCAAAATGCCTATCGACTCCCCATCCCACGATCTTGTCTTGCTCCTTACCTTAAAAACGGCCATTCCGCACTCTCCCTGTCATAGTGGATTTATAGTAAAAAAGGAGGCTTATTCAGCCGCCTTGTTCACAAGCACCGTTGTCCCGGGTTTGATGCCCCAGCCCTGCGGGAAGCCCGGAAACCAGGAAAACCTTTCTACAGTCCTTGGAGTGGCACCGGGGTAGACGACCAGGACGAAACACCCTCCGTTCTCATCCACCAGATGAGCGGCACCGAGAAGCGGAGGCCCGGGAGGGTTGATCCGTCTGAACCAGCCGCCAAAATGATTCTCCCAATCGCCCCAGGAGAAAGTCCTGTTCTGCTTTATCTCAAGAGATTCATCCTTCCCCTTCGGGAGCAGGCCTCGCTTTTCGGGCGTGTCCTGCCAGGGGTACCATTCCGGGGGGTCACAGGAGACAGGGACATCTCCAGCGGACTCTTCGAAGACAAACCAGCCGCCGTTGACATCGGCAAAGAACCTCTTTCCGGCTGGGCCGGAAGGATCGGCGGCTTCCCTCAGCCAGGTCCCGTCGATAGAGTACCACGCACCCCAGAAAGGAGCATCGTTCGGTGCGGGGATGCTCTCATTTTCAGGAAATACTCCGCTATCCAGCCACCCCGGTGCGGCCTCGCCCCGGCAGGAAATGGCTGAAATAAAGAGAAAGGTCAAAAACAAAACCGGAAAAAATCTCTTCAAACCGATACACCTCCCGATTTCAGGGCTTCAGGATCAGGTTCATCCTGACCCTTAACCTCACAGCCCTTGTCCAGGCATATTCGCGGATCTGAAACTGCTCTCTGACCCCCGAAACCTCGGCGAGAGACTTACACAGGCCCTTCGTCTGCGCATTGTCCGGCAGGGAGAGGATCCGCCTTACCGCATCCATGAACTTTGCCTCTTCAATAAGTTTAATGATCTCTTCCATGACATGAGTATAATAACAGATGTCCCACGGGACCAGTGCTCCCGTGGGACAGAAAACAGGGGCTCCCGGAATTATTTTTTCCGAAAACCCCTGTTGTAGTTGCATTTGGCGTGCCCGTCGGGATTCGAACCCGAGACCTTTGGCTTCGGAGGCCAACACTCTATCCAGCTGAGCTACGGGCACACATCTGCGGCGCTAAGGGTAACGCAAAACACCCATAACCGCAATGCTTTTCACACTCAACGGGCTGACCGGAACCGACCGGAAAAATGGGGCAGAAAAACAAAGGGGCCAAGTATCTTGCAAATCCCGAGCGGTAACCCAGGAGGGTTGCCAAATGGAAACCGAAAATCTCGTACAGTTCAGACAGGATGCTCCCGGCTCGTGGGAGGAAGCACTTGAAAGCTTCCTTCTCTGGAAACGCGCCACTGGCATTTCGAAGAGAACGATCTACGACTACACGGTGCACGTTAATCTTTTCTTCAAGCGTTTCGCCAGTTCCTTTGAAGATCTCCCCAGGCTCAAGCATAATTTTCTCTGCCACATGGGGCAGGATGATATCGCCCCCGCCACTTTCAATATCCGTCTCAAATATTTGCGGGGCTACTTTCAGTGGTGCGTTGATGAGGGAATTATTCTTCGCTCCCCGGCTGACGGGCTGAAAAAACGACGGGAAGAACCCCGAGTTGTCAGAATGGACGTGGATAACATGAAAAGACTCCTCGCTCTCCCCAACAAAAAGAGTTTTGTTGGCGTCAGGGATTATGCTCTTATGCTCCTGACTCTGGATACAGGGATACGCCCTTCCGAATCGCTTGCCCTTTCCCGTGAGGATGTAAACCTGTCCTCCCTCGAAATATCTATAAAAGCGGCCATCTCCAAAACGCGAAAGGGAAGAACCCTTTTCATCGTTCCGGAAACAGCTGCCGCCATAAGAAAACTGCTGGCATCACATTTGAAGGAATGGTTCCCCGCAACGATCTTCTGCACTTACGAAGGTAAGAAGATGGACACTCCCGCATGGGCGCTCCGGCTCCGCAAATACGGAAAGCTGATGGGGATGAGGCTAAGCCCCTACGATCTCCGGCATGTTCATGCCTTACAGTTTCTTCGCAACGGGGGAAACCTCATCGCTCTGCAAAGGGAGATGGGACACAGCGACCTGACGATGACGAAACGATACCTGGCTATCACGGACGAGGATGTAAGAGAAGCGCATTGCAAGGCGTCGCCGGTGGGGGGGCTTATAAACAGAAGGACAAGGTGAAGGCGGGGGTAATATACCGTATTTAAAGGAAAGATCCTGGGCCATTCATCCATCAGCACCACGGCGCGGTTTTATGAACACCTTGACCTGGAAGATCTCCGGCAGGCTTCACGGAAAGGCGGCTGTCGTGTCTGGAGTGCTGGGAACAGACAGATCCGGAAGATAAAAGGGAAATGATTCCGGGCGATCACTGATAAAGAGGTGCGGGGAGGTAAGGCAATCACCTTCTACGGGATTGTGGCGGGGGATAAAGAAAATCAAATGCTGGGACAACAATAAATTCCGCTTCTAAATAGATCGAATTAACTTTCCAGCGATAGCAGATGCCAGACTTGTCCAAAATAGCTTTTTGTAGAAATTAAAAGTGCCTCCCGCAACCTTGGGATATCATTGGTTTGCCCAACGCAACAAAACCCTTGGAAGAGGAGGCAAACCAATGCTAAAGGTTGCAAGCCTGTTCAGTCAAATACTTGGTCAAGTTTCGCGCATCGATTTCCAGAAACTGGTCATAAAACATGGAGTTGAGCGTCATGCAAAAGGCTTTCGTTCCTGGACCCAGTTCGTGGCAATGCTCTTCTGTCATCTTGCAAGAGCTGATTCACTTAGAGAGATATGCTACGGTCTCTCCTGTTGCAACGGTAAGCTCGTGCATCTCGGTGTGAACAGGAACCCGAACAAATCGACCCTTGCCTATGCCAACGAACACCGCTCATCGGAGCTCTTCAAGGAGCTTTTCTGGAACTTGTCGGAGCGTTTCAGGGAATCCGGACAGATCGGAACCAGGGAGAAGAAGAAGTTCCG
>JAUSOU010000167.1 GCA_030656095.1 Thermovirgaceae bacterium | reverse complement strand
CCGATATGCCTTGAATCCCTATTAGAGGCATCTGGAGGGCATCTCGATTGTGGCTGGGTGTACCTGGTCGCTGAGGATACGGATATCTTTACAATGCGATGTTCCCTGGGTGTCGGGTCGGCATTTGCGGATGCCAACCGTTCATGGGCTTCCGATTCGGAGCATGGGAGATCCCTGCTCCAAAAAGTACCTTGGTACGGCCGATTCTCCGATTGTTTTAGCGAAAGGGATACCATTCTTGCCGGTGAGGTTTTGAGTGCGTCCGCGATCCTTCCCATCTTCTGCAATAGTGCAGTTGGCGGCTGCTTCTGCCTGGCCTCCCACACCTCGAGTTTGATCCCCCAGAATGTAAGACACGATCTGGAGGCCTTGGCAGGGTGGTTCGACAAAACCATATCCCGTCTCCAGGTCAGCGAGAGCAGGATAAGGGAATCATGGAACCTCCTTGCCCTTTTCGATACGATGGCCGAGATGGTCTTCGCCTTCGGATTTGACGGAGAGATACTCTGGATGAACCGCACCGCGCAAGAGGAACTTGGTTTTGAGAGGAATGAGAACGAAAGGATGCACCTGCTTGATCTTCATCCTGCCGAGTGGCATACAGAAGCTGCAAGGATATTCCGGAAGATGCTTGCAAGGGAACAGCAGACATCGAGCCTTCCCTTCATTGGCAGAGGCGGATCGATAGTCCATGCCACCACACTCGGAATTCCCGGGAGATGGAGGGACGGAGAAGTCCTTTTCTGGATCAGCCGCATACATGAAGCAATGCCGGGGATTGCGAAGGATATGGTGGAAGGGATCGCGAGGCTTGAAAAGGAGATCGCCCGGATGACCGCAGCCTTCGATGAACGACTTGCCAGGCTTGAGCCAGCCGTCCTCCCCGCCCGGGATGCTACGGAAGAATTCCCGGCAGGCTTGCGCAAAGCGGTAAGAGATACCTGATCCTCCTCTTGGCATCAGCAGTCATGGTTTACAATTCCCTGTAGGGAGGAATTGTCATGACTTCGGAAAAAGTCGCCTTCACAAAAATGCAGGGAAACGGAAACGACTTCATAGTCATCGATAACAGGGAGGGCCGCTTTTCAGGTGAGGCCCTCTCTGATCTTGCACTGTCCCTCTGCCGAAGAAGGATCTCCATAGGAGCCGACGGTCTTATGGCGGTCGAGCTCAGCGCCCGTGGCGACTTCCGCATGCGCCTCTTCAACTGTGACGGTTCTGAGGGTGAGATGTGTGGTAACGGGGCGAGATGTTTGGCCCGCTACGCCTTTGAGAGGGGCATTGCTCCGAACAGAGTGATGATCGATACGCTCGCCGGCCTCATCGGGGCCGAGGTGGCTCCCCCCTATGCGACCCTCGATATGGGAACTCTAAAGACGGCCGGTGTGCTGAGGAACCAGACATTCGTTTTTGAAGGCGAACCATTACGGTACAGCCAGCTTGTCGTCGGCGTTCCCCACACGGTGGTTTTCCAGGAGGCAGGAGACGAACGAACCCATGAAGAACTCGCACCCGCCGCAAGGGCCTTTCAGGGGGACAGGATGCGCTTCCCCCATAGTACCAACGTCAATTTCCTGAAAATAACCGGCCCCAGCGGGCTGGACCTGCGGACTTACGAACGCGGGGTGGGCGATTTCACGCTCTCCTGCGGTACCGGTTCGACCGCAGGTGCGGCCGCGGCCTGGATAGAAGGTCTGGTAAAGCCGCCGGTGGCCGTCCAGAACCCCGGTGGGGTCAACACCGTGCTCATTGATGAAGAAAAGCCCGGCCTCATTCGCCTTCACCTGAAAGGGCTCACGGTGTTCGTTGCGGAGGGAACAGTCTGTAAGTCGTGAGTCGTGAGTCGTACCCTGCCGCTGCGCTCGGGGCACCTTGTGAATCGTGAGGATCAAGTGCGTAAACGGTCAACGGTAAACGGAAGAATCAAAGGCAGGGAGATTTGAGACAGAAAGTCTGTCATCCTGAGGAATGAAATGACGAAGGATCTGGTTTTCCGTGAATCGTAAACCGTCAATCGTGAATCGAAAAAGTTCAAACCATAAACCCGGATCCCTCCTCCCTTTGGTCGCCCTTCGTTGATGCTCCTCAGGAGGGCCTCAGGATGACAGGCTTTTGATCCTGGCGATTCACGACTAACGAATTACGAGTTACGAAGTGCCCGGCGTTCTTTGCCAGGGTACGCGTCACGAATTACGGCCCCTCAGCCACCCCGATACGGACTCCAGCCCCTTTTTCAGCGTCTCCGTGCCGTAGGCGTAACCTATCCGCAGGCGCTTTTCTATGCCGAAGCACTTCCCCGGGAGCAGGAAGGTCCCGGTTGTTCCGAGAAGGTCGATGCAGAACTCGTCCGAGGGGATATCCAGGTCGTATCCCAGGAATGCCGTTGTTCCCGCCTTTGGCCTGACCCAGTTGATATGCTTTTCCGAATCCACCCATTCTCCAAGAATGGCTACGCTGTCCCTTATGATCTTGAGGTTGCGTTCCATGATCTTTTCCCGGTTTTCGAGCGCCACTACTGCGAGAGCGTCGATCAGGGGTCCGCAACTGATGGTGGTGTAGTCGCGTCTCGAAAAAGCTTCCGCGATAAACTCCTTCGGACCTGTCATCCAGCCGCTTCTCAGGCCCGCGAGCGAAAAGACCTTTGAAAAGCTCCCCGTGCTCACTCCCTTTTCGTAAACATCCGACATTGAAGCTACTTTGACTCCAGGTTCGTGTACAAGCCCTCTGTAGGCTTCGTCGCAGAGGATCCAGGCATCGTGTTCGCGGGCGACCACCGCGATCTCCTCCAGCAGTGAAGTTTCCATCAGCGAGCCTGTCGGGTTGTTGGGGTTGTTGATGCAGATAAGGTTTACTCCTCCCCGCGCCATCTGACGAAGTTCGTCAAGGTCGGGGAGCCAGGAGTTCTCGGGTCTCAGCGGAAGAATATCGACCTGGGCGCCGAAAGCTTCCGGGATGCTCGTCATCTGCTGGTAGGTGGGCCAGACGCTTATGACCCTGTCGCCCGGGTTGACGAGGGTGAAGAGGGCAAGGAAATTTGCCGCGGAGCCGCCGTTCATCACCAGCACCGAGTCGGGGTCCCGTCTGTCGTAAAGGCCTGTAATAAGTTCCCTGAGACGTCTGCTTCCAGTGATATCTCCGTAAGTAAGCCTGGTTTCCATAAGCCCTGCAAGGATCTCCTCCTTGCGGCCGGAGAAATCGAGCAATTCGTAAAGCGTGAGGGAGTCCACGCAGGTCTCCGCGATGTTGTTCGCCGCCAGGGTCTCCCATCTGTTCATCCACTCTTCCACTCCGAATGGCCTTATCTTCATGATCATCACTCCGTAAAAACAATTTTTTTGAGGCCGTTTAGAGTATGCAATTAAAGACGGAGAAAAGGAAGACCCTTTCAATACTTTATCTGATTCTTTTTCCGGCGATACGTAACGCTTGAAGATCTTGACATAGACCACATGGACAAAGGACAGCTCAACACCTATCTGAGGGATGGTATTTACGTGAAATAGCACTTTATGTAGACAGGTTATACAATATGAAGGCCCCCGGCAGCCTCAGGGGGCCTTATTAAAGTATTAGGGGAGGGATCATTCAGAGATGGACTGGCCGGAACGTTTCAACGACTGCTCCAACAATCGGCTTGAGGATTCGGAGATAGCGGCGATCATGAGAGTTGCTGCGGCAGAAGAAGCTCTTTCGCTTGCTGCCGGAGAGCCGTTCGCTGCTCTTTATCCTGTCGAGCATCTCAGAGAATCGTTCATGAGGGCTCTTTCCTCAGATCTGCCCATATGGGGTTACAGCAATACCCGTGCGGGCATTCCATCCCTTCGGAAATGGATCGAGGAGTGGATGAGGAGCGACGGTCTCCTGGCGGAATGGGTCACTTCCGATAACATATTCATTACCAACGGTTCACAGGAAGGGCTTTCCCTTCTCTCGGAATGTTTCCTCGATCCCGGAGATGCCGTATTGGTGGAATCCCCCTCCTATCCGGAAGCGTTCGGGGTTTTCCGGAAATTCGGGGTGGAATGCCTGAGTGTTCCACTTTTACCTGACGGACCTGATGTCGACGCCATGGAAGCCATCCTCGCGAAACACAAAGTCAAATTCTTCTACACCATCCCTACCTTCCAGAATCCCACAGGTTTCTCGACGAGCGATGAAAAGAAACGCCGGATCCTTGATATTGCAAAGAAGCACGACTTTCTGATCCTCGAGGACGATCCGTACCGCAATCTCACTTTTGAAGGATCTCCCGGAGGAACCTACCTTCATGCGGCAGGGGATGACGAACGCGTAATTTATCTTGGGAGTTTTTCCAAGATCATTGCTCCGGGCCTTCGGTGCGGCTGGGTCATCTCTCCAGCCCCTGTCACCGAAAAACTGATCAAGCTGCGTGTCATGGGGACTCTCTGCCTTCCGGAACTGCTGCAGAATGCTATCATGGACTTCGTTTCGGGGATCGATCTTCCGAAGCATCTGGAGGCTCTTTCCGACACCTACCGGGGACATCGCGACGCTCTTATCCTGGCTCTGCGCGAGCACGCCTGTCCGGAAGGGCTTGAGATCACGACACCCGGAGGGGGATTCTTTCTCTGGGGACGTGTTCCCTGGATACGCGACATGTCGGAATTTGCCTACTTCGCGATCAGGAATGGAAAGGTGGCAATTATGCCCGGAGATATCTTCTTCCCGGAAAACGGCCAGGGAATTGACACCATAAGACTCTCCTTCTCCAAGGTTATTCCCGCTATGGCCGAAGAAGGGGCAAAGCGCCTGGGAGAGGCTCTCCGGAAGTTCAGGATCGTACAGGAGGAGAAAAAATCAGAATGAAAAATTACGCAGATCGGGAACTCTATCGCCTTTTGATGGATCTTGTCAGGATCCCGAGCGTATCGCCCTCTTCGGAGCGTGAGAATGAGATTGCCCACTTTATCTACGATACTCTGGCTGAGCTTCCCTATTTCCGGGAAAATCCGTCTGATTTGCGCCTTCTCCCGCTTGAGGGGGATGCGCTGAAAAGGCATCTGGTTTTCGCTATCGTGAGAGCACCCCGAAAGACCCCGGATACCGTGATAGTGGCGGGGCACATGGATGTCGTCAGTACGCAGGCCTGCGGATCGCTCGCTCCCTGGGCTTTCGAACCGGAGGAGTATACGAAGAGGATAGGCTCCACAGATATCTCCCCTGAGGCGAGAAGAGATCTCGAAACCGGCGAGTGGCTCTTCGGGCGCGGCCTTTCCGACATGAAGAGCGGGGTGGCCGTGGGGCTTCAAATGCTTATGGACGCCGCGCGTGACCCTGCCTCTCTTGATGCAAACCTGGCTGCTCTGGTCGTTCCCGATGAGGAGAACAACTCCTCCGGTATGCTTTCGGCGTCGTCGTATCTGGCTCGCTTCCAGAGAGAGGAGGGTCTGCGCTACCTCGCCTGTGTCGAACTCGAACCCACATTCGCCACCGGCGACGAGGCGAAACCGTCCATCTACCTGGGGAGCATAGGCAAGATAAACTCCTTCTTCTTCTGTGCGGGAAAGGAGACGCACGTCGGCGAATACTACGAGGGTTTCTGCGCAGCGCCGATCATCTCGAACATCAACCTGATGCTTGACGGGAACCCGGAATATGCCGACTCCCTCTTCGGGAAGGCCTACCCCCCGTTCGGCTGCATGCGCCAGATGGATCTTCGGCGCGAGTATTCCGCCACGATCATGACGAGGGCGTTTGCGTTCTACAGCTACCTTACAGCGACGAAACTCCCGGGGCAGATCCTCTCCGAGCTGAAGGATATTGCTGCGGAAGCCCTGCGCAGATCCATTGAGCAGTACACGGCCAACGCTTCGGTCTTCTCGGAGATGTGCGGATTCGCGGCATCTCCGCGCAAGTGGACGCCGACCGTCCTGTCATTCGGCGAGCTCTCAGAGATGGCGAAAGCCGCCCTTGGCGATGGTTTCGATAAATTCATCCAGGAGACTCTCGCGGGTGTTCCGGAGGGCTTCGACGAAAGAAGCCGTGCCGCCGCCCTGGTCGAGGCGATGGTGGATATATGCGCCATTCCTGGTCCGATGGCTGTGGTCGGCTTTCTTCCCCCGTGGTATCCGCACAGGGCAAACCTCGGTGCAAATAGAGGCGAGAAGATAGTGGGCAGGGTAGCCTCCGAAGCCGCAGTCGAGGCGAAGGAGCGTTTCGGAGAGAGCCTTGAGATAAGGCCCTTCTTTGAGGGAGTCTCGGACCTGAGCTACTGCGGATTCCAGGGAGACAGCAGCGAAATGGATCTGTTCGCGGAGAACATGCCTGGGTGGGGGCGTCCCTACAGGCTTCCGAAAGAGGCGTTGGCGGAGCTCGATATACCCATTCTCAACCTCGGAGCTCTGGGTATGGATGCCCACAAGAATACAGAGAGGATAAACCTTCCCTACGCAATGGATGTATTCCCCGAGCTGCTCAGATTCGTGGTGCGGCGTATCGTAGAGGAAAACCGTTAGGATCAGGTTTTTCCCGAAAAAAGAGCCTGTCAGGGGCCCCTTTTTGGGGCCCCTTTCGCGTGATACAATGTCTGCTCTTTCAAAAAACAGGGGGCCGGCCTTTTTGAGCTTCCTATGAGGTGATGGGAATGGAAAGGTTTTCGATAGAAAAGATAAAGGCAGCGGCCGCAGAGCTCCGGCCCACGGGCAAATGGGTGCGGGAGTGGGCGCTGATACACCTGGGGTGCCTCCTGGTGGCGGCGGGCATAACATGGTTCCTGGTGCCCAACAATATCGCCGCCGGAGGGGTAAGCGGCCTCGCCATGGTGCTGAACAGCTTCTTCCCCCGACTGCCGGTGGGGATCCTTATGATGGGAATGAACCTTATGCTCTTCGTCCTGGGATTCATCTTCATAGGATCGGAGTTCGGGACGAGGACGATATATTCGAGTCTCTTCCTCTCTGGAGCGGTCTGGATGCTGGAGCGATTCTTCCCGGTCACAGCCCCCCTGACCGACGACATCCTTGTGCAGCTGATATTCGGCACTCTTCTGGGCGCGACTGGAATGGCGATAGTCTTCAACCAGAACGCTTCCACCGGTGGCACTGACATCACGGCAAAGATACTGAACAAGTACCTCAACATCGATATTGGCAAGGGGGTCCTGGCCTGCGACTTCTTCATCGTACTTGCAGCGGGCTCGGTCTTCGGTCTGCGCATAGGCATGTACGCCATGCTTGGAGTCATTCTCAACGGCTTTCTCGTTGACAATGTCATCGTCGGATTGAGGATCAACAAGCATGTTGTAATAATCAGCAGAGCCAGTGATAAGATCCGCCGCTTCATCGTGGAGGAACTCGAAAGCGGTGCGACCATCTACGATGGGCGCGGAGGGTGGTCGGGCGAGCACAAGGAGATAATCACCACCATCGTCAACAGGCGCAAGTTCATAAAACTCCGCGACTTCATCAAGGCGCTTGACCCCGAGGCGTTCATAAGCGTAAACAACATCCACGAGGTTCTGGGGGAGGGTTTCGAGCGGCTGGCCTGAACGGCCGCTCCGGCTCACCGATGAGTTACAATTCAGGCTGGAGGTGTTTTTTCTGGCTGAGCTGGGGATCAGACTTGTCCTCTACAATATACGTTACTGCACAGGAGCGGGGTGGAGGCACCATGCCCCCTTTCCCTTTGCCGGCTCCCTGCGGACTACGTGCGGCCGCTCCGAAGCCGTCACGGAGTACATTGCCTCGCTGGAGCCCGATATCGTCGGCCTTGTGGAATCCGACAAAGGTTCTTTCCGCAACAACGGCAGAAGCCAGCCGGAGGCTCTTGCGGAGAGGCTGGGTCAGCAGTGCGTCTTCTCTCCCAAGTACCGCCATATGCGGCTGGCGGAACGTGTTCCGGTGCTTTGTCATCAGGGGAACGCAGTGGTTACGGGGCTTCCGATATCGACTACGTTTGTTCACAGGCTCAACCGGGGGATCAAGAACGCGGTTATCGAGACAGTGTTCGACGACTTCACATTCATGCTTGTTCACCTCTCGATAGGGCAGGGCGCAAGGCTCCAACAGATACATGAACTTGCAGAAATAGCCTCCGTCCGGACAAAGCCCCTCGTTCTGGCGGGAGATTTCAACACATTCGGCGGCGACACGGAGCTGGAGCCTCTCATGAGAGAGGGACTCAAAAAGGCCGGCCCTGTGCGCCGTCCCACGTTCCCGAGCAGGGACCCAAGGCACGGGCTGGACATGGTTCTGCACTCTCCCGAAATTTCCATTCTGGGATTTGACGTTCCCAGGGTGCGTTTCTCAGATCATTTGCCTGTCGTCTGCGATTTTACCCTGCCTGTCAAAGATCTTACTGGAGGTGAGGATGCCTCATGAACCTGGGGTTGTCACTGATTTTGCTTCACGACATATCATCGGTAACTATAAGGCTTGTGATGCTCTGCGTGGTGCCTCAATTGCACAACCCGTCAACGGCCATGGCCTGGCTTCTGGTAATATTCTTCTGGCCTCTCCCCGGTCTCGCCCTTTACCTGGTCTTCGGCTCCTTCAAACTGCCAAAGAAGAGAATTGCCCGGCATGAACAGATCCTCACAAGCCTGGACCGAAGCTGCTGTGCCATTCACGAAGCGGAACGCCCCAAAGCTAATGAACTCCCGCCGGAACTTCTCCGCTTCGCGCTTCTCGGGGAGAAACTGGGCGACATGCCCCCGACGCGCGGCAACACGGCGGAACTTATCGACTCGGCGGAGACGATGGCCCGCCTCCTCGCCTCCGATATTGACTCCGCCCGGCACCACGTTAATCTCCTCTATTACATTTTCGCCTCCGATTTCGTAACGAAGCCGGTGCTTGATGCCCTTGAAAGGGCGTCGGGGAGGGGGGTCTCATGCAGGCTCCTGGTTGATGCCCTGGGTTCAGGAAAATTTCTGAAGAAGCACGCTCCCCCGCTAAGGGAAGCCGGAGTCAAGGTCGTAGGAGCGCTCCCCTTGAGCATGTTCAGGAGAAACCCGCTCTCGGCGCGGTTCGATCTGAGGAATCACCGCAAACTCGCAGTCATAGACGGCAGGACCGGCTACATGGGTTCCCACAACATGACGGAGCCGTCATATGGCGGCAAGGCCGGCGGTCTGCTCTGGAAGGATCTTACACTCAGGGTGGAGGGACCGGAGGTGCTTCAGCTTCAAAGGGTTTTCCTGGAGGACTGGTTCGTCGAAACGGGAGAACTGGTGGACGAGCGCCACGGCCTCCCGCTTTTCAGCCACCACGGCGGCAATATTCTGCAGACGGTGCCGAGCGGGCCTTCCTACCGCACGGAGAACTACCAGAGGCTTGTGGTCACGGCTCTGCACTGCGCGGAAAAAGAGGTCATCATCACCACTCCGTACCTGATCCCCGATGACAGCCTCATGGAGGGACTTGAGGTCGCGGTCCTCAACGGCGCATCGGTAAATCTCGTCATTCCCAAAAGATCCGACCAGTTCTTCGTCGGGAACGCCGCGAAGGCCTATTACGATATTCTTCTGGACAAGGGAGTACGGATATTCCTCTACGATGACGGAGTGATCCACGCAAAGACCATGACCGTGGACGGAAATCTCTGTTTCTTCGGCTCAAGCAACTTCGATATAAGATCCTTCGCTCTGAACTTCGAGCTCAACTGCGTTCTCTACGGGGAAATGCCCACGTCGATGATCAGGGAAGCGCAGATCGGTTTTATCGACAAGTCCAGACCTCTATTGGCGGAAGAGTGGGAGAAACGCCCCTTCGCCTTCAAGACGGTCGAGGGAATAGCGAAGCTTTTGAGCCCCCTGCTTTAGAGAGGAGTGACGGCAATGAGCGAGGAACGGGTGCTCCTGCTTTTTGACGAAAACAGGCCCTTCTGGACGGAACGTCTCGTGGAGATGGCCGGTGAGGATCCTCTTCTGCTGGAAAAACTTGCCGGGGGAGGACTGTTGCGAAGGTTCGGAGGCGGTTTCTGTATCACTGAGGAAGGGCGCGGCAAGTTCAGGGAGTGGGCCGCTGAATCGTATCTCGAAGCGCTCCCCGGCGGCGACCCGGAAGACCCGGTGCTGGAGGGCATGAAACTTGAGACAGCGCTCCTTTTCGAGCGGGGTTTCACGGGTTTCCAGGGTACGAAACAGGTGATCGTTTCCCCGAAACTGGAGATCTTTCCGGCCATCCCCCCTGATGAACTCTTCTCTATATCAGGGGGCTCCGTCCAATGGAGCCTCATGGAAAACCCGATGGTTCAGAAGCTTGTGAAGGCTTTCCCTCGTGACCGCACTCCAGGCAGCGATGATCTGAAGATCCTTGAAAGCATGCTCTCCGGGGGCGGGGTCACCAGAAAGCGATATTTTCCGCACGTCCTCTGTATCAATCAGTGCGATTACGCCTATTACTGGCGCAGTCGCGTTGATACAGACAGATGGGGGCTGCTCAACGCCGACAGGATGTTCCTGAACATCGTGCGTGACCCTGAACGTTTCACGCTGGCCGATGCAGCCCGAGACATCGCGGGGTTTTCCCTCTTTCTGCTGGACAACCGCCACGTCTACCTTCCCGGCTGTTTCGATATCGATACCCAGCAGCAGAGCGCCTTCACGTGGTGGTTCTGGGCTACCGAGACCCAGGCAGGGGCAACAGCTCTTGCTGCGTGCCTCAGGGCAGCCGGGAGAAGCCTGATCTCCCCCGCGGAACCGACCGATGCCTGGACCATCAGCATCGAGGCCCTCCGCGCATACGACAACAAGGCAGAGTCGTTCTACGAATTCGTCGACGATCTGGCCATATCGGTGACCAGGGGAGGATCGTGACTTGAACGGGGTGCTGTTGTTTGCCTGCGGAAAAGGGCACGACACCATCCTTGGCCTTGTATCAGGCATGGCCGTAATAGCCCTCAGTCTTCTGCTGATGTAGTGACTGCTTTCATTCGGGAGGGTTTAAATTGACATCGTCGCACCCCGGGCGTTTTGCGCCCTTTTTTGTGCTTCTGCTTGGAGTGATCGGAATTTCGACCGGCTCCATATTCGCCCGTTATGCGGATGCTTCCCCCATTGTTATATCGTTCTACAGGACGGGGATCGCCGCCGCCGTGATGCTGCCCCTTGTGCTTTTACGTCACAGGGAGGAGATGCTTGCGCTCGGCAGGGGCGATTTTTTCCGCGTACTGCTTGCAGGGATGTTCCTGGCTCTGCATTTTTCAACATGGATAACGTCGCTTTTTTACACCTCGGTTGCCAGCAGCGTGGTCATTGTTCAGACCATACCCGTCTGGACCGCCATTCTCGCTCCTTTCGTCAGCAAGGAGCGTGTCAGCCGCCTGACATGGGCAGGCATAGGAGTGAGTTTCTGCGGAGTTCTGGTTATCAGTGCAGGAGATTTTGCCCTTGGAGGGACTGCGCTTTTCGGGGATCTCCTGGCTCTTGCAGGAGCATGGTTCGCAACGCTTTATTTCCTGACCGGCCGTGTCGTTCGGGCGAAGGTGAGCCTTCCGGTCTACACGTTCATCTGCTATGGAGCATCCGCTGTCGTACTGCTTGTCGTAATCCTTCTGGCGGGTCTCCCGCTGAAAGGTTTCAGCTCCTGTACATGGGGAGCCTTTGTCGGGATGGCGCTCATCTCGCAGATAATGGGGCACAGCAGCTACAACTGGGCCCTGCGCTATCTGAGCGCGAGCCTGGTGGCGGTCGCCCTGCTTGGAGAGCCCATAGGAGCAACAATCCTGGCGTGGGTACTCTTCGGCGAGACGCTGACTTTGGCCAAGGTCATAGGCGGCGCGCTGATTCTGGCCGGGATAGTGACGGCGGTAAAGGGGGAGCGCAGCTAGGCTCGCCCCTTTCGTTATCAGCCTGTTATCAAGGCTTTTGATCAAACGAACGCATCAAGCCCCGCAATGGACTTGCTGAAACTCTCTCCCCACCTCAGTCCCGAGGTTTCAGGTATCTCAACGGGTTGCCCGGAAGGGGCATTGGTGCTTCAATGGATACAATATTCCAGAATATTGTGGAGGTTCTCCCGTTGACGGAACGACACTCTCAGGTTCCCATTTCCCGATGGCTGATCATCGCCATGTTCGCGGCCCTTTACGTGACCTGGAGCACCACCTATCTTGCCATCCACTACATGGTGCTCACCATACCCCCATACCTGTCTTCGGGAATGCGTTTTCTGGTTGCAGGGGGAATTCTTTACGCTATCGCGAGACCCAGGACACAGGCTCCCTCGCTTCAAAACTGGAGAGCCTGCTTCGTCACCGGAGCTCTCATCATTCTTCTCGGGAACGGCGGCATCGTCTGGGCCCAGCAGCGGATCCCGTCGGGTTTGACCGCGCTTCTCATCGCCACCATGCCGTTATGGATCGTCATACTCAACTGGCTCATGTTTCGGCAGGGGCGGCCCTCGCTTATCGAAATATCCGGCACGCTGGTGGGGTTCACCGGCATCGCGATGCTGATAGGAACTTCGCGCATAACCGAAGGAGATGCATTTTACCCTCTTGGGATGGCCGTGATCCTGGCCTCTGCCCTCTCATGGGCTATAGGGTCTCTTTACTCCCGTCACGGGAACCTTCCTCCCTCCCCGCTGCTGTCAGCAGGCATGCAGATGCTGGCGGGCGGCGCTCTCATGCTGCTGGTCTCCTTATTCACGGGCGAAATCTCAGGCTTTTCTCCCGCTTCGGTCAGCCTCGTGTCGTTCCTGGGGTGGGCATACCTGGTGGTGTTTGGATCCCTCGTGGGGTTCGTCTGCTACCTGACGCTTATGCGGGCCTGCCGCCCCTCACGAGTGGCCACCTACGCCTATGTAACGCCGGTTGGGGCAGTCTTTCTTGGGTGGCTGATAGCGGGAGAGGCGGTTACAGGGCAGACGCTTTTTGCCGCTGCGGTGATAATCACGGCCGTATTCATCATCATCACCTTTGGCCCCAAAGCCCATAATTAGTCCTCAGACCATCACGCTGAATATTGCGGCTATTCCGAACCCTCCGATTGCGGCCCCGGAAACCCTGTTCACCCAGGACATCGCTTCGGGACCTCTTGCGCAAAAACGTGATGTCTGATGCGGCTCCAGGAATGTCCGATGCTCTTTTCCCCGGTTCAGGGCCTCAAGGCCGGAGCCGAGACCCAGAAGGTTTTTTTGTGTGTCCTGTCGTGAACGAAGATTTCCCACACATCCTTCCCTTTCCCGGTAAGCAGATCAAAGGGGCGGGCGGAAAATAATATGATGTCGCCGTTCCCGCTCAAGGATGGGTCGGCTGATTCGGCAAAAACCTGGCTGCCGTCACTGGCTCTTGAAACAAGCTCCACCCTGCGCGTAAAGAGATCGCGCAAAAATATGTCGGCTCCAAAGTTCGTGTCCCCGCGGACGAGGTGGTCGGAATCCGACGAAAACACAACGGTTCGTCCATCAAAATCCAGGGCTCCCGAGATGGCCCCGTGGCTGGATTCAGTCATGCCATCTCCCATGGAAACTCTCAGCGTTGCGTGCGATGCGAGATCACGCACGAAAAGGTCCTGGCTCATGTTGGTGTCGGTGGCCACAAGGTTGGTGGCATCGGAAATAAAAAGCACGCTCCGTCCGTCTCCGCTTATGGAGGAAGGCAGAGTCAAAGAATCGCCGTTGCCGCCTCCCCCGTTGCTGACGGAAGAGGCCAGGGTAGTTCGTCCCGTGGCGCGGTCGAACACGAAGACGTCGAGTCCTGAGCCGTGATAGTCCGCCACAAGGTTGGATGCGTCGGAAGTAAATGCCACCATCCTGCCGTCCCAGCTGATGGAAGGGGAAGAGGAATGGCTGTCGGCTTCCTTTCCGTCTATGCCCAGAGATATCCTCTCCAGGGTCCCGGTCTCAAGGTCGCGCACGAAGATATCGGCAAATCCGTTGGTGTCGTCTTCGACAAGATCGGAAGCCGTGGACATGAATGAGACATACCGTCCGTTTCTGCTGATCGAGGGGGAAAGAGACGCTCCGTTTCCGGCTTTCCCTTCTGCGTTTACGGAAACAGCTGCCGTTGTTCCTGTTCTCGTGTTGTACACCAGGACATCGGGCATTTCATCCTCGCCGTACGATACGAACGCGACAAATTCCCCCCCCGCGCTCACGGATAAACCACGCGGGCATGAGATGGAACCGCCTGCCCCTGCGGGCTTGCCCTCTTCGGTGACCGATACGCACAGGATCATTCCACTGCTGATCTCACGGACAAAGACATCTATATCGCCGTTGTCGTCGTCGGGGACAAGGTCGCCGGCATCGGAATACCAGGCGACCCAGGCTCCGTCGGGGCCAAGTGATGGGAAGCGTGAAGAACCTCTCCCGCTCAGGAAAAAAGCGGTATCCAGTGTTGAGGCAACCTCAATTGGTGGAAAGGCAATGGCCGGGGAAACGGTCGCCAGGATCAAAAATGCCAGAACTGCGGCCCCTCGTCTCGTGTTCATCTGTTGCACCTCCGCTCCGCTGGCGTTGTGTCCGGTCTGCGATGATGCTGCCCATTATTGCACATCTGAAAGAGTAGCGAAAAGCATTCCGTTTTCCCGGAGTAGGGGAATGGCCACAATGACCCCCTCCGCGGTCTCTCCATCGGGGCGGTTCATGTGCATCAGTACGATGTCCCCGGGTTTTGCGGAAAGGAGCTGGTCGCTGACCTGCCGTGCTGAAAATGTGGCTCCGCCGTCCCCGTTGATGCTGTAGCCTATTACCTTATGCCCCAGCTCGCCGGCGAGTTTCACGGCCACCTCGTCGTAGTGGTTCGTCCCCGAACGGAAGAAACGTGGTCTCCTGCCGGACGCCTTTTCGATAGCCTTCGCTCCGCCCTCGATCTCCCATGCGGCCTCCAGTGCATTTTTTGTTCCTGCAATTCCGTAAGCCGCACGGCCGCTCACCGAAAGGGGTTTGTGAGCATATCCGTGGTTGGCTATCTCGAATAGCTTATCGGAGGCCAGGTCGCTGAAGAGTTTGGGGTTGGATGCAATCCATCGGGCGTTGATGAAAAGGGTTGCCGGAATGCGTTCCCTTCGCAGGAAAGCGACTAGATCCGAGTCGAAACCTGTTCCCCTGCCCCCTCCGCAGGCATCAAATGTAAGGGCGACCATCTGTTTCCCCCCCGGGTCGAAGCGCGTAACGACTCCGGTGACTTCCTGCCCCCACTCAAGTGGTTTCTCATTTTCGTGACGTTCTGCCGTCCCGATATAGGTCTCACCCGCCAGGGCTGCGCCGTAAACGGAAACAAGCACAAAAAACACCAGGGAAAACCCCCATAGCGCTTTCCTGATGTGCATGCAAACACTCCCTTGTCTATTCCCGATCCGCGGCAGTCGGTCCGGGGCTCGCGCTGCGGCAGCGACCCCCGGGGAAATACACACAGGTCACTGTAGTTGTTATTATAAAGTAAAGCGCAAACGTGCATAAGGATTTTGCCGGAAAGACGCATACGGACTTATAGCGAAAGGGTGAGGGATGATGAGAGACGACCCAGGCCTTCAGGATGCAGGGCAGATCCAGGAAGGATCATTCGTACTTGATGCCCATTTTGATCTTGCGATGGATCTCCTGGATCGTACCGAGTGCGGTGAGAAGAACATTTTCCGCGATGCGTACGACGCATCCTTCCGCGAGGGTTCGGTCAACTGCGTGGTCTCATCCATCTTTATTTCCGGCAGATACCTCCCCGAACTTGCGCTCCGGAGGGCTCTGGACCAGGTAGAGTGTGCCCGGCGTGAGGCTGAGTCACGCCCGGACCGCCTGGAAATATGCACTACCATTGATGAAGTTGAAAAAGCCGCCGCAGCAGGAAAGGTGGCGATGATGCTCTCATTCGAGGGAGTCGAGCCGATAGGTAATGACATCCGCCTGCTCTCCGTCTTCTACCGGCTCGGGGTAAGAGGAGTGGGACTGGTCTGGAGCCGGAGAAACTACGCCGCGGACGGCTGTTTCTTCTCCTCTGTCGCGGCCGGAAAGCCTGGCGGACTTACTGATTTCGGAGTGCAAGTGGTGCATGAGGCGGAACGTCTCGGCATGTGGATAGATGTGAGCCACCTCAACGACGAAGGTTTTGCCGATGTTATGGATATTGTGAAAGGGCCGGTCATTGCCTCGCATTCCAACTGCCGCAAGCTCGTCCCCTCGCCGCGCAACCTGACCGATGAGCAGATACTCGCCATGGCAAAAAAAGGCGGTGTGATAGGGGTGAACGCCTGCAGCGCTTTCGTGGGAACCGGTCCCGGCTCTCTCGGAGCGAAGGATCTGGCCGACCATGTAGATCACATTGCCAAAGTGGCTGGGATAGAGCATGCAGGATTGGGTCTGGATTTCTGCGATGGATTCACTAAGCAGCTCGGGATGTCCGATCTGCTGCCGTCGAACGACGTGATCGGCGGCCACGGCCGGATAGTGGAACTGACGCAAACCCTTCTGGAGCGAGGCTACCCGCCCGAGCACGTTCGCCTGGTCCTCGGAGGCAACTTCCTGAGGGTGTTCCGGGAGGTGCTGAAAGGCGGGAAGAAGTGAGATGGGGAACTCAAGAACAAAGGCGTAGACATCACGCTGCGAGAGCAGAAAGAAAAACCCGCAGGCGAGAAATGTCCGGACGCTTCTACCTGTTGACAGATGCCTTAACCCCGCTTAGATCCCGGACCCATGAAGGTGCTCCCGAAGTCGCCTGAACCCACGCCACTCCGCTGCTGCTGCTGAAATTCATCAGAAACCACGGTCCGGTATTATTGGGCGCGGTGCCAAATCCGGGGTTCTGGCTGTCCTCGATGCCAACTGAGCAGAGGATCAGGCTTTCTTGTATCCCCGGGGTCTTTCTTTCTTCCGCGAAAATCCCGCGTGGCTTTTGGAGGCCGTAATCCCCGCGATCTTATCCGTCTGGTTTTGCTCCAGCCAATATGTTTTCAAATTGTGAGGGTATAATCTTACGTACAGAAAGCCTTGTGATCTGGAGAATTATTGATCTCGGTGTCACAGACACCCATATAATGCAGCTAAAGGGGGTTCCCATATGGTCCAGAAAAGGGATCCTGAGGACGGCAAAAAAGGCAAAGAGGTTATCTCGAACGAGCACGAACGCCAAAAGGTCTTTCTCGAACTCCTGGTAGAGACCATCCCCTCTCCTGTCTTCTGCAAGGACACGGATGGGTTTTACACCGGCTGCAACAAAGCCTTTGAAGAGTTCACTGGTCTTGCCCGGGAAGAGATCATAGGCAAAACAGTTTTTGATATGGGGCCGCGGGATATCGCCGAAAAATATGCCGAAATGGACGAGGAGCTTTACAGGAACCCTGGGAAGCAGTCCTACGAATGGAAGGTAAAGAGCAGGGATGGAGAGATCCGGAAAGTCTTATTCCACAAGGCAAGCATCCCGGGACCCGACGGGAAGTCCATCGGTCTTGTCGGGATAATCACCGACATAACCGAGCGTAAACAGACGGAAAGCCTGCTTGCAGACAGTGAACAACGGGCAAGGAGAAAAATCGAAACCATCCTGGACCCGGAAGCAGACATTGGCGAACTTGAACTTTCCGACATCATCGACTCTAAAGAACTTCAGTTGATCTTCGATGACTTTTACGGAATCACGGGTCTGCCAATGGCTCTGAATGACCTCAAGGACAAGACTCTGGTCAGCAACGGCTGGCAGGATATCTGCACGCGATTCCATCGGGCAAACCCCGATTCCTGCAGGAACTGCATCGAGAGCAATCTTGAACTTACTGCGAACGTGGAACCCGGAAAATTCCTGCTCTACAAATGCAAGAACAATATGTCGAACATCGCGGCCCCCATATTCTTGGACAACAGGAAATTCGGGAACCTCTTCATGGGCCAGCTCTTCTTTGACGACGAAGAGACCGATTATGAAGTATTTCGTGAACAGGCCCGAAAATATGGATACGATGAGAAGGAGTATATGGCGGCTCTGGAAAGGGTGCCGAGATTCTCCCGTGAGACGGTGGAACGGGCGATGTCCTTTTTCACCAGGTTGGCAGGCCTGATTTCAGCCCAGGGACTATCCAACCTCAAACTTGCCCATTCTATTGAACAGAATAGATCATTGATTGACGATCTTGTATCCAGCCGGGAGATGTTCGACCTTTTTCTCAATTCGACAACCGATATAGCCTTTCTGAAAAACTCGGAGTTGCGGTATGTGATTGTAAATGACGCTTGTCTGAAGTTTCTGAAGAAAAGCCGTGATGAGGTTATAGGCAGGACGGATCTTGAGCTTTTGCCGTGTGATCTGGCGGAGCAGTGCCTTAAAGGCGATGAAGAGGTCCTCCGGAGAGGAAGCCCCATAACCAGACAGGAATTCGGAGAAGGCGGGGTTTTTGAAAGCCGCAAATCCCCGGTTACTTCCAGGGACGGAACAACAGGAATAGGGGGTTTTATCCGCGACGTCACTGATGCCTGGAAAACCGGGGAGGCGCTCAAAGATAGCGAGGAGCGCTTCAGAAGCGTTTTCGAGAATACCACGATCGGGCTTTACAGGACGACCCCCGGCGGAAAGATCCTCATGGCAAACCCTGCGCTGTTGAAAATGCACGGTTATTCGACCTTTGAAGAACTTGCCGAACGCGATCTTAGCAGGGATGTCTACGGGCCAAATTACCAGCGTAAGACTTTCATGGAGAAGATCGAAAGCGAAGGAGAGATCATTGGACTGGAGGCTGCATGGACAAGGCGGGACGGGACAACTCTGTTCGTCCGTGAGAGCGCCAGGGTTTTCCGCGACCCCGACGGGAAAGTCCTTTATTACGAGGGAACCGTTGAGGACATCACCGACCGCAAGCGAGCCGAGGAAGCGCTTAAAAAAAGCGAGGAAAAGCTCGGCAGTATTTTCAGGAACATGACCGATGTGGTATGGACGTCGGATCTTGATATGAAGACAACTTTCGTAAGCCCATCGGTTGAAACTCTTTTAGGAGTAACACCGGAAGAGTACATGAAGCAAAGCATGGAGGAGAAAGTTCCTCCTCATTCTCTGGAAATGATCAGATCGGTCATGGTTGAGGAATTGAAGGCAGAGAAAGACCCGGATTGCGACAGGAACAGGTCGCGCCTAATGGAATTGGAGCAGTATCGCGCCGACGGAACAACTGTCTGGACAGAAATGAACGTGTCTTTTGTGCGGGATGAAAATGGAAATGCCGTCGGTGTTCTGGGAACAACACGCGACATCACCGAACGGAAAAACACCGAGGAAAAACTTAGACGAGCCCTCCAGGCTACCATCCAGGTGCTCACTCAGACTGTCGAGCGAAGGGACCCCTACACCGCGGGGCACCAGAAAAGAGTGGCGGCCCTTGCTGGAGAGATCGCCGCCGGGATGGGGCTTGCTCCTGAGCGCATCGAGGATATATATACGGCCGGTTTAGTGCACGACATAGGCAAGATGTCGGTCCCGTCCGAGATACTGAGCAAGCCGGGAAAACTTTCAGAAGTAGAGATGAACCTCATCAGGGAGCACCCCGCACACGGATTCGATATCCTGAAGGATGTGGAGACAGCCTGGCCTCTTGACGAGATCGTCTACCAGCACCATGAGCGAATGGACGGCTCCGGCTACCCTCGGGGGCTGAAAGGAAGCGATATCATCCTTGAGGCCCGCATCCTCGCAGTTGCCGACGTAGTCGAAGCTATGGCTTCACACCGTCCCTATCGGCCCACCCGGGGCATTGAGGCGGCTCTGGATGAGATCGAAAAGAACAGAGGAATTTTGTAC
>JAUSOU010000154.1 GCA_030656095.1 Thermovirgaceae bacterium | reverse complement strand
AGGATACTGGCGAGCCGGTCTACCGCATCGACAGGATGCTCACCCAACTTCGCCTGGCGGGCAAACTTGAAGCAGCAGCCGGGATCGTACTGGGACAGTTCACTCATATCCAGCCGAGAAAGCCGAAGGATTCGTTCAACCTCCCCGAAGACTTCGAGGAGGTTGTGGCGTCTGTCGGCAGACCGACCCTGATAAACGGCTGTTTCGGCCACGACGTGAAGAAGGCTACGCTTCCCCTCGGGGCCCGGGCCGTCATCGACGGCGCAGCCTCCACTCTGACGGTTGTAGAAGCGGGGGTGTATTAGGTAATTCGTGACTCGTTACGCGTTACTCGTGACTGGTAAGGTCAAAAACTGGACAAAGTCCCCGACGAATTTCTCGGGGATCAACGATCTGGAGCTCCTTTTTTTATTGTTCCTTGATTTCCAGGTTTTGATTTTCCGAGTCACGAGTCACGAGTTACGAAGTGCCCGGCGTTCTTTGCAAGGGTACGCGTCACGCTCCTGAAAAAAATGACTTCCTTTGCTATGCTTCTTCTTGTGACGGCGGCGTTTCTGCATGCCGGGTGGAACTTAGTGGCCAAGCACGTCTCAGGCGGGGCTGCATTTACGTGGCTTTTTTCCGTCTTCGGCCTGTTCCTTCTGACTCCATTTGCCTTCGCAACCGCACCCGATGGGATCTGCTGGCTGAATACACCCCTCCTCACTCTGGCTGCCGTGAGCGCTCTCTTCGAGACAGGCTATTTCCTCTTCCTCCAGAAAGGCTACCGTGCGGGGGACATGTCGATCGTCTACCCGGTCGCCCGAGGCACGGGACCGCTCCTTGCCACCCTCCTTGCAGTGCTGGTCCTGGGGGAGAACCCTACGCTTCTCAACCTTTCGGGGACGGGCCTTGTGGTCGGTGGAATTCTCTGGATCGCTGGTGGGATCCCCTTCATCAGGGACTCGAAGTCCAGGACCGCTCCTCTGCTGGGTATCGCTACCGGGGTCTGCATAGCTGCCTACTCCATGGTCGACCGGATCGCCGTGGGTGTGGAAAAACTCCCCCCGGCGCTCTTTTTCT
>JAUSOU010000146.1 GCA_030656095.1 Thermovirgaceae bacterium | reverse complement strand
TCGACAAATTGGGATTGTACAGTCTGGTCGATGAACTGGGTAAGCAGCGAAGAATATCAGCTTAGGGAACCGCCGTGGTACGGAACCGTACGCCCGGTGGTGTGAGAGGCCGGGGGAAGAAATTCCCCCAGCCTACTCGATGTGGCAATGCTGTCGGGAGGAAGGGTATAATGAACCTCCTGCTGCTAAAACCCTGCAACGAAGGAGATCATTTGGACAAATTCCTGATCGTAACCAACAACCCGAACGTTTTCGGAAAATATCCGGACTCCCTGTTGGTGGACGGCTCGCCGGTTGATGTCATAAGAGAGGCCGGAAAATTTCTTGTTGAGGGGTATGTCCTCTGGAGCTCGCCTCTTCCCCCAAACGGCCGGCTTATGGAGAACCCTTTTCGGTCGCTGGTTCTTCATAAAAGCGAAGAATCGTCCAGCAGCGGAAGGGATTTTCTCCTGGTGCAAAGCGCTGAGGATCGCCTCTCCAGGATGGTCTTCCTGTCTGCAGAAGGTCCCCGGGGAGAAGATCTGGCTTTTATGGATCTTCAACTGCTGGAGATAGCTCTGCAAGGTGTCTGAGAACAAAGAAAATTTTTATCGGGGTTATTGTTGCGCCCTGCGGCAGGTTGCGGCTATTTTTTTGAGAAAGAGAGGGGAAAATGGTGGGTGGTTTTTCGAGACTCGATGAAATTATTTCCAGCCGTCTTGCAAAGGATCCTGAAACACACGCCGTATGGTGGAAGGGCTCCTGGATGAGCGGAGCCGGATTTATGGCCCTTGTCAGGGAGAGTGAGGAATCCCTGCGACAAAGCGGCTTCCGGCCAGGGTCCCGCATCGCCGTTTTTCTTCCCAACTCCCCGCTTCTGTGGAGCCTTGCCGTGGCCGCATGGCGACTTGGCGGAGCCATCGCTCCTCTCAACGCAAGAAGCGGAATCAACGCAAGCGTTCAGATAACTGAACATATCGATCCGATCGGCGCGGTTCTCGGAGATGGGATGGAAAACCTCGCCGGGGTCCTTATGGAAAATGGTATACCTTCAGTTATAGCCTCCCCGGAAGGGCCCCTGCCGATGTTCATCGCCAGGATGACTAAGCCTGAAGACGAGGGGATCGCCGTGATCTTCGCGACATCGGGAACCACAGGCGCACCCAAGGCTGTGGAGGTCAGCCACGCCAACCTTATAGACAACTCCCTCAAGGTGTACCAGACTATCGAGGGGTTCGAGAGCGGCCGTGTGCTTTTGAACGTTCTCCCCAACTTCCACTCTCTGGGCTTCACGATATGCGGCGTCCTGCCTCTCTGCTGGGGGCTGCCAATGGTTGTAGTCTCCTCGTTCATCCCTGTCAGGGAGACTCTTGAAGCCCTTCAGAAAGCTGAAGTAAGTATCATGATAGCGGTTCCCACAATGCTCCCTTTTCTGATGGGTGCCGTTTCCAAGGAGGGTCTTTCCTTCCCCAGTCTCAAATATATCCTCACCGGGGGCGGGAAACTGGATCCGACCCTTGAGGGCAGGATCCGCAAGGAGATGGGGGTCATCTGCTTCGAAGGATATGGTCTTACGGAGAGCTCTCCGGTCGTATCCTGCAATCCTTCCGAAAAGACAAGAAAGCTGGGCACCGTAGGGCCGCCGCTTCCCGGCTACGAAGTCCAGATCCGGGATATCGAAGGCAACGTTCTCCGGACCGGAGAGGAAGGTGTTCTGTGGGTTAAGGGACCTTCGGTCACCTCCGGTTATTTTCGTGCTCCCGATCTGACCGCCGAGCGTTTCCATGACGGCTGGCTCGACACCGGAGACATAGTGAAACTGGACGAAGACGGTTTTATCACGATCCTGGACCGGGCGACGGACCTGATAATAGTCGGGGGTTTCAACGTCTACCCTCAGGAAGTTGAGACCGTGCTGAACTCACACCCATCGGTCAAGATGAGCGCGGCCGTCGGAATCTCCTCCGCCATCAGCGGCGAGGTGGTCAAGGCTTTCGTCGTTCCGCATGAACACGTAAACGTGACGCAGCAGGAACTGGTCCTGTTCGCCAAGGAGCATCTGGCCCACTACAAAGTTCCCAGAAGAATAGACATCGTCCAGGAACTGCCGCTTTCCAGCACAGGCAAGATTCTCAAGAGGCAGCTCAGGGAAATGGAATCCGAAACTACCGAAAACCCGCGCTGAAGAACGCTTTGATCAAAATGCTGAAGGGGCAGTGAGTAAGTCGTAAGGGGCTATTTTCCCGGCCTTTTTCAAAAATGGGGCCCCGGTCCTATGCAAACGGTTGCATTCAGATTGATTGAAAACACAAAATGTAGTGTATAATCAACTGGGGTACTCTATATATAAGATATTCTTAAAAGAGAACCCGGGAAGGGAGGAAGTCCGGCTTTCTTGTTTCTGCCGGACACCTGAAATGTTTTTAAAAAGAAAAATCCCGGTAATTCTTTTGTTTTTGATTCTCATATTTTCGGGGGTGTATTACATAACCAAGGCCAGCCCCGAAGCCAGCGGCGCCCCCCTCCCTCAGGCGGCCATCAGAAGTGAGCTGGAGGAAGCAAGGAGGCAGATACTAAAAGGCCTTGACGGCTGTCTCAGGAGCACTTCCGGACTTCTTTTTACCAATACCGAGGAGAGGACATTCCTTTCCGAGACGGTTGGCCTTGAGATGATGCTTCACCTTTCACGCGGGGACAAGGTCTCTTTCGACCGACAGGTGAAGCTTCTGAAGTCCTTTTTCATCGGCCCTCTGGGCCTTCTCCCCTGGAAGATCGAAGAAAACCACCAAACCGCGGAGCTGTGGAACGCATCCGTCGACGATCTTCGAGTGGCAAGAGCGCTGATCCTCGCCGACAGGCGTTGGGAAAACCCCGATTACCTCGAACTGGCCAGGTCCATAGGCGAGGCTCTTTTGAAATACAACGTAGTTGACGGTCTGCTGTTGGACGGATGCTCCTGGAAAAAACCGGGCATCATAAGTAAAGCCAGAGTTGATCAGGTTTACGACACCAGTACTCTCGCATACGCCGATATAATGGCCATGAGACAGCTTTCAGAGATCGACCCGGAGTGGGTTCCCGTTCTGCAGAGAATGTCCGGGGTCCTCATGGCCGGAGTCATGGGCCGCGATTCCCCCTGGTGGCTCTTCCGCCCAGACGCCAACGCCTACGAAGAGACCGACCAGGACGACGAGATTATCGGCAAGACCATGTCTCTTCTATATCTGGCGGAGGCGGGTTTCGTGCATCCCGGGACGTTTGATCCGTTTGCTTCGGCCGCTGTCTCAGAAAAGCTGCTCGACAGGTATGGTAATGAGAATATCTCCGTTATTTCTCTGGCTGCGTTGTTTCTTCACCACAGCGGAAGGGAGACAGAAGCCCTCCTGATGCTGGGCAGACTGCTTGATTTCAGGAATGATGAACCGGCCCTTTCGGGGTTGCTGTGCTATGAGGAGAGCGAAGGGAAGTATTCGGCCTGGGCTTTTGATAACCTCATCGCGCTCCTTGCGATGGAAGCGGTTTTGGGGAGCGGGAATTAAAGACGAACAAGAGGGGTGTGATGCAGGTGTCCGAAAGAGCCCTTAAGAGGAGCATTTTTCTCAAGCTCACCGCGGCTTTTTGCGGCTTCATGGTTTTATTTACCTGGCAGTTCATGAACTTCTCGATCCCCTTCGAGGATTACGTCATGTCGATCGTCACGGCCGGGTGTCTGTTCGTAGGACTTTCCCTGGGATTACGGGGCAGCCTCATCGTTGCCCTTTTAGTTCTTTTCGGATACGGCACCATCAAGATCGGCCTCGTACTCTGGCTGCAGCAGCCCGTTCTGATCGGGGCGAGCCAGCTTTTCTGGCTTCTGGCGGTTCCGGCTGCGGCCTTTATCAGCGGCTCGCTCAACGAGTCGGTCGATGGTGTCATCGAAAAGCTTAACACTCTCAGCACGGAGATCGAGGATCTTGTCGCCGTCGATGAGATGACCGGCCTGGACAACGCGAAGCGTTTCGCATTCAGGGTTGTTGAGGAGATCTCCCGCTGCAAAAGATACGGCGGCGAGTTCTCGGTGATGCTTGTGAAGATCGCCTTTCTGGAGGAACTCGAGGATGTCCACGGTCTTCGCGTCCAGAAACTTGTTATCCAGAAGGTGGCTGAGACGCTAAAGGGGATGAAGAGACTCGAGGACTTTCTGTCCAGGATAGGAAGGGACGAGTTCTCTTTTGTTCTGCCCAACACCCCAAAGGACGGCACAAAAATCCTGACGGATCGTGTAAAGGAGCGCCTCCCTTACCTGGACATTTCCCCTGCGGGAGAGGAGTTCAGAAGAATTCGCCTTACAATCAGGATCGGCACGGCCACTTTCCCCGCGGATGGAGAAGAGTATATCCCCTTGCTTAACATTGCAAGGAGGGATTACGAGTATGACCACGGTTAGGTGGTCCTGTTGGGGATCTTTAATGATTTTCCTTACGATTCTGATGACCCTTCCGCTGGTTCAGCCCGCGCAGGCGAAATCGTCCCGCGTCGGCCGAGTTCTCCTCGTTCACGATTCCGGGGACCTTTTGCCATCGAGCACGGCGGATCCGGTACTTATGATGCGCGTGCTGCTTTCGCATTTTGCAAAAGAGGTTGTCGTGAGGGGATCCGGAGATTTTGTCCCGAAGGATGGGGAAAATTTTGACGGGGTTGTAATTCTTTCCACCCTGGAGGGCGTTTCCCAAATTCCCATTCCTGAAAACTCAGGGCCCGTCGTGTGGGCAGGACCGGGAATACCAAAAGAACTACCACCCGGAATTCGCGTAGGGGGGGGAGTTCCCTTTGATTTTGACCACGTCGTATATGGAGAAAGGACTATTTTTGCAGGAAAACAGCAGCAGACGGCTATTTTCGAGGCCGGGGGCGGCGCCAAAGTCCTGGCTGAAGCCACTGACCTTCAAAGGTCCGTTCCCCTGGCCATCCACATTCCGGAGAGATCGTTCTGGCTCTTTGCAGGGGTTCCATTCTGGGAAGGGGGAGAGCTGGTTTTTGCGGACCTTCTCCACGACGCCCTGGGGACCGGATGGAAGAAGAGAACCCTTTTTGTACGCCTTGACGGGATAGACCCCTTCTTTGACGCGAGCAGGCTGAATGAAGTCACGGAATGGCTGTCGAAGCAGGCTGTTCCTTTTGCGGTCTCCTATTCCCCGGCCAACTGGGAGGGGGGAACGGGCAAGCTTGTCACGATAGCCAGGAACAGGCCCCTCGCTGAAGCCCTTCGGCGCCTCTCGGAACAGGGGGTCCCGATCATCATGCGGGGCTTTGCGGGAAACTACCACAGGATTCCCTACGAGAACGCGGCCGAGTTCTGGGATTTTGAGAACGATCATCCGCTTCCAGGCGGGAAGGAGGTCCTCAGGACGCGAATGGCCGACGGACTGACCGTCTCCTCCAGACTCGGGATACACCCTTCCGGCTTCATGGCACCCGCCTACAAGCTGCCCCCCGGTCTCCTGGATATTGTCGGGGACAGGTTTGATCTTTATGTGGGCAGGTTGCAGACGAGTGACATGACGTCGGAAGCTTCCTATGTTCCGCCGTTTATGGCGGAAATCAGGAACATGATTTTTTTGCCCGAGAACCTGGGTTATGTTTCCCGCTACAACCCCCAGGAGACAGTTTCCCTCATTCTCGGTCGAAGCCTTGACATGACTGTAGTCAGGGGTGCCCTGGGGTCGTTTGCCTATGACCCGTCCCTTGGAGTGGAGATGCTTGAAATTATTATCCTTGAGATGAAAAAGCAGGGGTATTCCACTGAATTTCCTCCCGACCTTCCTTCGGGTGTGGTTCTTGCCAATGGAATTGCGCAGATCGATGATCTCAGCGGTTTCGAGAGGACCAGGCGGATCGGGATAAGGTCAGCCTACGCGATTCTGTATCTCGGGGCGGCCGTGGGACTGCTTCTTTTGATGATATACCTTAAGCGCTCCGCGGGACGGAGGAGGGATCTCTTCAGTTGAAAAGGATCTTTGCCCTGGCAACGGCTCTTTTTGCAAACGTCATTATATGCGGGACAGCCTTCGCCGCTCAGTCGGCGCTGGTCCTTCATGACGGCATGACGGAGACCTTCGCCAACACCCTTGTCAACCTGCTGGGGCATTTCAGGGAGTATGATGCCAGAACGGCAAGTCTGGACCAGGCCGACCCCGGCGATATTATTTCAGCCGGCGCCGTTTTTATTCTTCTGTCCTACGATTCGCCGGTTCCCGGAGAGGATATCAGGAACGCTCTGGAAAAGAGAAGCGGAATAACAGTCTTTGCCGGGGAACACCGCTGGCTTGGCGCTCTTCCATCACAATACGAATGCGATCTTGTGACCTACAGAGGAAAAAGCTTCTGGCTGGACGACTTCTCCATAAAAAAGATGTCAAAGACATTTGGAAAGACGTTTGTTGCGATGTCCCAGTCGTCTGAAGCGGTTCCCTTCATAGAGAGAGAAGGCAACCGCTGGATGATCCATGGCGCCCCGATGTTCGAGGTTCCGGCCTGGATCCTGGCCGATGTCCTTCACGATATTCTGGAGGCGCCGCATTCTCCGAAAAGACTGGCGATGGTAAGGCTTGAGGACATCAACCCGTCATACTCCGGAGAGAGGTTGAAAAGGCTCAAGGATTCTATAGACTTCCTTTACAGTGAGGGTGTGCCCTTTTCCATGGCGGTATTTCCGGTCTTCATAAACGCCAAAGGCGCACCGCGCGCACTTCTACTGATCGACAACCCGCCCCTGCTGGATGTTTTGATCAAGGCTGAAAGGATGGGCGGAACGGTCATCATGCATGGAACCTCACACCAGTATCACCAGGTTTCGGGGGAGGGGTCCGAGTTCTGGGATGTCGATGCGGACGATTTCATTCCCGAGGAGAAGGCGTACTTCCATGAAAGAATGCGGTACGGATTGTGGCTTTTCAAGGAGGCGGGCCTGCACCCCAAGCTCTTCGAGGCGCCTCACTACAATATGCCTCTCAGCCTTCAGAGGGAGTTGACGCAGTACTTCGGAACCATCGCCGGATCTCTCATGATATCCGATGAAAGTTACACCATTTCCCAGGATTTTCCCTACATAATATACAAATCCCGGGAGGGACTCACTGTTCTTCCCGAACAGCTGGGCTACATAGCCACAGACGCCGAGAAAATGTCGATAATAACAATTCTCGAACGGCTCGATACCCTGACCAGCATCGTCAGGGATCCGTTCGCCTGTTTCTTCTATCACCCTTATGTTGCCGGTGATCTCTACCTCCGGGAGCTTATCCCGCAGATAAGGGATAGGGGATTTGAGTTTGCGGGCGCGAAGGATTATGGTGGAGATCCACTTGTCGAGGTTGTAGAGGTGCCTCCCATCTGGCAACTGGCTTTCACCAAGGTCCCGCTTACCAGGTTTATCCCCCTTTTCGTGGGAGTGTCGGGGGCGATCGTCCTTGGGGCGATTTATTTCCGCCAGACAAGGCGCAAGAAAAGGGAGATGTTCCGGGAATGATCGGTCCGCTCGATTATATCTTCATTGTCTGCCTTATAGTTATCTGGAGCGTTCTCCTTTATCACGTGATCCTCTCCTATGCCGGCTACAGGTATTCAATCGTGGCGGCCGAAGAGAAACGCCGGATTGACAGCTCTCCCATCGGCGAACTGCCTTCAGTTACCGTTCTCGTCCCTGCCCACAACGAGGAGGCCGTTATAGAGAAGACCCTGCTCTCTCTTGCTTCAATGGACTACCCGACCGGAAAAGTCGAGATCATCTGCATCAACGACGGCTCGAGCGACAGAACCGGCCAGATCGCCCAGAAAGTCTGCGCCGCTTCAAAGGGCCGGGTCAAGGTTTTGACGGTCCCCAAAGAAAGATCCGGCAGGGGAAAAGCGGAGGCTCTGAATTTTGGACTGGAGCACGCAACGGGTGAGATAATAGCTGTATACGATGCTGACAACACCCCCGAAAAGAGCGCTCTGCTCTACCTGGTCAGAAATCTTGTAGAGGGCAGAGATACTCTTGGAGCGGTTATCGGCAAATTCAGAACCCGCAATCAGGACAGAAACCTTCTTACGAGGTTTATCAATCTGGAGACGATCTTCTTTCAGTGGACAACGCAGGCTGGCAGGTGGAGCCTTTACCGGCTTGCGACCATACCGGGGACGAATTTTGTGGTATGGACCGACCTGATAAAATCACTCGGAGGCTGGGATCCCAAAGCCCTTACCGAGGATACGGAGCTTTCCATCAGGATATACTTGGCGGGAAAGTTCATAAAGATGGTTCCCTATTCTGTTACGTGGGAAGAGGAACCGGAAAGATGGTCAGTCTGGTTCAGGCAGCGCACCAGGTGGGCCAGGGGCAACATCTACGTTCTGAGGAAGTATTTTCTGTCCCTGCTTTTTCGGGGCAAATTCCGGCTATACTGGGATGTTCTTTACATGGTTCTGATCTACTTTCTGTTTTTGACGAGCGTTACGACTTCGCTCGTGATATTCCTGCTGGGATTGACGGGCTTTGGAAACATCGTTCTGGAAGGCCCTTTCAATATTCTGTGGTTTCTCGCCGCGGTGCTTTTTGTGATCGAGATGGGAATTTCGCTGACGGCGGAGCCCGGCGAGGACAGGATCGCGAACCTGGCTGTCGCCCTTGTAATGTATTTTACCTACAGCCAGCTTTGGCTGCTCGTGATGTTCAACGCTCTTATCAAGGGCTTTTTGTCGCTTTTCAGAAAAGGTGGAGACTTTTGGGTAAAGACGGAGAGGGCGGGGTGATGATAGTGAAGCTGTCAGGCAGTGATTTTTCCCGGGGTATTTTGTGCTTAACGTTTGCGGGAGTTCTCGCTCTGGGGGTTCTGACGACGCCATGGTTGGGGGAGTGCTCCGTAAATTCCATCCGGACAGGACTGCAGCTGGACGGAGCCAGAATAGTGATCGATCTGGACCGAACCTCCGAGTATTCAGTGGTCAAGACCAACAGCGAGGTTAAAGTGACTGTCAGGACGGGGAGTCCACGTGAGACATCCGGAAATTTCCCGTCTAACAGGGCCGCTTTGTCCTATCGCGCCACCTCCTCGGGGAGCGACACAATAGTCAGCATAGCCCTCAGGACCCCCGGGGTTTCGATCAAGCACTTTGCTCTTTCGAAACCGGACAGGATCGTCCTCGACCTGTCCCCGGAAAGAGCCGCTCAGGCCGCCGAACCCAAGCTGACCGAAAAAAGCGAAGCGCAGGTTTCCGCCCCTGCGTCCGCTACAGGCACGCAAGGGCTTGTGTCGGCTCCGGGGACTTACGGAAAAGATTCCCAGACATTCAACTCGACGCTCACCACAACTGATATTTCGGTCGGCAGCGTTTTTTCGACCCAGTCCTTTTTTGTTGATATTTCCCCGACCTGGAAGGTTCTCGACGGAAGCTATATACACTTGGTCCTGAGCCACTCCCAAACGACAAACCCCAAGCTCTCCAACATTGTGGTCAGCGTAAATAACGACCCCATCTACACTATCGTAATGGACACAAAGAACGTCTGGAAGGGCGAGATCAAGATCCCGGTGAGCCCCGAATATTTCGGGGAGGGGACAAACACGATAACTCTGAACAGTTACATGAGGTCCATAGATGAACAGTGCCAGGATATCGACAACCCCGGCAACTGGATGCGAATTCACCGGGAGAGCTTCGTGCATATGCGATACCTGCCCAGAAGCGATCTGCGCCTGATGAATTTCACCTCTCCCTTCTTCGAGAACAACCTTAATCACAAGGACAACAGTGTCATAGTGATACCGGACGACTTTGAGCCGGCAGAGGCAGAAGCGGCGTTCGACATGCTCATTTCCTGGGCCCGAAAGTCCAGGTTCAAGGATTTCCGGCCGCGCGTCGTTCCCGCGAGCGCGGTAACCCCGGAGATCGCTTCGACCTTTCACATCATCTATATAGGGAGGAAGGACAAGCTGCCCAAGACGGTGCTTGAATCCTTCGGAACCCCGGATTCCATAAAGGGGTTGTGTTACCTGTCATCGTTCCTCAACAGCTTCGGCAAGGGGAGACTCCTGATCACAGCGGAAACATCCCAGGGCGTCCGTTTCGGGGTCCGGGCAATGATGCTCCCCGAACTCAAGGAACAGATGAATGTCAGGAAACTATCCCTGGCTCTGAATACGCCGCTTCCGCAAATACAGGTCAGGAGCGAAATGGAAGCGGAACTTCCTTTCTCTGAAGTGTTCACCGGTGATGTAGTCTTCCGGGGAACCTACAGCCACGAGCAGTTCATGTCTTTCAGGATTCCCCCGCAATGGGAGTTGGAGGGGACACCCCAGATAGTCCTGCGATACAGGCACTCACCGGTGCTGAATGCGAGGAAGTCTGCACTGACCGTTGATTTCGATGATGTGCCCAGAAAATCGGTGCCCCTGGGAATTACGACCTCGGAGGAGGGGCGCCTGGTTGTACCTGTTCCGAAAGACCTCAAGGGCGGAGATTTCCTCAACTTCAACATGAGGGCTTATCTCGATATCGACACCTTCGACTGCGGGCACAACTTCACAGAGGCAGCCTGGCTTGTCGTTGACAAGTCCTCGTATCTCCATCTTCCTCACAGCCTGAAGCGTGTAGCACCCCTGCTCGAGTTTCTTCCTTACGCGATATCCGACAAGACTATGACGGTTTATCTGAGTCCCAACGTGAGCGGAAGCGCCCTGACTTCACTCGGGCATATCCTGATCAACTGGCAGCAGAGTCTCCTGGGGGATCTCTCCCTTACCGTCAAGAGTCTGGCGTCCTTCTCCTGGGACAAGCCCGAGGGGCATTCGGTCATAGTCGCGCCGGTTTCGGAGATAGTTGCCAAGGGTATCCCGATCTCAGTGGGGTACGATGCAAAGAACGCCAGGATCATCTCGGGGCAGAGTGTCCCTGTGGTCCCGGAGTTCGGAGAGAGTGCCGCCATTTTCCAACTTCTCGCCCAGAAGGATTCCAGCCTGTCTCTGGTAATGGGGTGGGCCAGGACGATCCCCGACGGCGAGATGTTCAACGATGCCCTTGTCAGAGCACGCCTTCGCGGAGATGTCTGCCTGGTCTCGCCGGACGGCCGTGTTATTCCATTCTACCTGGAGACTCCGGAGCCGGAACCGTCGGCCAAAACGCCGCAGCAGTGGTACGAAAAGATACTGGAGCGGTTCCGCGGCGACAGGACCACGGTGGGCATATTCGCGCTGGGAACATCCCTGGTGCTGTTTGTGCTCTTCGTTTCTCTCGTCAGAAGCATGAGAAAACGCTGAGGATCTCCCACATCAATTATGAAGGGCCTCTTTCGGGAGGCCCTTTTTTGATACAATTCTCGCCGTATACTTGATAAGGAGTTGCCCAGCATGGATAGCGAGCGGGTCAGACATGAAATATTCATGCGCATTGCGATCGAAGAAGCGCTGACCGCGGTCGCGGCAGGAGAGGTGCCTGTCGGGTCCCTTGTAGTGATCGGCGGCAGCGTAAAAGGCAGGAGACACAATCTTCGCGAGAGCCTCAATGACCCGACAGCTCACGCCGAAATTTTGGCTCTAAGGGAAGCCGCTGCCAGTACCGGAAGATGGCTTTTGGAGGAGAGCATTGTCTATTCGACTCTGGAGCCATGTCCTATGTGCGCTGCCGCCATGGTTCAGGCAAGGGTGAGGCAAATCGTTTTCGGGGCGAGGGATCTCCACTGGGGAGCATGCGGTACTCTTTACGACATACCGCGTGACAAAAGATTGAATCATCAGTGCATCGTAACCGGTGGTATTCTCGCGGAAGAATGTGCTAAAATGCTCCGGGAGTTCTTTCAGGCCCGCCGCATTAAGGGTCGGGAGCAGGTTGGAGAGATGGCCGAGTTGGTCGAAGGCGGGCGACTCGAAATCGTCTAGGCGGTGATGAGCCGTCTCGTGGGTTCAAATCCCACTCTCTCCGCCATATTTGATATACTGAGTGTTGACTAATGGAGAAGTGGCCGAGTGGTCGAAGGCGGGCGCTTGGAGAGCGTCTGGGCGGCAACGTCCCGTGGGTTCGAATCCCTCCTTCTCCGCCAAACTTTGGCGATTTTTTGCTGGGGATCCAGTCCTGTGCGACGAAAGTCCATAAAACCCCGCCAGGCCCGGAAGGGAGCAGCGGTATATGGCCTTTCTGGTGCAGCAGGAGCGCTGGGTCCCCTGCAAGGGGTCGCTTTTTTATGGAGGGAAAAATTATGGCGACAGGCAAGGAATTCTGCGGCCATTTAGTTCCAGCAGTCCAATGGAGCGGTCAGGATGAGCTCTTCCTCCAGCCGGTATATATTGTGCCGCTAGAGATTTTTACCACGGGCCTTCTTGCCAGGCCCGAGTACAAGACAGTTATGGCGATCGTTGAGGCGGTGGGCGGAAGAGTCTCCATTGTTGCCGCTAAAAATGTCCCGAAGATAGCCGGGGGAGAGCCAAAGGGCCGCAAACTTCCCGTGAACGTCGCATTAGACCGGGCAGTTTCAAGCGCCGAGAGCGCGGGAGTATCGGAAGGGCGGGAGGGGTGGAGAGCCCTGGCCGGGTCTTCTCATGTTATGGCAAGAGAATCCGAGGCCCGGGCCTGCTGGAAGGTCTGGATCCGTTCCGGGGGAAGCCTCGTCGATACAGTTACTGGAAAGTCCTTCCCTGTAGGCGAACTCCTGGGCCTTTTGCTTCCGCAGGAAGAGTGATGGACATCCTCCGGGTCGATCCGACCACCAAAAGATAAATCTCTAGGATTCCTGATCCCGGGAAGCGGGAATAGGGGCTATGTCTATGAGGGTGGCGATGAGTTTTTCAAGTTCTTCCATGTCCGGCGATCGAGATTCAGCAAGGCATTTCTTGACGTAGCTCTTGAGTATCTCGATGCAGGCGTTCTGCATTGCCTTTCTTGCAGCGGAGAGCTGAAGGAGAATTTCCTGGCATGGTTTTTCCTCGATGATCATCCGCTGTATCCCGCGAAGCTGTCCCTCTACGCGTTTCAGTCTGTTGAGCATGGCTTTCTGAGTTGGCTTCATGTTTTCCAACTGTTCGATGAGCGACATCTTGACCATCAAAAGTTCCCCCCAAAGCATATATGTAAAAAGTAGGTATACGGAGTATATGGTATTCCACAAACTGTTGCCGGTCAATCTTGACCTGTGATATACTCCCCTGTGGCCCTTATCACACACACGATCTGACGGAAGCGGGGGTGTCCGCCCCTAACGGCGGATCCCGCAGTCGGCTGAAGGTCGCGGAGGGAAAACCATTTCAAGGAGGGGAAACAGGTGGCAGTAGTAAGCATGAAACAACTGCTGGAGTGCGGAGTGCATTTCGGCCACCAGACAAGGCGCTGGAATCCCAAGATGAAGCCCTTTATTTTCACGGAGAGAAACGGCGTCTACATCGTCGATCTTCAGAAGACGGTCAAGGGTCTTGAAAAGGCCTATGATTTTCTCAGAGAGGTCTCCAAGGGCGGAGGAAGCGTTCTTTTTGTAGGAACCAAAAAGCAGGCACAGGAAACGATAAAGGATGAGGCAATCCGCAGCGGACAGTTTTACATCACCCATCGCTGGCTCGGAGGTCTTCTGACGAATTTCCCGACCATCAAGAAAAGAATTGCCAGGATGATCGAGCTCAACACTCCTGATTTTCTTGATGGCTCGACAAAATGGACCAAGAAGGAGCTAGTCGGTTTCGCCAAAGACCGTGCGAAACTGGAGAAATATCTTTTCGGAATAAAGGACATGAGAGATACCCCCGATGCGCTTGTAATCGTTGACCCCAAACGCGAGGACATCGCGGTACTCGAGGGCAGAAAACTTGGGATCCCTATCGTTGCAATTGTAGACACGAACTGCGACCCCGACCTGATCGACTACCCGATCCCCGGGAACGACGACGCCATAAGGGCGATCAAGCTGATCGTAGGCCTGATGGCATCTGCGGTCATCGAGGGACGCCAGGGTGAAGACGGCATCAAGGAGGAGGCCGAAGCAGTCTCCGAGTCCGATGAAGACGAAAAGAGGGCCGTTCTCGAGGAGACCGACAAGATCCACGAGAATTTTGGAAAGGTCGAAGAGGTTATCGTCGACAAGGAGCTGCTGGAGCGCAAGGGCTGGAAGGAGGCCTAGAACATGACTGTGGATCTTGATGCAGTAAAGGAACTTCGATACCGCTCGGGAGCCGGTGTTCTGGATTGCCGCAAGGCCCTCTCCGAGTGTTGCAGCGATCTGGAAAAGGCAGTTGATTATCTGCGTGAGAAAGGACTCGCCAAAGCCGCCAAGAAAGCCGGAAGGACAGCTTCCGAAGGGCGGGTTTTCAGTTATATTCATACAAACGGCAAGATCGGCACGCTCGTTGAGCTGAATTGCGAGACGGATTTCGTTGCCCGAACCGATGAGTTCCAGGGGCTGGGCAAAGAGATCGCCATGCACATCGCCGCCGCCGGCCCAAGTTACCTCACGTCAGAGGAAGTACCTCAGTGCGACCTTGACAGAGAGAAGGAGATCTACCGCCAGCAGGCTCTTGACGAGGGGAAGCCGGAGCAGATCGTCGACAAGATCGCAGAGGGGCGTATAGCGAAATTCTTCGAGGAGAGCTGCCTGCTGGAGCAGAAATACATCAGGGATCCGGAGAAGAAGATAAAGGATCTGGTAGTGCAGGAGATAGCCAAAATGGGCGAGAATATTGTTGTAAGGAGATTCGCCCGTTTCACGATAGGAGAATAGTTTTGAAAAGGGGCGGGGATCCAACCCCGCCCCTTTTTTATCCTGCCGCTGACAATTCTGGAGGTGTTGTTTACTATGGCTTCCTATCGCAGAGTTCTTCTCAAGCTTTCGGGAGAGGTTCTGGCAGGCGATTCCTCTTTTGGTCTTGATATGAATGCCATCAGGAAGATCTGCAGGGAGATAGCTGCCCTGTCGGAAAACGGCCTTGAGATCGCCATGGTCGTTGGAGGCGGAAATATCTTCCGGGGCTCCCAGATCGAGGGCGGAGACCTTGACAGGGCACAGGGGGATTACATGGGAATGCTCGCGACAGTGATAAACTCCCTCGCCTTGCAGAACGTCCTTGAACGGCTCGGAGTTCCCACGAGGGTTCAGACGGCAATCGAGATGCGTGAGGTGGCCGAGCCCTTTATCCGCAGGAAAGCGCTCCGGCACCTGGAAAAGGGAAGGATCGTCATTTTCGCGGCCGGAACGGGATCGCCCTTCTTCTCAACCGACACCGCCGCTGCCCTCAGGGCCGCGGAGATATCGGCCGATTGTCTGTTGAAGGCAACAAAGGTCGATGGTATATATGATATGGATCCGGCAAAGAATCCGGGCGCAAAGATGCTTCCCAGGATCACCTATCTGGAAGCGCTGCAGAAGCAGTTAAAGGTTATGGATGCCGCCGCGTTTTCCCTCTGCATGGAAAACCGGATCCCTATTCTGGTTGCCAACATTCTCAAGGAGGGTACGCTCCGGGACATATTGATCCTTGGAAAGCAGGTTGGAACTATTGTCCATCATGAAAAGGAGTGATGAGAATGCCTGAACTGGAGATCAAAAGGATGAAGGAAAAGATGGAAAAAGGGGTCGAGCACCTTAAAAAAGAGCTGCTTGGCATCAGGACCGGCAGGGCGCACCCGGCCCTGGTCAGCGACATCAAGGTTGACTATTACGGGACGCAAACCCCGATGTCCCAGCTGGGAACGATATCGACGCCAGACGCCAGGCAGATAGTCATAACACCCTGGGACAAGACGGCCGTCAAGGCCGTTGAAAAAGCGATCCAGGCCTCCTCGCTGGGCATCAATCCGTCGGTGGACGGCGAGAACATCCGGCTGAACATCCCGGAACTGACCGGAGAGCGCCGCGTGGAACTTTCGAAACTGGTCAAGAAATTTTCGGAGGAAACGAGGGTGGCGATCAGAAACCTGAGACGAGACTCTAACGACGTCTTCAGGAAGATGGAAAAAGACGGCAGCCTCAGCGAGGATTCAATGCATGATTTTCTCGAATCCATTCAGAAGACCACAGATGAGCACATCAAGAAGATCGACGAGATAATGGTAGTCAAGGAGAAGGAGATCCTCGAGGATTAGCGTAGGCATGAAAAATGAAGGGGCGTCCGTCGTAGCGGCGGATGCCCCTTCATTTTATGGTAGCACGATCCGGTCCAGGAAGCGGTGGAGCCTTTTCATTCCATCAAGGATCTCTTCCGCGGAGTTGGCATAAGCCAACCTTATGTGACCCGGAGCAACGAAGGCGCTGCCCGGAACAGCGGCCACATATTCGCTCTCCAGAAGCGCCTCGCAGAAATCGCCATCGCCCCTGATAACGCGACCGTCGAAAGAACCTCCTATCGTCTTGCGGATGTCCACGAAGACGTAGAAAGCCCCTTGGGGTATGGTAAAAGCGATGTGCGGCATTTTGCCCAGGGAATCTACCATGAGATTCAGCCTGTTCGAGAACTCCTCCCGCATCTTGACGACGTCGGCCTCACCCTCTCGCAAAGCCCCGAGCGCCGCCCACTGAGCGATGGAGCAGGCGTTTGATGTCAGGTGCCCCTGTACGGCCCCGATCTTGCCGGCTATTCGATCGGGGGCCAGGGCATACCCGATCCTCCAGCCGGTCATTGCAAACGCCTTGCTCACGCCGTTGATAAGGATCGTCCTGTCGGCGACATCCGGCACTAGCGAAAGAAGATTGAGATGGGTTGCGGAGCCGTATGTCAGCCGTTCGTAGATCTCGTCGAAAATGATCCAGAGGTCTTTCTCAATGGCCAGTGAGGCGATCTCGCGGAGAGTTTTTTCTCCGTAAACGGCTCCTGTGGGGTTGTTGGGTGTGTTGATAAGAATGCCGACGGTTCGGGGGGTTATAGCCTTTCTGGTAATAGCGGTGTCAGGAATGCACCCTGTGCCCGTGGTGTCAACGATAGCCTCGTGTCCGTCCAGAAGACGGATCTGCTCGACATAGCTGACCCAGGCGGGGGAAAATACCACCACCTCGTCCCCCGGATCGACAAGGGATACCAGTGTCTCGTATAAAAGCGGTTTTGCTCCTGCTCCTATTATGATCTGCTCAGCCCTGAAATCGAGGCGAAAGCGGCTTGAGTAGTAGGATCTGACCGCCTCCCTGAGTTCCGGCAGACCATTGGACTGGGTGTAGTGGGTCTGTCCCTCGCGGATCGCCTTCTCGGCGTATCTGACCGCCCCCGGAGGGGAGTCGAAGTCCGGTTCGCCCGCACCGAATGATATTACAGGTTTACCATGCGCCTTAAGAGTCTTGGCCTTCGCAACAACCGCCAAGGTCGCGGAAGGTTCCATTCTGGATGCCCTTGCGGAAATCTTCAAATACTGTCATCTCCATTTCTTAAGAGAATGATAACTGCAAAAGACCCTTTCATTTTTTAAATTATAGGGCATTTGCAGTAGCGAAACGAGAATGCCGCCTTCATAAATGCAAAATGCATTGATAAACAGGTAGAGTCGTTGTGCGCGCGTTCTCCTGGTGATAGAATATCCTCAGGACAGTTATGTATATGACACGCAAGAATGGGGGAAGAGCCATGGATGTCCGGTTTGTAACCCGCAATGCCGAACTGAAGGACGATCTCCAGGATTACATGGAAAAGAAACTCATCAAGCTTGAGAAGTTTTTTGACCGCATCCGGGACACCCAGGTAGAGGTCAGTTTCAACCGGGGAATGAACGTAGTCGAGATCACTGCCGATGTGAACGGGGTGATAATGCGGGGAGAGGATTATGCTCCTGACATTCGCAAGGCGTTCGACAAGTGCCTGAAGAGCATCGAGCGTCAGATCAAAAAGCACAAGTCGTTCCTCAAGGACAAGGCGCGCATGAAGTCAATCGATGTGTCGTTCGAGATCGAAGGTTTTGTCAACGAGGTCTCCGAACCGGAGGAGAAACCTGAAGGGATCGTCAAGACCAAGAAATTCCCCTTCAGACCCATGTCTCCGGAGGAGGCCACCATGCAGATGGATCTACTCGGCCATACTTTCTTCGTTTTCCGGAATGGTGATAACGGGAACGTAAACGTTGTATACCGAAGGAAGGACGGAGGTTACGGGCTTCTTGTCCCGGAGGAATAGGATCTGATCCTCCAAAATCCCTCTAAATTCCTTTGCAGATGGTGGGGTCTTCCTTGCGGCCCCACCTTTGTTTTTCAGTTTGCCGTAAAGCCCTTTTCGATCCTGAAAATCCTGAGGTGAATGACTTTGGAAAACTCCATTCCGACAGCCTGCCCCTATGATTGTCCTGATGCCTGTCCCTTCCTGGCCAGAAAGGAAAGTGGCGGCTCTCTGTCCATTGGGCCGAATCCGGAATTTCCGCTTGGAGGAGGCTTTATATGCCCCAAGGGGGCACGTTGGGATCTCGTCAGAAAGCACCCCTCCCGGCTTAAAACCCCCCTCCGCAGAAACGGTTCTTCCTGGGATATGATCTCCTGGGATGAGGCATGGTCCCTTTGGGCAAATAAGACCGAAGACTCCATCTCGCGCTGGGGGCCGCTCTCGGTTTTTTTCTCCCGGGGTTACGGTTCGCTGTATTTTTCGAAAAATCTTCTCGGAAATGTTTTTGCGACCCTTGGGGGTTACACGACGACCATCGGATCTCTGTGCGGCGCGGCGGGAGTAGCGGGGCTTAAAAAAACGTTCGGCTTTACCCCGGTGATGCTGCCGGATAATATCTCCTCTCACAGCATGGGAGTCCTGCTGTGGGGGCGCAATGCGGCTGAGACGAACACGCACCTTCTTCCCCTTATAGGGCACCTCAGGAACAGAGGGGGAAGCGTGGCTGCAATAGAGATAAGGGAGACCGCGACGACGCGGATCGCCGACAGTTGGTGGCGGGTCCGCCCAGGAAGTGACGGATCGCTCGCCATCCTGCTTTGCGCACGACTTCTGGAAACTGGGGCTGTTTGTGGCTCCTGGAGAAATAATGTCTCAAATCCGGCGGCCTTCGAGGCCATGCTTTCGGGGCTCGACCGTAGTGCCGCCCTGGAAAGCACGGGCCTCAAGGAAAATGAGATCGATGAAATTGCCCTCTGGCTTATCGAGAACAGGCCGGTGGCCCTATACCCCGGTTACGGCATCCAGAGATATCTGGCCGGGTCCGACACTTTCCACGCTCTTGCCGCTCTTTCAGTCCTTTTGGGCGGTCTTGAGGAACGCGGAGGGGGAGTTATCTTCGGAAAGGACGAGATGACCCTCTTTCCGCGATCGCTTTTACGGACCTCCCCTGTTATCCGAAATATGCCGGTATCATCCTGGTACTCACGGGGAAATATCAGCCCGCCCCTCGGCGTCGCAGTTTTCTGCGGAGGGAATCCGGCAAAACAGTCTCCTTGCGCGGGAGCTTTCGCGGAGACCATGTCCCGTATCCCCTTCAAGGTATGCGTCGATCTGTTCATGACGGAGACCGCACATATGAGCGATCTGGTGCTCCCCGCGTCCATGTTCCTTGAAGAGGGGCCCGACTGGAGGGGTTCCTGGTGGCACCAGTATCTTTCCCGGGCCGTCAAGGCCGTGGATCCACCGGAGGGTGTATTAAGCGATCTTGAGATCTTCAGTGGCCTGGCCCGGAAGATGGGGATCAACGCCGATCTCGAAAGAGAGCGCATTGAGATGGACAGAATCCTCCTTGACGACCAGCGGATTAAGCGGATCTCTGAGGGGATATACTCCTGGAATGAGCCGGAGACATGGGGGAATGGGCACGCGGTAGCGAGAATGCCGGAAAAGACCCCTGAGCAGTCACCCTTTTCCAGGGGACTCAGGATGGTGACTGTTCACGTGGCCGGATATATCAACGGACAGACCGCAGGATCGTCCTCGGAAAATGCCGGCGTTCCCGAGGTGGTTCTATCGCCCGAAAATCTCTCGGCTCTGGGTCTTGTCGATCGCTCAAGGGTTATCATCAGAGGGGGCAGCGGTTCCATGAAGGCGGTTGTGAGGAGTGATCCCGGCGTCGGGGATGATTTTTGCGTTGTCAGACAGGGCATTGCCGGGGTCAATTCGCTGACACTTCCGATGGCCAGCCCGGGGTACGGGGCCCCCTTTCATGAAAACAATGTCTTTATATCTGCCGCCGGTGGGAAAAGAGAAAATGCATGAACTCTCGCTTGTGAAATCTATCATAGATCTTCTTGCAGATCATGCTGAAAAGAACGGCTGGCACAGGGTTAGCAGGGTGACCTTAAGGATAGGAAGGATGCGCCAGGTGATCCCCGATGTAATGAAGTTCTCCTTCTCGGTGGCTGCGGAAGGTACCGCACTCGAGGGCGCTGAACTGGAGATAATCGAGTTGCCGCTTGCCGGGAGATGCAGAGCCTGTGGTTATGCCTGGGAAGAGGAGCTCTTTTCCTGTCCGAAATGCGGCAGCAGCGACTCGGAGATAACCCATGGCATGGAGCTGGATATAGATTCAGTGGAGGTGGAGGATCAGGATGCCCCGAAGGATAAGCATTCGCCAATCTGTAATGGCGGCCGATGAAAAGATCGCAAACCGTTTGCGCCGTGATCTGAAGGATCGAGGAATTCTTATGGTCAACCTGATAGGATCTCCCGGGGCCGGGAAGACGACACTGCTGGAATCCACTCTTGCGGGAACGGATCTCCGTTCGGCCGTCATCGAAGGAGACATCGCCACATCGAGAGATGCGGAGCGGATAGCCCGCACCGGGACACAGGCCGTACAGATCAACACTCACGGAGGGTGCCATCTTGAGGCGCACCTTGTGGAGAAGGCTCTTGAAGAACTGGCGCTGGACAAAGTCGATATCGTCTTCATCGAGAATGTCGGAAACCTTGTCTGTCCGGCGGAATTCGACCTTGGCGAGGATTATAAGGTAGCTGTCTGCAGCTTGCCGGAGGGGCCCGACAAGCCTCTGAAATATCCGCATCTTTTCTGTGAAGCGGGGGCGGTGCTGCTGACCAAGATCGACCTTAACAAGCACATTCCTTTCGACAGAGAGCTTTTCTGGGGCGACGTGTCGAGGCTGAATCCGAATGCGAAAAAGATCGAAATATCCGCGACCGCGGGTGACGGAATGCAGGAGTGGAAGGCGCTTCTCTCCAGATGGCTGGGGGAGAAAAGATGACGATAACTCCCGCAGGAGAGAAACTGATCGCATCGCTGAACGAGACCCAGGCCGAAGCTGTAAGGAATTGTTCCGGCCCCTTGCTCGTTCTGGCCGGGGCTGGAAGCGGCAAGACCAGGGTGCTGACCCATAAGTTTGCCTGGCTTGTTTCCGAGACAGGAGTACCCGCTTCCTCGATCCTCGCTGTCACTTTCACCAACAAGGCAGCACGCGAGATGCAGGAGAGGGTGCGGAAACTTCTGTGCACAGACCTGAAAGGACTGGATATCGGCACATTCCACTCATTCGGTCTTCGTTTTCTGATCAGAAACTCCAAAGATCTCGAAAGGATAGCTCGAAGGAAAATTTCAACCATTTTCGACCGCTCCGATGTCAGATCTCTGGTCAAGGGGATAATGAAGGACCTGGACATAGATCAGAAGCGCTTTGAGCCGGGATGGATCATCGAAGGCATATCGAGGGCCAAGGCGGAGGGTGATCAGAGGCTCCTTGTTCCAAGGGTACTGGAATTCCCGGTGGATTCCATCTACCCGAAATATCAGCAGGAACTGGCTCGCCAGGGGGCGGCCGATTTCGACGATCTTCTCGTTCTTCCTCTTCATCTTATGCTTAACGACCGAGAACTGCTGAATCGGGAAAGGGCACGCTTCGAATGGATCCTGGTGGACGAATACCAGGATGTAAACCGCCCCCAGTACATGTTCCTGAAACTGCTTACCGGTGAAGACCCACATATCATGGTTGTGGGTGACCCCGATCAATCCATCTACGGCTGGCGCGGCGCGGACATGAATATGATCCTTAACTTCGAAAAGGATTTTCCCAAAGCAAAGGTGATCGTTCTCGAGCAGAACTATCGTTCTACAGGCAACATTCTGGGCGCGGCAAACGGGGTGATCAGGAACAACTCGAAAAGAAAACCCAAGAAACTCTGGACCTCGAGGGCGGGCGGAGAGAAAATACACGTCCTCCTCGCGAGGAACGAAAGGGAGGAGGCTGCCTTTGCCGCCGGGGAGATAATGAGGCTCCGGGGAACAGGATTTCCCTTCAAGGAAATGGCCATCCTCTACAGGATAAATGCCATGAGCCGCCAATACGAAGAAGCCCTCCTCCGGAACGACATCCCCTACAGGATCGTCCGCGGAACTGCTTTTTACGAGAGGCGGGAGGTCAAGGACGTGATAGCGTTCATGCGGCTGGCCGTCAACCCCGTCGACTCGGCGGCTCTTGAAAGGATAGGCAACGTCCCGACAAGGGGACTTGGAAAGAAGAGCCTGGAAAAGACAGGTGAGTACATTGACGGAAACCGGGCAATCCCTGCCGAATTGGTTTGGAAGGATATCTCCCAAAACGGAGCCGGCCTCGCGGGAAAGGCGAAACAGGGGATCTGCGAACTGGCGCTTCATATGTGCCGCATACTTGAGATGCGAACCGAGATACCAGCGGTGATCGATTACATTATGCTGGAAATGTCCTATGAGGACGAACTCAGAAAGTTCGACCCGGAAGGGTGGAGGGAGCGGGCGGAGAATGTCCGCGAGCTTCTTTCCGTGACCACTTCGGAAGGGGGCCTGGAGACGATGCTTGCGGAGATCGCGCTGGTAACCGATCTTGACCTTATCGACGAAGATACCGAACGCGTAAGCCTTATGAGCCTCCACGCCGCAAAGGGACTGGAGTTTCCCGTAGTATTCCTCGCAGGGCTCGAGGAGACGATATTTCCTCATTACAGGTGCATGGACGACCCCGATACCCTGGAAGAGGAGAGACGCCTTTGCTACGTGGGAATGACAAGGGCGGAGGAGCGGCTTTACATGACAGCGGCCCGGAGCCGTGTCCTCTTCGGAACGATCCAGCGCAACGGTTTTTCAAGGTTTTTGTGGGAGATCCCCGATGAATTCAAGAGCACCGAAGACAGGGGCGAGGAGGAGGGTTCTCATGCTGGCGGTTGGCCTAACCGGAGACGTTGGGGCGGGTAAATCCACCCTTTCCTCTATCTGGGCGGCCGCGGGCGCACATGTGGTGGACGCCGACGCCGTTGTCGCGGAACTCTGGAAAACGGAAGAGGTGATATCGCTTGCCACAGGGAGATGGGGGCGCGTGATCCTCTCCGGCGACGGAATGCCCGACCACGCTGCCGTATCCCGCATAGTGTTTGATGACGAGACCGAATACCGCTGGCTCTGCGATGCCATCCATCCGATGGTCCGGGAGATAATGGCCGAAAGGGTCAGGCGCCTTGACGGATGGGTTGTGGCGGAGATCCCTCTCCTTTTCGAGAATGGAGTGCCGGAATGGATCGATCTGACGGTTTACGTCGAGGCTGCCATGGAACTCAGGTTTTCCCGGAACAGATCACGGGGTTGGGGTCCGGAAGAGATGATAAGGCGTGAGCGCTGGCTTCTGGAGCGAAGCAAAAAACAGGGCATGGCCGATCTCGTGATGACGAACGATGGCAGTCTGGAAAGGCTCGAGCGCGAGGCAAGGGATCTCGCGCGCCGTTTTCTTGCGGCATCTTCTATAATGCTGATCTCCGTCGGTGAGCTTTCAGCCGATGAAGCTGGCCTGATCTGCGGAATTCTCAGCGGAAGCGGCCTTGCCGCCGAGGTTCGAATACCAGATTCCGGATTTTTTGTTTCCGCCTTCGTCAGGCGGGGGAGCCTTGAAGAAGTTTCGGCTTTGCTTGAAAAAGTGCATCCGGGGGGCGGTTTGCCTGTCGCGGTCCAAAAGTGCGCATTCGTCCCGAAGCACGTTCTTTTGTGGGCTATGGAGGGTACGGGAAGTTGAAGATCATCACAACTCACATCGGGGCCGACTTTGATTCCCTTGCCGGAATGGTTGCGGCCTCAAAGCTCTACCCCGGAGCCAGGCCCTGTTTTTCGGGCTCGGCGGGGCGCAACGTAAGGGAGTTTCTCAAGCGCAACCAGGGAAGATGGGAGGTCCTCACCCCAAGCCAGATAGACATGGACTTGATAACGACCCTTATCGTCGTGGACGCAAGGTCGCCGGCGAGGATCGCCTCCTTCGCGGACATTCTCGGCCGCCCCGGCCTCGAGGTTCACGTGTATGACCATCACTCTGCCGTCCAGGATGACATTAATGCAGATTTTTCGGTTATAGAGACTGTTGGCGCCACAACTACGATTCTTGTCGAAATACTCCTTGAAGAGGGAATTGCCATATCTCCCCAGGAAGCGACTCTCTTTGCCATGGGGATTTACGAAGATACAGGAGCCCTGACCTTCGGGGCTACATCGGAAAAAGATTTCCGGGCCGTATTAAGCCTCAAGGCCCTGGGTGCGGATATGACGGCGATCTCCGCGCACATTGAACTTCCCCTGGACAGCTCGGAACGCAGGATCCTTGACAGGCTTATCGAAAACGCAAGGGAGAGGTACATTCACGGGGCCAAGGTGGTCCTTTCGTCAATGTCGAACCCGGTTTATGTGGATGGCCTGTCGCTATTTGTCCACCGCCTGAGGGATTACTTCGACGCGGATGTGGTCCTTGCCGCCGTCCAGATGGAGAAAAAGGTCTATGTCGTTGCCAGGGGGAGAGAGGAGATAATCGACGTTGCCAAGTTCCTTTCGCCACTTGGGGGAGGTGGGCACTCACAGGCTGCGGCGGTAACGCTCACTGGAGTGGTCCCCCAGGATGTTCTCGCAGATCTGGAAGGCCGCCTTGAACAGGCCATCCAGCCCCTGGTTTCCGTCAGCGAGGTTATGACAAGTCCAGTTATGGCGATATCCCCGGAAGTATCGGTCGAGGAAGCCTACAGGTTGATGATAAGGTACGGACACGCAGCCCTGCCGGTGGCGCTTGATGGAAAACTTTTGGGGATCATCACCCGGAAAGACCTCGACAAGGCAAAGATCCACGGTCTGGGCTCGGCTCTTGTCGAGGATTATATGACCGGGGATCCCCTGACCATCATGCTCGGGGCCTCCGTAGCAGAGGCGCACCGGATGATGGTGTCCAGAAACATCGGACGGATCCCCGTAACCAGGGACGGCGAGATCCTGGGAATAGTGACTCGGACGGATATTCTGAGGGCGCTGTTCCCAAGGTCCCTTCCATCAGAGGCAAGGATCGTGGCTCCGGAGATGCCATGGATCGAAAAAGTTTCGGGGATCATGGCCGCCTTTCTTAAGGCGCCGGTATCAGCGCTGCTGCGGAAACTCGGAGACAGGGCTTCCGGTATGGGCGTGGCGGCATACGTGGTCGGAGGCTTTGTCCGTGACCTGCTTCTCGGAAGGCCAAATGAGGATCTTGATATAGTCATAGAGGGGGATGCCGTAGCCTTTCTGGAATCATGGGTTAAGGATGGCTGCCGGGTGGCGATCCATCAGAGATTCAGGACCGGAACAATTATTTTCCCCGATGGCCGCAAGGTTGATGTGGCTACCGCCAGGCGCGAGTTCTACGAATACCCGGTGGCTCAGCCGCAGGTTTCGATAGACTCCCTCAAGCATGACCTTTACCGCAGGGACTACTCGGTTAACGCAATGGCCATATCCATAACCAGAGCAAGCTGGGGGATGCTGGTCGATTATTTTGCCGGACGCCAGGATGTCCAGGGCAGGATGCTGAGGGTGCTCCACAATCTTAGTTTCGTAGAGGACCCGACAAGGGTCATCCGGGGGGTTCGCCTGGAACAGCGCCTTGGCTTCAAAATGGAGGACAACACGCTGCGGCTTCTGGAAAACTGCATCAAGGGAGGGCTTCTCTCCCTTCTCTCGGGAGTGCGGCTTCGCAGCGAGATCGAACCGCTCTTACTTGAGGAAAGGACCCTTGGGATCGTCCGGCGGCTGAATTTTCTTGGTTTCTGGAGGGCCGTATTCCCGGGACTTGTGCTTGATAGGGGAGCGATGAGAACCCTTCGGCGGCTGGACGCCTTCAGAATGAGGCTGATGAGGGATATCCCGGACATGGGAGAGAGGGCCTGGATCGCGTCCCTTATGGCACTCCTGGCCGACTCCCCCGACGGAGTTGACCTGAAGGTCCTGGACAGGCTCAACCTCTCCCCGGGAGAGCGGGATATAGCCGTAAAGGGGCTCTTTGAGCTTGGGGCAGCAGAGCACAGTCTTGGCGGAAGGGGGGAGAAGAAACCGTCGCATATATTCATGTTCCTGAGTGAATACAGCCCGATAACCGCGTTTTTCTGGGCATCAACGACCGAGCGCTGGAGGGTCAGGAGAAGGATACTTCTCTATCTCACACGCCTTCAGAAGGTGGAGCCTATGCTCACAGGAAGGGATCTTATCGGGATGGGGTATCATGAGGGTCCACGAATAGGAATGATCCTTTCAGGATTGAAAATGGCCCGGCTTGACGGAGGCGTGGAAACCCGTGAGGATGAGCTGGAGTGGATAGTCGGGAACTTTCCCGCTGATCTGCCCGAAAACCGAAATGAACCTGGAAAGGAAGTGAACTGATTTGTCCAATTTCCCTGCCCTGGGGGATCTTCTGCTTAGCCTGCCCGCCGTTCTGTGGGCAATTACTTTTCATGAATTCTGCCACGGGTACGCGGCCTACAGGCTTGGCGACCCCACTGCCGCAAAAAGGGGGAGGCTTACGCTGAACCCCCTGGCTCACCTGGATCCGGTCGGGGCTCTTATGCTGCTGATATTCCGTTTCGGATGGGCCAAGCCGATTCCCATCGAGCCGAGATATTTCAAGCACCCCCGCCGGGACCTGATAATCGTTTCTCTCGCGGGCGCCGCGGGGAACTTCCTTACCGCTGTTCTGTGCGGGTTTCTGGTTAAATTTTTCCCTGGTCCATTTATGGCAGTGCCAGCTCTTGGAAGATTTATCGTTTTGATGGTCCTCATCAACCTTGGGCTCGGGGTCTTCAATCTTATTCCGATACCTCCACTTGACGGGTCGAAGCTTCTTTATGTACTGCTTCCTCCCAAGTGGATGGGAGGGTTCTTTTGGCTGGAGAGGTATGGTTTTTTCGTGCTTATGGTCCTGCTGTTTCTAGGGGTCATTCAGACTGTTATGAGCCCTATAATCAGAGCCCTGCTTTTTATGATCCTCTGACCGGAAGGGGCTTTTCTCTTGAAAATTCTTGTTTCAAACGACGACGGGGTATTTGCTCCCGGAATAGTTACCCTGACTGGCGCGCTGGAGTCGAAGGGATATTGTCCGTGTGTCGTTGCTCCCGACAGGGAGCGAAGCAGCGTCGGGCATGCAATTACCTTGACAAGACCACTCCGGATCTGGAAGATCGAGGGTGGGGGGTATTCCAGGGATATCAAGGTGTTCGCCAGCGACGGAACTCCTTCCGATTGTGTTGTTCTCGGCCTGGAGACCGTTGCTCCGGAATCTGAGATGGTCATCTCCGGGATCAACAGAGGTCCGAACCTGGCCGACGACCTGACCTATTCCGGCACCGTATCGGCTGCCATGGAGGGGCACTTCCTCGGCAAACCCTCCATAGCCGTATCGCTCAACTGTGTTCCGGGAGACGAATACGAAAATTACGAGACCGCCGCGGGGGCCGTTGTCTCGATCCTTCACAGGCTCATGGATTTCCCATTTCCGGAAGGCATTCTTTTAAACGTAAACGTTCCCAATATTCCCGGCAGTGCCGTTCGGGGGTTCAGGGTTACGCGCAAGGGGATCCGGATCTACAGGGAAAAGGTCACTTCTTTGAAGGACCCCAAGGGGCGTTCATGCTACTGGATCTCGGGTCGTCCGGACGATGTAATGGACGAAGGAAGCGATGTCCGGGCCGTTTCGGAAGGATTTGTCTCCATAACCCCTATTCACATGGACATGACACATTACCCGTCCATCGATCGTCTCCGTTCGAACGGTTTTGAGGAGCTTGGAATGGGCAATTGACATCGCCCGCAACTCGTGACTGGTAATATCAAGAACAGGACTTTTGTAAAGATCCTGTTTTTGAATCTGATTTTACGAGTAACGAGAAATGAGTTACGGTTGTTGTTGACTTTAACAGAACCCCTGTGTATAATTTCCGCCATTGGTGAACGATACTTCAGCGAGGTCGGTGCATACATGTTTGCAGCCAGTATAAGACGCGTCAGACGAATAAGACTTGGTTTCTCTGCGTCAGAGATCGCGATATACGCGGCGATGACGGGGAAAAGTAGGTCGTGTGCTCGTCGACAGAGAGGGGATGCAAACCGCTGAAAGCGTTCCTCGCCGAGACCGACTGAATAGAGCCCCCGAGCCCCTTCCCGAAGAAAGGCTTTTTGATGCGGCCAAGTAGGGAAAAAGCGGCGAAAAGCCGTGAGAGGTCGGCCGGGAGGCTGAACAATTAGGGTGGTACCGCGGGTTATAGCTCGCCCCTTCGAAAGAAGGGGCGAGCTTTTTTGTTATTCATTCCAGGGAGGGATTCAGGATGGAGTACAAGGGAAAGGTTGTTCTTGCTTACAGCGGCGGATTGGACACTTCTGTGGCGGTCAAGTGGCTTCAGGATCAGGGGTACGATGTGGTTACTTTTACGGCGGATGTAGGGCAAGACGTCGACCTTGAGGCCGTCAAGGATAAGGCTCTTGTTGTGGGAGCAGTGAACGCCTATGTCATGGATCTTCGCCAGGAGTTCGTGGAGACGATGGTATGGCCCGCACTCAAGGCTAACGCGATGTACCAGGGCAAATATCCGCTCAACTCGGCCCTTTCAAGGCCCCTCATAGCGAAATACCTCACCTGGGTCGCGGAGATGGAAGGGGCCGTCGCTGTTGCTCACGGTTGTACCGGAAAGGGGCAGGACCAGGTTCGCATAGAGGTCTGCACCAACGCCCTCAACCCCGACCTGACTGTCATAGCCCCGGTGAGGGACTGGCATTTTTCGAGGGACGCGGAGATCCAGTACGCAAAGGATAACAACATTTCAGTGCCGGTCACGATCGAGAGCCCTTATTCCATTGACGGTAATCTCTGGGGACGCTCGATAGAGTGCGGCCCTCTGGAGGATCCATGGAACGAGCCGCCCAGCGATGCCTTCACCCTGACGGTTGATCCATGGAAAGCTCCTGACCGGCATGAATATCTGGAGATATCCTTCGAAGAAGGTATCCCTGTAGCCCTCGACGGAGAGCCGATGGACGGAGTTTCGCTCATTGCCGAACTGAACAGGGTCGCAGGTGGCCACGGTGTCGGGCGTATAGATATGATCGAGGACAGGCTTGTTGGTTTCAAAAGCAGGGAAGTTTACGAATGCCCTGCAACAGTTGTCCTTCTTCAGGCACACCTGGCTCTTGAGAGCCTGACTCTGACCAGGGACATCATCGCTGCGAAAGCTGATCTGTCTCTCAAGTACGCGGAGTTGACCTATATCGGTTACTGGTACTCCCCACTGCGAAAGGCGCTGGATTCTTTCTTCGACTCCATCCAGGAGCATGTCACCGGGACAGTCAGGGTTCGGCTTTATAAAGGCGCTTCCGTGGTTGTTGGAGTGAAGGCCGAAAAATCCCTCTATGTTGATTCCATGGCAACCTACTCCGAAGGTGATGCTTTCGACCACGAGGCGGCGGCCGGTTTCATCAAAATATGGGGGCTTCCTGTTAAGCTCTGGAGGATGGTCCACCCTGAAGAGAAGTCAAAGACCCTTGAGCTGAAAGTGGTCGGAGGGCCGAAGTAGATCCAGGAAGTAGTCAGTTTTCTCTCAATATGGCGAAGTCCAGGAGGGTGCCGTCATAATCGCACGCATGCAATCTGACATCCCGGACTTCGGCACCCGCAGGGCCGATATGGACCCACCGGATCATTTCATCGACTGAGACCCTGGAACCCTGGATAACCGCCTCGACGCTTCCGTCGGGGCGGTTTTTTATCCACCCTGAAAGCCCCAGTGTCAGGGCTGCCTGCCTGGCTCTCCATCTGAAGCCAACTTTCTGAACCACGCCCGATATGATCACGCGCGTGCAGGCTTGTTCGTTCATGCAGGAAAGGTCTCCCTCCAGAATATGGTTAGTGTATTATCAGAGAAGACGATAAAAAAAGCCATGGAGGAAGACATGAAAAAAGAGGTTCGCATTGAGGAAATCCTCGAACAATCAGGGAAACGGGCAAGAGTGCGTATTTCCGGCAGGCTGTTCCACCCCTCCGGCGGCGGTCAGCCGGGCGATAGCGGTTCCCTTGAAGGCAAAGATTTCCTTGCCGATGTTCTCGACAGCCACGGAGGAGATGGCGGGGACATCCTTACCATCGCCCTGAAAGAGGGGAAGCTTTCGAGTGGCATCAGCGTTACAGCCTCCGTAGACGAGATCAGGAACCTGAGATTTTCCAGGATGCATACAGGTGAACACATTCTGTCCAGGGCCCTTGAAAACCTGATCGGGGGGCTCAGTGTCCAGAAGGTCTGGATAGGCGAGAATGAGAGCACCATATACATGACCTACTCCGGAGAGATAGGGTGGGAAGAGCTCTTTGAGGCAGAGAAAGTGGCGAACCGCATTGTTGCGGAGGACATTCCGGTCTCCAGGGAGGAACTTTCCAGGGGTGAGGCGGGAAGGTTCATAGGAGTGAAGGTGAAGTGGGATCGCGTAGATGATGAGCGTATCAGCGTCGTTTCCATAAAAGATTTCGATGCCATCGCATGCTCGGGCAGCCACGTGGTTTCAACCGGGGCTGTGGGAGGGCTACTTGTTACCGGGTTCAAGGGTTCCTCCCCGGATTGGGAGGTTCGTTTCACAGTAAACAGGGAGGAAGTTCTTGAAAGGCAGAGCAGGGTGATCAGGGTTTTGATGAGAAGTGTCGGGTGCGACGAGGATACTCTCCCCGTCGTTATCAGGAAGTTGCAGGACGAGCGCCGCGATATGGGTAAAAACCTTGAAAAGGCCCGCCGTTTTCTTGTTCTGCCCTGGGAAGCTGCAGGCGGGATCGATTATCCGGTATATATATTTTCCATGGATAATTTCCCCTCCGACCTTGCAGTCAGCGCGGTCAGGAGGAGTTTGCAGGACCATCCGGAAAGCATTTTTCTTTTTCTCTCTCCGCCGGAAGGCGGAGGAAAAACCCGGTTTATTCTGGCGGCTGGAGAGGAAACCAGAGTCGATCTCCGGGAAGTGCTGAAATCCAGCCCCTGGCTTGAGGCCAGGGGCGGGGGTTCCGCAGACTGGGTACAGGGTGTCGCCGGATGCGGATCGATTTCGGAATGGAAGAAGGCAGTTGGAATAAAAGTTGACAAATAGTTACCTTTATGGCATTATTGATCACGCAAGGATATTGGTTATTGAAAGGGAGGAAAGACACATGGCCGTCGATCTCAAGGTTGTCCGAAGGCAAGAGACAGTAAACGGGCCGGCAGCGGTCTACCCGCAGGGGAGCATTGATCTCCTCTTCGATGGCAACAAAGCCCCGGCTCACCCGCAATGGAGGGAGACACTCCTTGTCCACGAACTCGCGCAATATTGCACCGATCAGGGATAGCAACACAGATCCAGGGACTCCCCAAAGGGGGTCCTTTTTTATTTTTTTGTTATAGTATTGGCGAGGAATCTTTTCCCTGAAAGCACCTTCCGGAAGGAGTGTCGTCATGCTTGCTTTGTTCTTTTTCTCAATATCCGCCTCAGCTGTAACATTCACCCTTTTTTACACCTGGTGCATCCAGAAGCCGGTAGTCATGGTCAGCCGGTTTTTTCAGGAGGAGGAGCGCCCGGAGGAAACACCCCTGGGAGAGTTCGACAAGCTTCCGCCTGCGTTCAGGCCTCTCGTCTGGTACCCGCTCAAGGGCGTGCTCTTCCTTGGAGAGACCTATATACAGGCTGGGTGGGGAGCCTATTGTGTTCTGAGGACCTTCAAGGCGATCAGGGAGGCGGGCTCCGGCACAGGCTGGGGTTATCACCTTGTAGCCTTTGTCGCTTGCGTAGGAGCCCTGGGGTTCATTGCGAGGCGTGAAAACAGAAAGGACATCCTGACGGTCATCCAGTCCTGTGTCGCCATGGGGAGTTATATGGTCTTCTGCCTGACCCCAAAGGCCTTCGGCACATATTACCCTTGGCTCCAGCGTTTATTCAGCTGAGGACCAGGCGTCTTTTTCTCCGGAATGACTCTTCAGGCGGTGTCCGGCTCGCGGATGATTTCAAGAACCTCTCCGGTGTTGCGGTAGGCCGCCCGCTTCAATGCGAGGCGCCCTACCATAATGTCTTCGAGAGAGTTTCCGGTCATGTCGAAGACAGTGACTTGATCCTCCCCCCTTCTTCCTCTCGATTTACCTGCGAGAACTCCGCCGATCTCGGTCATATCGCCGTAGCCTATAAGGCCGCTCTCCACCGCAACCCGGCACTCTCCTATCAAGGCTGCCTGTTTTTTGTCGTCAACAAAAACCCCGGATGATGAAATTATCCCTTGGTCGAGCTCCTGCTTGAGCGGCGAATTTGCTCCAGCCGCGGTGATGTGCGTTCCAGGCAAAAGCCACTCTTTTTTCAAAAACGGTGTCTCCGAGGCGGACGCGGTTACTATATATCTTGAATTCAAGGCATGCTCCTGAAGATCAAAAATGGGGAAATCCAAAAAACGAAGATGAGGATAACGGATCGACTGGGTGAGGACGAAATGCTCCGATCTCCTTGGATCCCTGCCCGTCACTAAGATCTGTTTGAGAGAAGGGAGCGAGTAGGCCGAACCCTTGACCATTGATGTCGCCAGGCTTCCAGAGCCGATCAGAAGCATTGTCTTCTCGTCTTTTCTGGCGAAGAGCCTTGCCGCGATTGCGGATGCAGCGGCTGCCCTGAGAAGCGTTATTTCACGTCCGTCAAAGATCCCCTGAAGTTCGCCGTTTTCACTGTCGAAAAGAAGAAAAACAGAGGAGAAGTAAGAATTTCTTGAAGATGACGAAGGACCTTGCTTTGTGGCGGCCACAGATATTGCTGCTGTATTGAGTGCCGCCGAGAATCCCAGGACCGAGTTGAGTGAGAAACCGGCTTTGATGCCTTCAATTGCGGTGGAGGAAGCCAAGGTTTGCGAGGGTTCCGCAAAATGGGCGACATAGGCTGACTCAACTGCATCGATTACATCAGGCATCCGGAGAATATTGGCAAGATGGTTTTTTCCGAGAATCCTGGTCAAGCTCACGCAGACTCCCCCCTCACCGTCACTTCGAGTATAACTCAACATTGCCCGGCTCTCCGGTATCTTTTAAACCCAACGGATGGCGGTCGCCTTGAAAAGAAGCGCAATGGGAGATCCTGGCACAAGATTGAGTCTTGCCAGAGAATCCGAAGTAATACGGGAGGTGAATGTTTGTCCTCCTGCAAGAACCGTCACGAGGACGCTCCCCTTTCCATTCTCGAGGTTCATGCGTACGACGTTTCCTGTGATAGTGTTCCTTGCCGAGATATGTTCGGGGATCGCTTTGGAGAGGATTATGTCCTCGGGATCCAGAAGTGCCGTCTCAGTAGAGGGAGAGGGAGAGGGCTGCCGGACAGTAACAGTCTGCCCGTCATCAAGACGGCGGCAGACCATGTTTTCCCCGCAATTTTCCCAAGGCCCCTGCAGGATGTTCTCCGGCCCCCGGGAGTGGATCCTTCCGGAATGCATTGAAATTATCTCATCCGACGCGCTGTATGCCCACTCAAGATCATGACTTACAATTATTACGGTGGTATCCAGATTTTCTCGGGCTTCCAGGATCGCCTTCGCGATTATCCGGGCACTTTGGATATCGATGCTGGCGGTCGGTTCGTCCAGCAGAAGGACTTTTGGTTTCAGGACGATCCGGGATGCTAGGGCGACCCTCTGAGCTTCGCCACCGGAGAGTTCGAACCATGCGCGCCCGGCGAACTGCCCTGGATCGAGTCCGACCTGAGAGAGCGCCTGAGCAACGTTTTCACGAAGATGATCAACGAGCCCCCTTGCCCTGAGTCCGTAGGCGACGTTGTCGAAGACGGATCTCTTCAGAAGGCGTGATTCCTGGAGTAGCAGCGTGGCTTCCCGGCGGAGATCCTCTCCGATCTCACGGACAGCTTTCCCTTTGAAAAAAACCTTACCGGTTCCGGGTTTCTCAAGGAAGGCCAGGATCCTGAGCAGGGTGCTCTTGCCGCTGCCGTTCGGGCCGGTTATTCCCAGGATGCTTCCCTTTACGATCTTCATGTTGCGTATGTCGAGAATGGTCCGACCGGCGTAGGATTGGGTTACATTGCTGAGTTCGTAGATAGAAGTCAACTCGACGCCCTCCTTCTGGAAATGGAAACGGCCGCATTGACAGTGAAGGCGAAACCCAGCAAAACAATCCCAAGGGCTATCCCCTCAGCAAACTGTCCCTTTCCCGTCTCCAGTGCTATGGCGGTGGTTATTGTCCTTGTGTGCCACTTGATGTTTCCACCGAGCATCATCGAGACTCCAACCTCGGAGATTATGCGGCTGTAGGCCGTCATGGACGCAGCAAGTACCGCATAGCGGCTCTCCCAGAGAGAACTCGCCGCAAGTTGGCTCGGCGAAGCTCCCAGAGTCATCAGAGTGAGACGGATCGTATTTTCCATCTGTTCCGTAGCGGAGGCCGTGAGGGAGATCACTATTGGAAGAGCCAGTATGAACTGGCCTATCGCAACTCCTTTAAGGGAAAAAAGCAGCCCAAGGCCTCCAAGAGGTCCGCTCCTTGATATGAAGGCATATACCAGGAGGCCAACAACGACTGTGGGGAGGGCAAGAAGGGTATCAACGACCGCGCGGCATGTCCGTTTACCCGGGAAATTGTAGTATCCCAGCAGAAACCCCAGCGGTATCCCTGCGGCAAGCGTGCAGATGATCGAAAAAGTAGAGACCTTTAGTGTGGTAAAGATGGCGCTGTAAGTCTCTTCCTGACCTGAAAAAAGGATCCTGAATGCCGTACTGAAACCCTCGCTGAGGTAGTCCATAAAAAAACCCCCTGTTTTTCAAACACTGATAGAAAACGTTGTTGACGATGGCCCCGGCATGTAGCGTTCCCAATATAATACAAAAGAGACTCCCGCACCGGTCTCATTCTAGAGAGATGCGGGGGCCTCTATGGGGGGCAGGTTATTTTGCGTTCGCAGTGAAAAGCCGCTTTCCGAGGAGCGAGAAGTCTCCTATCATCTTCTGGATCTTTTTAGAGCGCATCCAGTCCGAGAATTTCAGGGCCAGATCGTAACGGATATGTTCCCCTCCGGCAGGATTTACGGCGATAACGCTGTATTGGTTGAAGAGAGCATCATCGCCCTCCACGATAATAACAAGCGGAGGGTTGCCTTTGTGGTTGTCCTCGTACTTGATGAAGGTGCCCCTGTCGGTCAGAGTATAGGCATCTCTTTCTGCCGCTATGTTGATGGTGTTCAGCATGCCCTGTCCCGTCTGAATGTACCATTTTTCCTTTTCCGGCTGAGCTACGCCGGCCTTTTTCCACAAGTCCAGTTCCATGACGTGGGTGCCGGATTTGTCACCGCGGCTCGCAAAGGGTATTTTCCCTGCAGCGATGGCGGTGAAAGCCTCTTTCACGGTCTTCCCCCTTACCATGGCAGGGTCGGAGGGCGGACCAATAATGACGAAGTCGTTGTACATGACTTCACGCCTGTTCACGCCGTATCCATCCTCAACAAACTTCTTTTCATCAACTGGTGCGTGAACCAGAAGGACATCGACATCCTTGTTTTTGCCGAGTTCAAGTGCTTTGCCTGTCCCGACCGATACCCACTGGATCTCGATTCCGGTGTCCTTAAGGAATTCCGGGGCAAGTACATCGAGAAGGCCGGTGTTGTCAGTGCTGGTGGTCGTGGCCATTCGCAGTACAGGCGCCGCAAATGCCGCGGAAACAGCAATGGCTGCTGCAAGAAACGTCAGAACCGAAACCTTTAAAAAGCGCTTCATGTAAATCAACTCCTGTTCCATAAGTTCACGGAGCGTGCTCCGCGCACAAAAAAACCGTCTCCCCGCGTAAAGGGGACACGGCACAATAATGCCTATTGTCCTTTTCCTCCTTTCCGAACGCGGGAGGCGCTCCTGTTTCCGGGAACGCCCAAAGGCCCCCCGCCGTGGGAAAACCTTTAGGCGGATTGGCTCGGAGGCTATTGAATTATATGGAAAAAATACCATGAAGGAAATATTCGGTCAAGCAGTCTCAAGGCGTGTGTGGCGGGACAATGATAATGTCATCCCTTAACGGCCTGTTGCCCAAATGATGCAAATGAGGGAATAAAGGGGTAATTTACGGTAAAATGGATACTGCCAGGGGGTGTTCTCCATGATGGGAATCCAGGAGCCGGATCAGGGCAAAATCTTTTACACCAACATAAACATTGCCGAAAGGATCCGACGGGACCATCCGCTTCGCAGGATCGCCGGGAAGGTCG
>JAUSOU010000144.1 GCA_030656095.1 Thermovirgaceae bacterium | reverse complement strand
TAACCCACTCAAATCTTTACGACAACGTCTCTAAATCCATCAAGCACTTCAAGGACCTGGTCGAAGAGGACATATTCATCAACACGCTGCCCAACTTCCACACCCTTGGATTTACCACCAGCGGTCTTCTGCCTCTCTTTGTGGGTTATCCGCAGGTGCTTCTTCCAACCTTCATGCCTCCTGAAAACGCTATCGAGGCGATCAAGGCGGCAGAGGTCACTGTGATGATAGCCGTTCCGACCATAGTCGCACTGATGCTTGGGGCCATTGCCCGTGGGACCGAGGCTCCTTCAACGCTAAGGCTTCTTGTGACCGGCGGGGACCGTTTTCCGCAAAGGCTCGACGCCAGGACACAGCAGATGCTTGGGGTATCGGTGCTTGAAGGGTACGGCCTTACCGAGACATCTCCGGTCGTTGCCCTCAACGAGGGTGTCAAACAGAGAAAGCTCGGCACCGTTGGCAAAGTTCTCGATGGATACGATATTGAGGTTCGAGACAATGACGGGAATGTCCTTCCCATTGGCCGTGAGGGCACGCTTTGGCTTCGGGGGCCTTCCGTCTTCGGCGGTTATTTCAGGGCACCCGAGATCACCAAAGAGAAATTCCTCGACGGCTGGTTTAACACCGGCGACGTGGTTAAGATGGATGAAGAGGGTTACATGACGATCGTAGACCGAGTTACCGACATTGCCATTGTCGGCGGCTTCAACGTCTACCCGACAGAGGTGGAGGCTGTTCTGCAGCAGATGCCCGGGATCAGGGAGTCCGCAGTTGTCGGTGTCAGACACCCGATCAGCGGCGAGATCATCAAGGCATACGTCATCCCTTCGGGAGAGCCCAGGATCACATCCCGCGAGGTTGTTTCCTTCTGCCGGGACAAGATGGCCCACTACAAGGTTCCCAGGATTGTCGAGTTCATCGATGAAATGCCCCGATCAAGCATCGGAAAGATCCTGAAGAGGGAACTTCGCAAACGCTGACCTTGCCTTGTCCGGCCAATCACATTTGTTTGGAGTGAAATGCAATTGTTTGGTTTTTCGGTGAATATCCTTGAAAGACCCGGGGGAAATGACCTGGTGAGGATCGGTTCCTTTTTGGCAAGGTTTTCCCTTTCACTTGAGGGTGGACCCGATGTTTCCGTCATCGTGGAAGACGCAACCGGCAACCTTGCCGGGACGGGAAGCCTCCAGGGAAACGTGATCAGGATGATGGCGGTCGAACCCGACTGGCAGGAAGCGGGCCTTTCGGGGACGATAGTCTCCCGTCTTGTCGAATGGGGCAGAGCCAGAGGCATGACTCATTTCTTTGTTTTTACGAAACCCGATTCCTCCGAAAAGTTTCTGGGGTTCGGTTTCAGGGAGCTGGCACGCTATGAACCTTTTGCGGCTCTTCTGGAGATGGGGCAGCCGGGGATAAACCATTTCACGGAGTATCTGAAGTCTTGCCAAGTCCCCTTGAAGGAAGGACAGACGGCGGGGTGTGTCGTAGTAAACTGCAACCCCTTCACAGTGGGTCATCAGTACCTGATAGCTCAGGCGTCTTCGAGATGCTCCCGTCTCTATGCGATCGTCGTCGAGGCCGATCTTTCATCATTCCCCTTCAGTGACCGCCTGGAACTTGTGCGAAGGGGAACATCCCATCTTCCGAATGTCTCCGTGGTGAGAAGCGGGGAGTACGCCGTCTCTCCAGCGACCTTTCCGTCCTATTTCCTGAAGGACACATCTCTGGAGAAGATAGCGTCCATTCAGGCAAGACTTGACGTAACCCTCTTCGCAAATCTTTTTGTCCCGGCCCTTGATATATCCACCCGTTTCGTGGGAACCGAGCCTTGCTGTCCAGTGACGGGTTCCTACAACGAAGCGATGAAGGAGATACTTCCGCCCCGGGGTGTCGCACTGGAAGTAATACCGAGGATGACGCTGGAGAGTGGGGATGTCGTCTCTGCTTCAACGGTTCGGGCGATGCTCAGGGAGGACAATTGGGATGTTGTGCGCGGCATGGTTCCTGACTGTACCTGGGATTATCTTCATTCCGAAAAAGGAAGGGCCGTTATAGAAAAGATCAAAAAATCGAAAGGGAGGCACTGAGAGCTCAGATCTCAACGCCCGCCCCGGCAAGCGCTTCTTCCACAGTTTTGTATGATCCCGCAGTTGAGGAGAAAACTTCTCCGATGGGAAAGAAGCGTCCCCTTCCGTATCCTTCGAAGGCCTTCCGGTCACTTTCGGAATCACCGAAAAAGAATATCTCTGAAACACCGAGTATTTTCTCCAGCCTGTAAAGGCCTTCCGCTGAAGGTTTTTTTAAGCCGTCATCCGGTGTAATGCAGCGCTCCCGCGGGAAATCCTCCCAATCAAGAAGACGAAGGGCTAGTTCCATCTCTTCCCTGCTTCTTCCTGTATAGATGCCGACTGGATCAACGAAACTCTGCCACCTGTTATTCAGGAAAGGTTGCTCTCTTTTCCATAGCCCTGATATTTTTACGTGTTTCGTGGCGGTCTTCCGCACAGAAAGGAAGAATTCCTCTCCGAAATACATCTCCTCGCATGCTTCTCTGACCGCATTTCTGTCGACATCTGATCCGAATGCCTGCGGAACCCAGATAAGGGGGTCAAGGGTGCATTTTTCCAGTGCGGCACTCCACGCTTCCGGGTCAGCCCAACCTTCTCGCGTTATGGAAGCGGTATTCGACACGGCCCAGGAGAGAAAGGTCCAGGCAATGTCGTAATCGTCGTTGAACATTGGATGGGTCTTGGCCTTGATGTAGTGTTCTTTTGTGAAGAGGAGAGGGATGGACTCAAGTCCAGTGATCGAGTTTGCAAAGAGATGTACGGCCCCGGAAACGACTTCCGGAAAGGATCGGGATGTATCAACAAGAACCCCGTCAACATCGAATACAATTCCAATACTGTTCATATACGGGTCTTTCCCCGGTGGCGTTCTTCAAGTTCCGCCCAGACAGCCGCAGGTTCAACTTCAAGCGCTACGCAGCAGACCAAAAGGTGGTAGAACAGATCGGCGGCTTCGGAAACGAAAGCATTTCTGTCACCGGAGGCGGCAGCGAGGGCCGTTTCGACCCCTTCTTCACCAACCTTCTGTGACACCCGGGAGAGACCCTCCTGGATAAGCCTTGCAGTGTAGCTCTCGTCGGGGGAGTCATTGCTTCGTAATCTGAGATACTTCCAGAGCTTGCCGGGGAACGTGGCAAGACCTGCGGTTTTTTCGCCGTGAGCGGAAAAACAGCTGAAGGATCCTGTGTGGCAGGCAGGGCCAGTGGGCTTGGCTATGGCAAGGAGGGCATCACTGTCACAATCTCTGCGGATTTCGACGATCCTGAGGGTATTTCCGCTTGTCGCTCCCTTATGCCACAATTCATTTCTGCTCCTGCTGTAAAAGACCATCTCTCCCAGGCGCTCCGTTTCCAGCAAAGATTCGCGGTTCGCCCAGGCAAGCATCAGGACCTCTCCTGTTTCCGCGTCCTGGACAACAACAGGGACAAGCCCATCCGCACCAAAACAGATCGATTCAATCAGGGGGATCATGAAAAAACCTCCTCAATTCTTACCGGGATACCTGCACTGGCCAGATCTTTTTTCAGATCAGGGATCCGGATCGAGCCGAAATGAAACACAGAAGCTGCGAGCGCGGCATCCGCCCCGGAATTGAAAGCATCTATGAAGTGCCGGGTATTTCCAGCTCCCCCTGAAGCGATCACTGGTACGGATACGCTGCCGCATACCGCTTCGATGCAGCTGGTGTCGTATCCGTCGCGAGTCCCGTCCGAATCCATGGAGGTAAGAAGGATCTCTCCGCAACCAAGGGATTGTCCGCGTTTTACCCAGCTGATGAGGTCAACTCCAGTTGGGGTGGTGCCTCCCCGGATGAAGACCTCCCACCGGCCATCCTCGCTTCTTTTTACATCAACTGCCAACACAACGGCCTGGGATCCGAGCAGGGAAGCGCAGCGGAAAATAAGGTCCGGTTCAATTACGGCGGAAGTATTCAGTGAGATCTTGTCCGCGCCAAGGGCGATCAGGTTTCTGGCCTGATCTGGTCCGCTAATTCCTCCTCCGACTGTAAATGGTATGAAAAGCCTGTCGGCAACACTGCTTACCCATTCGGTCATTGTTTCCCGTTTATCTGAAGAGGCGGAAATATCCAGAAAGACCAGTTCATCGGCTCCTTCGTTCATGTACTCCATGGCAAGAGCTGCCGGGTCACCGGCGTCTGTGAGATCTTTGAAGTGGATCCCTTTTACGACACGCCCGGCAAGTACGTCCAGACATGGGATTATCCGCCTTGTCAGCATAGTCTCATCAGCTTCAGGGCTGCTCGCGGGTCAATACGCCCCTCATAAATTGATTTCCCAAGGACTGTACCCGTGCAACCCAGTGTTTGAAGTTGTTCAATGTCACTACAGGAGGATATTCCGCCTGCTGCAATTACAAAAAAACCGGGGAACTTTTCAAGTATTGAGCCGTAAAGCTCGATATCAGGACCTGAAAGGGTCCCATCACGCTCAGTGGATGTAACAAGGGCTTCTGTAAAGCCTGCGTCAAGCAGAACTTCGAGAGCTTTCAAGGTGGGAAGATCCGAAAGGGATGACCAGCCTCTGACGGCCGCGTGACCTTCCTTTATGTCAACCGCCGGAAGGATGCGGTCACCAAAAAGCCTGAAGAGCTTTCTGGCAGTCCCGTTTGAAGAAAAGAGCAGGCTGCCCACCATGGCTCTGGCTGCACCAAGCGTGAGAACATGTTCAATATCTTCGATCTTCCTGAGTCCGCCGCCGAATTGAAGGGAAAGGCCTGTTGAAGCCAGGTCCCGGATCAGGTGAGTGTGTGCGGGCGTACCATATCTGGCGCCGTCAAGGTCCACGACGTGCAAGTGCTTAAAACCGGTTTTCGCAAAAGAAAGAGCAGTCTCGAAAGGATCAACAGGATATTTGACACAGTCCTGAAAATCACCTTTGCGCAGCCGGGAAACCTTATTCTCCTGCAGGTCGATAGCTGGAAAAAGATCCAATTTTCATACCCCCAGTTTTCTCATAGACTCGCCGAGGAGATCCAGACCGGTAGAGCCGCTTCTCTCAGGGTGGAACTGAAAACCAAGTACCCGGTCTTTTAGGGCTATTGATGTAAATACACACGAATCCACTGATGTGACGGCTAGGGTGTCACGACATATGGGCAGAGCAAACGAGTGTACGAAGTAGTAGTAGGCGCTTTTACTGGAACCGGGCCAGGTGACTGTATTCCACCCGATGTGAGGCAGTTTTTTTGTCCCCTCGAGCTTTAGTGCATTTCCTTCGAAAATGCCCAGTCCTTTTATTGTGCTGTCTTCCTCGCTGGCCTCGCACAAAAGCTGCATCCCGAGGCAGATCCCGATGATCGGCCTTCCCTCATGGATCCAGAGGTCGAGTGCTTCTCGCCAGCCTGATGATTCAATTTTTGACATGGCAGGCCCGAAGGCTCCCACACCCGGAAGGATCAGGGCATCAGGCATAGATGACCTCTCTGAGGGGGGACATTCCAGCACGGCACTTTCCCGCTTCAGGAAGTCCAGCGCGCGCCTGATGTTTCCTACGTTCCCGGAGCCGTAATCTATGATGCCTATCACGGCCAGATCCCCTTTGTTGAAGAGGAGACTTCGCCCAGGGTCAGGGCCTGGGCCATGGCCCTGCCGATGCCTTTGAAGATGGCCTCCGATGTGTGGTGAGAATTGTCAGATTCAAGGATCCTGATATGTATCGTTGTCCTGGATTCTCTTGCAAAAGCCCTGAAAAATTCAGGAACAAGTTCCATGTCGAAAATTCCGCATGAAGGTGAAGGAAATTCTCCACGGAAGACAGAGACCCCTCTCCCGCTCAGATCGACTGCAACCATGACCAGCGAGCCGTCCATCGGCATGGCGCACCATCCGTACCTGTTTCTGGGAGAGGACGGATACCACTCAAGAAGGGCCTTTCCAAGAACGATCCCCGTGTCCTCAACAAGGTGGTGCAAATCAACACCCGCGTCACCCGAGGCTTTGAGGGAGAGGCCCCATCCCGCGTTGTGAGCCATCAATTCCAGCATATGACCGAGAAAGCCGGATGGCGTATTGATCTCGATCTTGCCTGGTACGGGATGTAATACCAACGAAACAGAGGTTTCTCCGGAGTGTCTTTCAATGTTTATCGTCATGGTATCTCCTTCCCTTCCATGGCTGCAAAGAATCAATCATTCGGGATATCATTTCCCAGTTTGTCTGGGTGAATTTGCGGTTCGCGACTATCCTCATTGACACATGGGCAACTTCCTGAAGGATCCTGAGTCCATTGACGCGCAAAGTCTCTCCAGACTGGACGATATCCAGGATGCAGTCGCTGATGCCGAGGAGGGGGGCCAGCTCCACGGAGCCGTGCATGTGAATGATCTTCATCCCGATGTTCCTGGAGTTGAAAAAAGAATCTGTTATGGCCGGGTACTTGGTTGCTACCCGCAGCCCGGAAAGACGACTCCCTATCCCTGCGAAACGTGATGCGATGCTGTCGGGGCCAGCTATGACAAGTCTGCACCTCCCGGTTCCGGTATCTGCCAGCTCGACAAGAGGAACTCTCCGCTCCATGAGTACATCGCTGCCGGCAAGCGCCAGATCTGCCGCCCCGTAGTGGACGTATGCCGGAACGTCCATTGGCTTGGCGAGCAGGTATCTGCAGTTTTTTTCGGTTATGACCAGAGATCTTCCAGGCGACTCCAGTTTCGTGCAGGGAAGCCCCATCTGGGCCAGAACAGGAATGCACACTTCGAGCATCCTTCCCGTTGGAATGGCAATATTAAGCATGCGGAACTCCTTCCGGAGGAAACTCCGATTTCAGCCAGCTGCTGTTGTCGAGGAGATCATAGACGCGATCATCGGAAAGGTCCGTCCACCACCTGTATCCTCGATGCCTGGCGAGATCAACTGATCTGCTTCTCTGCTTTACCCAACTCATTTCCAGGGGAATATCCCGGTCAGAAAAATATTTTGCGCAGAGCATGGCATTTTCCGGAGACAGAGATCCCGACCAGGCCATTACACACATTTTCTCCCCCCCTGGATCAGGGGCCTTTTCGAGGATCTGGTCCAGGTTCAGAGAAAAACCGGTTGCCTGGCCGATAATGCCAAAAGACGACAAAAGGCCGTCGTAACGCCCTCCTCCGCCAACAGGTTTGCCCTGCCCTTCAGAAAAGATCTCAAAGATCGGGCCGCTGTAGTAGTCAAGCTCTCTTGTCAGGCTAAGGTCAACAAAAACACGTTTCTCGTAGCCCGCAAAATTCAGGGCCCTGAGAAGGGAGCCTATCCCTTCGAGTGGGCACCCGGGGGGGAGAATTCCGGCTGCTGTTTCCAGTGCATCGGGTCCGCCCCTTAAGGAAGGGAGAGCCCTGAGGGGAGCGCGAAGAGCCTCCGATATGGGAGCGCGTGACAAAATCTCCCTGTAACTCGAGAACGACTGCATGCCCAGGGTGTCCCTCAGCGCCGATGCCGTCTGGGGAGGAACCTCCTGAAGCAGGGTCTCAAGGATAGTTACATCTCCGATAACAACGAAGCTGTTTTTGACTTCGAGCGCATCCAGAGAATGCAGAAGAAGAGTAAGCAGTTCGACGTCAGCGCCCTGACCTTCCCATCCCAGGAGCTCGGCTCCAAGCTGGAAGTTCTCCACATCAAAATCCGGCTGTGTGGGGATCCGGAAAACCCTGTCCCCGTAACAGATCCTTAGTGGTCTTTCCTCCGGGGAATGGTTGGAGCTCATGTGTTCTACCGCTGCAAGAGTAAGATCCGGCCGCAGGCAGCACGTCTCCCCGGAGGGCGCATTTACGGAAAGCATCCGGGAACGGATCCTTGGTGAAAGGCGGTCCCAGCAGGAGCCGAAAAGCTGGAGCGTGGAGGGGAGGAGTACCCGGTATCCATACGCTCCGAAAACATCGAAAAAAATCTGTCTTCCACGCTCGATCCTCGCGGCGCAATCACCACTTATGCTTTTGAATCCTGAGGGAAGGCCGGTCATCGGGTTTTACCCTCTATTCTAATAAGCATGGCCAATTGGTGTGCCTGCAGACCTTCGGCAGCAGCAATGACCGTGCCTGCATCAGCAAGGGCTTCGGCACCCTCTTTCCCGATCTCGGTATAGGTCTGTGGGCGCATGAAGGTTCCTGTCCAGACTCCTCCTGAAAAACGGGCGGATTTTCCTGTCGGAAGAATATGATTTGTCCCCGCTACGTAATCTCCGAAAGACTGGGCGCTGTAATTTCCAAGAAAAGCAGAGCCGAAAGAAAGGCATTCTGAAAGAATATCCCGAGGATTCTCGACCGCGAGCACAATGTGTTCAGGTGACTCCCGGTTGGCGAATGCGACAGCTTCTTCCAGTGTGCATATAGCAACGCAGCCGTTGTTAAGCCAGGATTCACGCGCAATTGATGAAGCAGTTCCTGTTTCGAGGGTTTTTTCCAGCACTGATAAGGACGATTCAGCTGTTCCCCTGTCCGTACAGAGGAGTGTGGCCCTTGCCAGAGGGTCGTGTTCCGACTGGGCAAGCAGGTCAGCCGCTATGAATGGGGGTTTGGCTGATCGGTCGGCAATTATCAGGACTTCACTCGGTCCTGTCAGGCCGTCTATTCCAAAGGAACCAAATAAAATCCGTTTAGCTTCGGTGACATAGACGTTACCCGGACCTGCGAACATGTCAACAGGTTCGAGACCCCCCGCGCCGAAAGCGGCCGCGGCGACTGCCTGTACTCCCCCAACAGACCATACCTCCCTGATTCCCAGCATTGAAAGAGTTCCAAGAATTACTGAATGGGGCCCATCTTCGCCAGAGGGGGGGGTCAGGGCCACGATCCTCTTTACTCCAGCTTCCTGAGCTGCAATTACTCCCATGAAAGCCGTGCTTGGAAGGGGGAATCTTCCCCCCGGAATGTATATTCCGGTGCTTTCTACAGGGGTAAACCTGATGCCTGCAAGAACGCCATCCATGATTTTGCACTCCATGCCGTTCAGGAGAGGTTTTTGAAGCGAATGGAAGAGGCGGATATTCCTGACGGCTGCACAGATAGCTTCTTTCAGAGGTGCCGATATTGACCGCTCAGCTTCCTTCAGGTTTGTCCGGGGAACTATCAACGGTCCCGAATAACCGTCAAGCGACACTGAATATCTGCTGATAGCGGCAAGCCCTCCAGATCTTACATCTTCGATTATCCTGATGGCGGTATCTCTGATCTCAATGCCGGCTTGAGGTTCCTGTGATTTCGGAGTTTTTAGATAAAGCATGAGCCCCTCCCACAATATTTTGTCCTGTTAAATGGGTAGAATGTTATTCAAACACGATGGGCATAATAACATAACGCCGCTAAAAAATGCAAGAGTGAAATGGAACAAGATAAAAAGGCGTAAATCGAGAACGTCAAAGACAAAGGCCATTTACGCTGAAAAGGGTTTTCTTTTACGATTCAATATGCACGCATGATCGGATTTTCGAACGCGCTCTCTCTATCCGCGGGGGGTCAATTGACAATCCTCAAAAACCTTGGTAAACTGCCACTTGTGTTTGCAAAAAACGTTTTAACACGGCGAAACGTTAAGGGGGTACTAAAGTGAGAGTTGCAGCCTTCGCAAATCCCGGGATTTCATCATCTTATACTAAGATCAGACTTGACAAGAATGAAAATCCCTTTGAAACGCCACCCGGATTGATAGAGGAGCTCCGCATGTCAATATCCGCAGTTGAGCTGAACAGATATCCCGACCAGGAGGCAGCCTCTCTGAAAAATGCCCTATCGGAGTACTGCGGTTTCCCCCCTGATTGGATAACGCTGGGGAATGGAGGGGACGAGATCCTGCTTAATCTGATGATGGCTTTTGTCCCCCGTGACGGTTGCTTGATGACCCTCTCGCCATCGTTTTCCGGCTATGAGCAGATGAGCGGATCCCTTGGGGTCAGGGTAAAAAGGATCCCTTTGGAGTTTGACGGGGAATCTGTCACTCTTCGCGAAGAAAAACTTGTGGATGCCCTGGCCGCTTCTTCTCCGGATATGACGATCATAGACAGGCCAAACAATCCTACGGGCCTTGCCGTTTCGACAGAATTTCTGAAAGAAGTCGCCAGCCTGACACGCGGGGTGATCGTAGTGGACGAGGCCTACGTGGAATTTGGAGGAGGTTCCTTTCTCTCAAATCAAGAAGATTTGCCTTCAAATGTTTTTGTTCTCAGAACCTTCTCCAAGGCATGGGGGCTCGCGGGTCTTCGCGTGGGGTGGGGGGTATCGAAGCCGGAACTTTGCAAGAAGGTGGAGAAGGTCCGTCCGCCGTTCAATGTCGGTGTTCTCCCTCAGGAAGCGGCAAGGGTCGCTCTCGGTTATTCCGAATGGATGAGGGCGCGCGTCAACACTATCACCTACACAAGGGACAGATTTATTGAGGAAGTTAAACGCATCCATGGCTGGACAGCTCTCCCCAGCAAGGCTAATTTCGTTATGGTCTATTCGAAATGCGACAGGGAAATGACCGAAAAGACTTTCAAAAAGATGGGCATTCATGCACGATTCCCTGATATGGGCGCCCTTTCTGAAATCCCGGGAAGTTGGGTTCGTGTGACTGTGGGCATGGAGGAAGAAATGGGAATTGTTCTGGATGCCCTTAAGGAACTTTCTTACCGGATTTGAAGAGAGGGTGTAACATCATGGAATAATCTCCGAAGGGAGAAGGGGCCTTGATAGAGATTCCGCTTGAGCCGCACGGAAGAACCCCTCTTTACCGCCAGATAGCATCTCACCTCAGGAGAATGGTGCAGAATGGCACCCTGTCTTACGAGGATCGCCTCCCCGGAAGCCGGGAACTTGCGCAAACCAACGGAGTCAGCAGGGCTACTGTTGTCCTGGCCTATGACCTCCTTGAGGACGATGGTTTCATCGAACAGCGAGGTCGGCGCGGTTCTTTTGTCTCCTGGAAAAAGGCCCGGATCTCGGCTGACTCCCGAGATCGCGACCCGATATGGGATCTTGCCTCAGGACTTCCTTCAGGAGATCTTGTTCCCTGGGATCGTGTAGCATCCCTTGCAAGTGAGGCTCTTTTCGCTGCAGGTCCTGACGCCCTGTACGACACACCTACGGAAGGACTTCCGGGCTTGAGGGAGGCCCTTGTCCGTCATGCCGCACGAAGAGGGATCCCTGCCAGAAGGGATGAGGCCATCGTCACCAGCGGCGCAAGGCATGCGCTATCCGTTTCGATCGACGCGATGGCTTTGAAGGGCGTCAGAACACTGTGGGTTGAGGAGCTGACCTACCCGGAGATAAGAAGAATGGCGGCCGCTTCAGGGCTGAACGTAAGGACGGTTCCCATGGATTCCTCTCTTTTTGTGGATTCACTTTCTTGCATCGGCAAGAGAGAGGTACTTTATCTTATCCCAAGCTTTCACAACCCTACCGGAAGGACCCTGTCCATCGATGTCCGCAGAATGGTCCTTTCTGCGGCGTCAGAGCGCGGGTTCTGGGTCATCGAGGACGATGCCTACGGAGAGTTGCGCTTCGGGGAAGCAAGTGTCCCGGCCCTGAAGTCCATCGACGGGGAAAACAGGGTCCTGTATCTGGGTTCTTTCAGTCAGTTGCTCTTCCCGGGCATGCGCATAGGATATGTACTGCTCCCCGATGAGATAAAAAAGGAATTTCTCTCCGTTCTCGAAAGAACCTCGGGGGCTACCTCTTCAATTGTCCAGCAAGTCGTACATGCGTTCATTGAGAACGGCAGCCTCGAGGATGCTCTTGACCTTGCAAGAAATTCAATGGCCGCCAGAATGAGGACGCTCTGCCAGGCCATATCCGAAAGATTGCCCGGCTGTATTTTCGAAACTCCACAGGGAGGGATCTATCTCTGGCTTGAGATACCGGGAATTGAAGGCTCCCGCGCGTTCCGCCTGGCTGAAGAGGCGGGCGTAGCGGTTGTGCCGGGAAAGGTTTTTGTCCATCCGCCTGGAGACATAGAGGCCGTAAGACTTTCCGTCAGCCGGATTTCCGCCGTGATGATCAATGAAGCGGTGGAAAGGATGGCCGAAGCCTGGAAAAACGGAAAATGAATCCGGTCGAAAGGGTCCTTTCCGGGAGAGACGGAAGAGCGATGCTTCAGAAACTGATGATCGAAAGATCCGGTCTTGTTGTTCAAGTATCACTCAATATTCCCGGTTTCCCCAAAAGACTTCTCAACGACAGGATTCTGGTAGAGGAAGCAGCCAATATTCTAAAGATAAAGGCAAGATCCATGGGCCATAAACCCGTATGGAGCGTTTTGCTTGAAAACGGAGCGGGGTGCGCGGAATTGGTCGAAATACCTGGAGCAGAAGGAAAGGCCGTCAAAATCCTGGGGATGGAGATGGAGGACAGGCAATGGGGGAGCATTCTGGATATCGACGTCATCGGGCGGGCCGGTGCCGTCAATAGAAAAGAGCTTGGAGGCTGCGAAAGAAAGTGTCTGATATGCGGCGCTGCATCAAAATTTTGCGCGAGGGAGCAGCGGCATGATTTTGAACTTCTCAGGAATAGATCCGCTCTTCTTTTGGCCATGGGCCTGAAGGAGATATATGAGGGCGGACGGCGCCACGTCACTGGTAAGGCTTAATCTTCCCCGTCTTTTGCCCAGTCCAGCGTTTTCATCCTCTTCCTCCAGAGCAGTATGGCCGCCACTGCGGATGCGGTCCCCCCAAGAAGGCCAGTTAAAAGCATGTCCAGCCGCGGCTGTCCGATTACATAACTCCAAAGCCCCGCTATCGCTCTTCCGTAAAAGAGAAGCGTTCCCAGGCAAAGAACCAGAACAATTAAACGCATTCAGACCACTCCGATCAGAAGACCCAAATTGAAAAAGTTTGTGCATGAGATGTATCTGTGATAGCATGCATGTATTCATGTAATACTATTTTCCGGCCCAATTCGACAGGAGGAGAAGAAGAATGATCATGGAACCCAGACTATACACGACTTCGGCCGATTACGTATACCAGGAGCTAAGACACCAGATCGTCACCAAACAGATGAAGCCAGGCCAGAGGCTTCCAGAGGTCAACATAGCGGTTCAGATGGGTGTCAGCAGGACCCCGGTCAGGGAAGCCCTCCGCAGGCTTGCGTCAGAGGGACTTGTCCTGATCATCCCCAACAGCGGCGCCCGCCTGGCATCGCCTACCAGACGGGAGATGGAGGACACTTACGCTGTAAGGGAACAGCTTGAGTGCATTTCAGTGGGCATAGCCGCAACCAGGATCAGCGAGAGAAACCTTAGAAGGCTTGACGACTCCGTACTGGAGGAGGAAAAAGCCTTCGAGGAAAAGAACCTGGAACTCTACCTGGAGGTGAACGAAAACTTCCACAGGATCATTGCAGAGTCCAGCGGCAACAGGGTCCTCGCGGAGTATGTGGAGAATATTCTGGCAAGAACCAACGCATACGTGGTTTTCTACGACCCCTTCTACGATATTGATGACAACCCGAGCATCGCCCATCACAAGGGTATAGCCCTGGCCCTCAAGGAGAAGAACAGCGAGAAGGCGGTAAAACTTATGCGGGAGCATCTCAAACTTTCACTTTCTGACCTGAACAAGCCCGCCTGAAATGGGAAGACCGGCAACAAAACCCTGGCACATGCCGGGACTCTTGAAAAGAGAAGTAAAATATTTTGCCACGGGTGCTCTCAAAAATGCGAGAACGTTTTTGAGTGTTTTTTAAAGGCCGCCGCATATTCAACGAATCAACCTGAAGGAGGAGCGCCTTATGGCCGATCCTGTACTGCCATCCTTTGATCTCTCAAGGAACTGGAAGCGCGTAAGGAAAGAGACCCTTGAAGCCATCGTTAAAGTCCTCGATAGCCAGCATTTTATTCTGGGACCCGAAGTGGACGCGTTGGAAAAGGACATCGCTTCCTACCTCAGGGTATCCCATGCAGCGGGGTGCGCCTCGGGTACGGATGCGCTGCTGTTGGCGCTGATGGCCTTGGGGGTTGGCCCCGGCGACGAGGTCATCACAACGCCCTACAGCTTCTTCGCAACAGTAAGCTGCATCACCAGAGTTGGAGCTACTCCCGTCTTTGCAGACGTCGATCCGGATACATACAACATATCACCGATAAACATCCTTGATAAACTGACCGCAAAAACGAAGGCTGTCATTCCCGTTCATCTCTTCGGCCAGATGGTTCAGGTTGAGGAGTTTTCCGAAGCCATTTCCCGGCGGGGAGCCTTTCTGGTGGAAGACTGCGCTCAGGCCATCGGAGCGACAAGAGTCATCAACGGCAGGGTCGAGCGTGCCGGAGCCCTCGGTGACATCGGGTGTTTTTCCTTTTTTCCGACGAAAAACCTCGGCGGCTTCGGGGACGGTGGGCTCATTTCGACGAATTCGGATGCCCTGAGCGTCAGAATCAGAAGCCTCCGGGTGCACGGATCCGGGAAACAGTACTTTCACGACGAAGTCGGGCTCAACAGCAGGCTCGACGAGATACAGGCCGCCATCCTGAGGGTGCGGTTGCGTCACCTCGAGACATGGAACGAGGAGAGGCGCTTGGTGGATGAAAGATACCGTACTCTGTTTGCGGAAATGAACCTCGGAGAATGGATCACCCCCCCTGCAGAGGCTGAGGGGAACCGTCATGTCTTCCATCAGTATGTCATCAGGTGTTCGCACAGGGATAAACTGAAAACTTGGCTCGCAGAACGGGGAATTACGGCCAGGGTCTACTACCCTCTTTCACTTCACCTGCAGCCGTGTTTCAGTTTTCTGGGCTACAAAGAGGGAGAATTTCCCGTCTCGGAATCGCTTTCACAGAAAACGCTTGCTTTGCCGATATTCCCGGAACTTCTTCCGGAAGAACAGGAGAGGGTTGCAGCCGCGATACTGGAATTCTATAAAAACGGCATTTTTGACCATTCTTGATTTTAGGCAGTATTTGAAGTAAAATATTTTCGTTTCAAGGAAAAAATGAAGTTTAATTTACGATGGAATGCGGAGGTGATATATAAATGCTCCCTTTTATTTTTGACCCGACATTTTTTCTGTTAATACCTGCCCTGATCCTTGCGGTATGGGCACAGGCAAAGGTAAAGAGCGCCTTCCAGAGATACAGCGCAGTAAACGCACGTATGGGAATTAGCGCCCGTGACGCCGTCCGGACGATCCTGGATTCCAATGGCCTCAACGCTGTAGCCGTTGAAAGGGTCCAGGGAGCACTCACGGATCATTACGACCCCCGCACGAAGGTCCTGAGGCTTTCTGACAACGTTTACAACAGCCAAAGCATTGCGGCCATCGGAGTGGCCGCCCATGAGGCAGGACATGCAATACAGGATGCAAGGGGATACACCCCCCTGCGACTCAGGAATGCTTTCGTCCCTGTTGCCGGTCTCGGTTCTTCTCTGGCACTGCCGTTATTCTTCCTGGGGTTCCTTTTCGGGACTCCCATGCTTATGGACGCTGGAATAATATTTTTCTCTGCAGTCCTTCTGTTTCATCTTGTTACACTTCCCGTTGAACTCGATGCTAGCAGAAGGGCCCTCGGAATTCTTTCGGAGTCCGGAATTCTTGCCCGGGACGAGATAGGAGGCGCCAGAGCCGTACTTAACGCGGCGGCTCTCACCTACGTGGCAGCGACCCTTATGTCGGCTCTCCAGATAGTTAGGCTCTTCCTGCTTCGCGGAATGAGGAACAGGTGAGCCTTCCATTCACGGGTTTCGCCATCTCTTCAATGGGGAAATATGGGGGTGGCTCAGGGCCGCCCCTTTTTTAGTCTCTCTTGAGAATAAGTTTTTCCTGATCCTGGAAAGGAGACCTGCAGACCCTATGACCCTTGTTCTGCTTGCACTGGTGCTTTTGTTTCTGGTCCCCTGGCTGGGTTTGTTGCTTCTGATATTTTCCCTTCTCATTTTTCTGCTGATCCCCATCGGTTTCGCGGCCCGGTCTTTTGCCTGGCTTATTCTGGGACCCAGAGAGCTCTTCCGGATCCTCGCAAACAGAAAGGTCAGGAGGAATCATGCCATGGAGCATGCCACGATAAACATTATCCAGGAGAAAACAGGGGTTGCAGGCCTTTCGGGTATGGCTTTCGATGACGGGTTTTCAATAAGCGGGATGTTCGATCCGGACGGAATTCTCAGGGCTTCCAGAGAGGCACAAAGAAGGCTGTCTGGAGGCGAGAAGCATCTTGCCTTGAGCAGGCGCTGCGGGACCACCATCGTAGTGGTGAACACGATATCCGCTATAGTCTTCATTTTCCTTCTGTTCATGACGGGAAAACTCGCCATCGTTCCGGTTCTTCTCTCGCTGCTTGCCGCCTGTATTCTGGGCCCCGTTGCAAGCCCATGGGTACAGCGCTTCATTACAACGGACCCCGATGTAAAATCGACCGAGATCACCGGCGTGGAGACACGTTCGCGTTCCGTGCGATTCCTCGGTGGTTCCGTGCTGTTGCCTTCGGAGATCTTCGTCCACACACGAATCAAGGGAGAGCCTGCCGTTGCGGAGGTGGTCGTTCAATGAGGGGCATCGAGGCCTCCCTTCTTGTCTGGAGGGACGTCATTTCCGGGTCATTCGCAAGCGAGGCCCTTAGAAAAAGGACGGATACTCTCCCCGAGAGCGAAAGGACTCTTGCATCCACGCTTGTATTTTTGGCGCTGAGACGGGCATCGCTGTGGAAACACATAGCACGTACAATGACGGGCAGACCCATTGGTACTCTTTCTCAGGCAGCGGGTGACGCCCTAGTGCTCGGAATTGCAGGAGTAACCGAACTAAGGACTTTTTCTCCCAGAGTTCTTGTCAACGCGATGGTCGAGTGGGTCAAGACAAAGGGAATGGACAGGGAGTCGGGAATGGTGAACGCAGTCCTCAGGAAAGCTGTTGAAGAGGGACCCAAGGTGCTTGAAAGCATGAAAATGAGCAGATCGATCAAGGACCTCTCCCTCGCTTTTGGAGTGCCTGGGTGGGCCGCCTCGTTCTGGGCAGAATCATGGGGGAAGGATCGCGCCAAGGATCTTGTCCGGCTAGCCTCCATGAAGACATTCATGTCCTTGAGGCTTTCCCCCTGGATCAACCCCGCAGAGAGTGTCTCACGACTTCTGGGCTCAGGATACAGATCCTGGAGATCTCCTCTTCTTGACGAAAGCCTCAGGATGCCTTCGAGCGCGCACCCGCCCTCTCTTCCAGGCTTCAGCGAAGGCGCCTTTACTCCGCAGACGGAGTCTTCGATGATCGTGGGAAAGGTGGCCTCTTCGCTGTATAAAGGCGGAACTATCCTGGACATGTGTTCGGGCCGCGGAATTAAAGCCTGCCAGATACTTCAGTCAGTCCCCGAAAGTTCCATTGAGGGCTGGGATCTTTCCGCCCCCAGGATCCGGGCGGCCGGACAGGAGGCCAGAAGGCTCAGGGTTCCGTTCGGGCGCCTGTCACTCCGAACGGGGGACGCGCTTAAAATGACTCCTCAGGGGGAATCAGGCCTTGTAATTCTTGATGCCCCATGCTCCGGAAGCGGAACATGGGCAAGACACCCGGATGCCAAGTGGCGGAAGTCACCGGGCAATCTCGTCGATCAGCATCAACTGCAGAGCAGGCTGCTCTCAAGGGCCCTGGAGATTGTCCAACCGGGCGGAAGCGTTCTTTACTCCACATGCAGCCTCTTCAGGCAGGAAAACGAGCAGGTTGTCGCAGAAGTAATCGAAGGTCGCGGGGATATTGTTGAAATGCCCCCCGACAACGCCTATCATTGTTTCATTCGGGGAAGACCATGGGGAAATTATATACTCCCGGTCTTGCCATGGATTGACGGCTTTTTTATTACTGTTCTCACTAAACGCGTTTAGGGGGCTTTTTCATGAAAAAAATGTTCAGGATGGCGATGCTCTTCCTTGTCCTGGTTATAGCAGGTTCCGGGCTGGTGGCTTTCTACTCTATATTCTTCGGAGGAAGAGATGTGGCAGTACCGGGCCTTTCTGGGATGCCGGTAGTGGACGCAGTCAGCATGACGGAAAAGATGGGCCTCCTTGTCCGGATAGACAAGGTTGAATCGCTTCAGGCCTCCGGCGTAGTGGTTTCACAGTGGCCCGACCCCGGAACGCGTGTCGCGAAGGGCAAGATAGTAATACTCAAGGTCAGCAAAGGGGGAGACCGCCAGCCGCTCCCTGATGTACGGGGGATGGAATACGGACAGGCGGTCACCAGGCTCCAGGAGTCGGGATTCGATGTCGGCGATATAGTGAGGATACACAGCGACGATCGCCCAGCTGGAGTCATCGTTGCGCAGAGCCCTGCTTCTCCAGCGATGGTTCCCTCAGGCAGGAGGATCGACCTGATGGTCAGCCTGGGGCCTCCGAGAACAGGCGGCCGCATTGCTGTTCCAGATGTGCTGGAACGCAGCGAGAAGATCGCGCGCCAGATTATAGTTCAGAGCGGACTTAATGTCGGTGCAGTCCGATACGAATACACCTACATGACTCCTGCCGGGATGGTAATGAACATGGATCCGAAGCCGGGAAAGACCCTTCTTCCCAACGGCGTTGTCAATCTGGTTGTTGCGACCGGCAAAAAACCGGAAGAAACGCCCGAGACTCTTCCGAACAGCCCCGGCGGCGGCGATTCGACGGCCGCGGCTCCTCCCGGAGGGATCCCGGCACCGACGGTCTACTCTCCGCCTGCGCAGATTCAGCCTCAGGTTCCGGCTGTGGCGCAGAAGCCATCTGCCCCGTCACCGGGCGACAAGGTGGCCAGGATCCGGTACCAGGTTCCTCCCCTTGCCCAGCCGATGGCGCTTCGAATAGAGATCGTCGACAAGAACGGCTCCCGCGTTCTTCTTGACAAACAGGCGACGGCAGGAGAGTACGTCTCTCTTGATGCGTCCTATGACGGTCAATCCTCAGTTACCATATATCTTGGAGGCGAATTCGTATGGCAGGACCGCTACCAGTAGTGACATGCTCCCGGCCCATAATCGCGCCGTCGATTCTTTCGGCCGATCCCCTGGATATTGCAGGATCAGTAGACCTGCTTAAGGGAGAACACGACTGGATCCATATGGACATCATGGACGGGCATTTTGTGCCGAATCTCTCCTACGGGCCGTCTCTTGTCTCCGCATGCAGGAAAAGATGGCCCAACGCGGTCCTGGACGTGCATCTCATGGTTGTTCCTCCCGAAGACTTCATAGAGCCCTTCGCTTTGGCGGGCGCTTCCATCCTCTCAGTCCACCATGAGGCGACGCCTCACATTCACAGGGTTCTCCAGAGAATAAGGGATCTAGGCTGTTCGGCAGGCGTCACACTCAACCCCGGTACTCCCGTAGAACTTCTGAAGCCGGTTCTGCATATGGCCGATCTGGTCCTTGTGATGTCTGTCAACCCCGGTTATGGGGGGCAGTTCTTCATCCCTGAGGTTCTTGAGAAGATAAGGCTCCTCTGCTGCTGGAGGGAGGCTTTTGAGCACAGTTTTCTCGTTGAGGTCGACGGAGGACTTGGGCTTGACAATGTCCGGCAGGTAACCGCGGCAGGATGCGATGTCCTGGTCGCGGGGAGCTCCATTTTCAACAGCCCCGACCCCGCCAGGATGGTGAGGGAGATGCGTGCAAAGGCCCGGGAGGGGATAATCAGTGTCTGATATATCCAGAACATTTGAAGAACTTGGAAGAGATATTGCCGGCAGACGCCAAAAGAAGGGTTTGAGCCTTGCCGATGTTTCGGGAAAGACCAAGATAAGGATACCGTTTCTGCAGGCTATCGAAAACGGTGCAATTGATAAACTTCCAGGAGCCTTATATGCGAGGGGTTTTGTTAGAACCTACCTCGAATTGATCGGTTCTTCCGATCTTTGGCCTGAATACGAGGCTTGTCTGAAAGGTGTTTCTCCGCAAAAGAGCAATGAATCGGTGGTGCATTACTTCCCGACGCAAAAAGGATTCCAGAAGGTTTCCAGCCTCTGGATCTTCGCGTTACTGTTTTTTGCAATAGGCATTTCACTGTACATGATCTGGCAGCAGAAGGATGTTTTGACCGTTCAGATGGGAACAGCCCCTGACGTGGCCCAAAAAATCACAGCGGAAGCCCCATATGAAACTGGGGACAAGCTTCCCGAAACACCCGACGATCCACCCGCGGAACCTGAGGTCCAGATACAGGCAGCCGAGGAAAGTTCTGACCCTGTGGATACGGTGGCAAAGCCGCCGGACACACTCTGGATCCCGGGTCAGGACGAAAGCGCTTTAAAGAATGTTTCTGTCTCCAGAGAAGCCATTCTTTCGATCAAATCCTCGGGGCAGTGCTGGATACGTATATCCTCGGATGACGGGAAGACTCTCCAGAGGACTCTTTCCCGGGGAGAGATGTTCGATACTGAGATCAAAACCAGAACCTCTGTCCGATTCGGAAACGCCGGGGCGGTTACCCTGATATGGGGCGGAAAAGAGATTAAAAGCATCGGCAGGGCAGGGGAGGTCGTCACATTGATGTTCCTTCCCGACGGAATCTTGAAGAGGCTTTAAAACAGCCCTATGGACATCTTTCTTCTCAGCCTTGGCTGTTCGAAAAACCAGACGGACAGCGAGCGCCTTGCCGGGTTGCTTACCGCCGGCGGTCACTGCATCGTGGAAGATTCCTCAAAAGCAGATGCCGCAATTGTCAATACCTGTGGTTTCATCGCTCCGGCAGTAGAGGAAAGCGTTGATGCGATCCTTGAACTTGAGATACTGAAGAATACCGGGGAGATAAAGTTTCTTGGCGTAGTAGGCTGTCTTGTGAACAGATTCGAGGAAGAACTAAAGGCTGAACTTGATTCCGTGGATATTTGGGCAAGGGCTGGGGATTTTGAAGCGGTTGCCCGATTTTTATCCGGAAAGGAAGTTTTGGCGTCTCCCATGGTTTTGCCTGGTTACCCTGTCTGGAGCAGGTATCTCAAGATCAGCGAAGGCTGCGACAACCGCTGCAGCTACTGCACGATCCCAATGATCAGGGGAGCGCTGACCAGCCGCCCCGGGCTCGAGATACTGCAGGAGGCGGAGATCCTGGTTTCCGGCGGTGCAAAGGAGATCTGCCTTGTTGGACAGGATCTGACATCGTATGGGGCTGACATCGGCCCTGGGGTGTCGCTTGCGGGACTCATCGACGACATTGAGTCCCGCTTCCGGGGAGAGGATCTGTGGTTCCGGCTTCTTTACCTGCACCCTTCAAGGGTTGATCGTCCCCTTATCGAGAAGATTGCCTCCAGTTCCATTATCCAGAACTATCTCGACATTCCAGTACAACATGTCGATCCCGACATTCTCCGCTCAATGAACCGGAAAGATTTGAACAGCGACAGACTCCGGGAAATTTTCGCCTCAGCCCGTTCAGTGGACCCGGACTTCGCTCTTCGAACTACTGTGATGGTCGGGTATCCGGGGGAGTCGGAAAGTCAGTTCCGAACGCTTCTCGGGTTTCTGGAGGAGGCCGAGATCGACAGGGTCGGTGTTTTTCCGTATTACCGGGAGGAGGGGACACCCGCCGCTGTAATGCAAGACCAGGTGTCGGACGAACTCAAGATGGAGCGAATAGAGAAGATCACATCGCTTCAGGAGAAGATTTCACTCCGGAGGCAGAAACTCTTTGAAGGAAGAATAATGAGAGTTCTTGTCGAAGAGGTAAATTATTCCGAAGAATACGCGGAGGGTCGTTCCTTTCGTGAGGCCCCAGAGGTTGATGGGGTTATAGAGATAAGTACACGGGATGCCATCGTGCCGGGAGAGTTCGCGAACGTCCGTATCATTGAGGCGCTGGAGCACGATCTTTTGGGGGAGGTGGCCCTGAGTTGATTAAAAGGCAATGGCATGCCCTGATCAGCACGTGTTTCGGCCTGGGTTGTTTCTCCCGGATGCCTGGTACCGTTGCTTCTTTCGCCGCCGTGGTTTTTGCCCTGCTGGTTCCGGTTCATCCCGCTCTGATCGTCCTGACCGCGATGGCAGGGGGTATTGCATCCGGCAAATATGCAAGTTCGGTCGGAAGGGATGATCCCGGAGAAGTTGTCATCGACGAGGTTGTCGGAATGTGGATAGCCCTGTACGGTTTTGGGCCTGCCTTATTTGTACCTGCGCTCGGTCTATTCCGTATCCTCGACATTATCAAGCCGTTCCCGATCAGGAATCTGGAGAGATTGCCGGGGGGGATCGGGATCATGGCGGACGATATCGCGGCCGGTATTCTCGCCAACGTTCTTCTTAGAGGCGTCAGCTGGCTCCTTTTTTCAGACGGTCTGTCGAAGATCTTCAATTGATGGCGATGCCGGGGCTATGGTGAACAATAACGTATCGGATCGGATCAACAACGTTTGCGGGGTCGATGTAGATGAAAGGCATCCGGAGAACATAAAGGAAGCGGTCATCATCGATGCCGCCAGAAGGAAACTGACTATCTGTGCGGCCGAATCATGTACGGGGGGTCTACTGGGAGGAGCGCTTACCGAAACTCCTGGATCCTCGTCGGTTTTTCTTGGCAGTGCCGTTTGCTACTCCAACGAAGCAAAGAGCCGGGTCCTGGGTGTAGACCCTGACCTTATTTCTGCAAGTGGAGCCGTAAGCGGAGGGTGTGCAACCGCGATGGCAGAGGGAGCCAGGAGATTGTTCGGTGCGGATATAGCCTGCGCCGTGACCGGGATTGCCGGTCCCGGCGGCGGAACAGATGAGAAACCTGTCGGCCTTGTCTGGTTTGCGATCGAAACCCCATGGGAAAAGGCTGTTTTTTTCAGGATCTTTTCAGGCGGAAGAACAGAAATCCGCAAACGGGCTGTCTATACTGCTCTTGAAACCCTGCGGGGGAGCATTGGGAGGAAAATCCCATGAGTGAGGATCTCGTCAGATGTTTCGTATGCGTTAAAGTAGGGGAGCCTGTAAAGAAAAGACTTGGCAGCTGGATAGCAGATCTCGTGCTTCTCGCCCCGGAGATCCGCTGGGTGAAGGATGATGCTTTTCATATAACTCTCAAGTTCTGCGGAGATATTCCCTACACTCAGCTCTACAAGCTGGAAAGCGCGCTGGAGCATGGTTTTACTCTTAAAAAGCTGAGGCCTTTCGTCCTTGAACTATCCGGAATAGGCGCTTTTCCCGGGATCCGCCAGCCCAAGGTTCTGTGGGCCGGGATTGGAGGGGAGGATGACCAGATCCACAGGATAGCATCCGTCGTTGAAAGGGCTGCCATGGCCGCGGGACTGGAGCCTGAACGACGCCCTTTCCACCCTCATGTTACAGTCGCCAGGATCCCGAACCCTGTTGAACTCCCGGTGGGAGTACTCAGGGAGATAAACCGCAAAGGGGAGGCATGGGGCGAATGGAAAGTCTCTTCAGTCACGCTCATGCGCAGCGAACTGCTGCCCGAAGGCCCCAGATATACCCCCATCGCTGTTTTTGATTTCACAAATGATCAGGAGGTGCAATAGAAATGGGGAAACGCAAGGGCTCCATTACCAGGGAGGATGTACTCGATCAGGCTTTGAGCGACATTCGGGGAAAGTTCGGGGAAGGTGCGATCATGTGCCTTGGCGAGGGCACCGGTGCCGTAGCGGAAGTTATCTCCACGGGAGTCCTTCCGCTGGATATTGCGCTTGGGATCGGCGGCTACCCCAGGGGGAGGATCGTTGAGGTATTCGGTCCTGAGGGCGGCGGCAAGACGACCCTTGCGCTTCATGCCCTTGCGGAGGCCCAGAAGTCCGGCGGTATTGCCGCGTTCATCGATGCGGAACACGCGATGGATCCCCGGCTGGCCTATTCGCTGGGAGTCAAGCTCGAAGACCTTTACGTAGCACAACCCGACAGTGGAGAACAGGCGCTGTACATACTCGAGACACTGGTCCGGAGTGGGGCGGTGGATGTCATCGTCGTGGATTCCGTGGCCGCGCTGACACCGCAGGCCGAGATCGACGGAAAGATCGGCGACAGCCAGGTGGGACTGCAGGCAAGACTCATGTCCTATGCGCTAAGAAGGCTTACCTCCGCGATCTCCAAGAGCAACTGTGTGGTTATTTTCATCAACCAGTTGAGGGCCAAGATATCCACAACCGGTTACGGCGGTCCGCAGGAGACAACGACCGGAGGCAGGGCACTCAAGTTTTACAGTTCGCTCCGGATCGAGGTTAAAAGAGGCAAGTCGATAACAAGAGGCGACGAAGCCCTTGGGCACGAACTCTGGATAAAGGTCGTAAAGAACAAACTGGCGCCTCCTTTCAGGACAGCCCACGCCTCCCTGATATATGGAAAGGGCATCCCCATGGAAGTCTCCCTTATTGACATATCGCTCGACTACGATGTTTTGAAGCGCAAGGGGTCGTGGATATCCTATAAGGGCGAGACCCTTGGGCAGGGCAAGGAAAGCGTGGGGAGTTACCTTCTGGAACACGCCGAACTCATGGAAGAGATAGTCTCAGCCGTCAAGGCAAAGGCCGCAGAGGGGCTTGGATTTATCGCTGCAGTTGATGATGATTCTGATACCGATGGCGTGGATCTTCTTGAAAAGGCCCAAATTGAGATAGAGGAAGGAATACTGGATATAAAGGTGGAAGAGGAGGAAAAATAGGACTGGATACATAATACTTTCCAGCGGCTATTTCATTTATTACCTGCCATTTATTTAGGCGGCAGAAGAAAGCATTTCAAAATCCCCCCCTTTGTAAGGGCAAGGCTCTCAAATGTCAGCTCAATGATACAAATGGTTTTTTATTCACCAAAAAGAAAACAAAGGGTGATCATTGACACTTCGGATAAGGCCTTGTATTATAATTTTCGCCCCTTAAAAAGGGTAGGCAATTCGCACCTTGACAAAGGTATATAGGCAGGAAGAGGAGCGGGCAAAACGACTCGAAGATAATTTATGGAGAGTTTGATCCTGGCTCAGGACGAACGCTGGCGGCGTGCTTAACACATGCAAGTCGAACGGTCCGCATAGATAGCTTGCTAGCTATGCGGATAGTGGCGGACGGGTGAGTAACGCGTGAATACCTGTCCATCGG
>JAUSOU010000142.1 GCA_030656095.1 Thermovirgaceae bacterium | reverse complement strand
GAGGAGATCTGGCCGACCATCTGGCCGAGTGCGGGAAAATACGATCTTGAGATCCTGCGCAAAAAAGTCCCAATGTCCATCCATATAGAACCGCGTTCTCTCGATTCAATACCCAAGCCGCCTGCGGGATTGGTTTTTCCTCCGGCTCCGCAGAAACAGGGGCCTAAGCTTGGGTTCAAGCTTCGCGATCTGTCGGAAAGCGAGATCGTGACGCTTAATGGGCGTACCGGGGCGGTGATAGAAGAGATAACCCCTGGTGGAGAAGCCGACAAGGCAAAGATGCTGGTCGGGGACGTGATCATTTCGTGCAACGGAAAACCGCTGTCAGATGCGACCGGCCTGGGAGCCCTTCTCGTGGCGGAGGAAAATATCTTCGTTCTGCTGCGGAACGGCGCCGAGCTGACCATCAGGATAAACCCTGTTGTAGTAAGTTATTGACGGACAGCCTGCTCTCGGGAATGGAAATATTCGCCTGATGTTAACGACACTTCCAGGGTGCACCACGGGCTGATAGTTTGGTCAACCCCGTTCACGAAGACCAGCCGTCTGCGGCCAATGCACATTTTTCTTTTCCGCGGTTTCAGGTCAGGTGTAGAGTAACCCCCAAAGTGATATATTGCTTTGTGAAACAGGTTTTACCATAAGGGGGGAATTCCGCTGCACTTCATAAACCTGCTGCTTCCCACCCTGGAGCATTTCCGGATCTTGGGATACTGGATCATCCTTGCCGTGGCCCTTTGGGAGTCGACGGCATTTTTCGGGATGCTCGTTCCGGGTGTTCTTCTGTTCCCAAGCGTTGGATTTCTGGCGGCTCATGGCTTTCTGCATCCCGTGGACGCCTTCTGGTTCTGCTTTGTCGGAACCTCAGGCGGGTACATCCTGAGCTATTTCCTGGGAAAAAAGAGCGAGAGCCTGGCTTCCGGTTTCAAGCGCCTCAGGAGCCTGTCTCCGCAACTGGAATCAGGAAAAAAAGTCCTTGCAAAGTATGGTCTCTGGGCCATGATCCCCGGAAGATTCATAGCGATAGGATCCCTGATCCCGTTCCTTGCCGGTTTTTCCGGCCTGCCTTTCCGCCGTTTCCTGGTATTTGCGTGTGCAGGCAATGCGATCGGGATGACAGTGTATCTCCTGGTGGGTTATTTTGCCGGGCACGCCTGGATCTGGCTCGGGATATGGTCCACAAGGCTGTTCTTCTTTCTGGTCACGATAGCCGCCATTCTGGCGATCTTCTTCCTGGTCAGGACATTTATCGTCAGGGGAGCCTGGCCGCTGGTCGTTGTACTCTCCTCGATACTCGGCTCCATGGCGGAAGGGGCGGGAAGGAACCCGACCGTCAGATCCTTCCTCCACAGGCACCCCCGAGGCGCCGGTTTTGTTTCCGGACGCTTTGACCCATCGAGGTTCGAGGGTCTTCCCCTGACTCTTCTGTGCCTTGCGACGGGATACTCCGCCCTGCTGCTCGGAGGGTTGGTGCAGGATCTTCTTGCCACAGACCCGATCGTGGCGGCCGACCAGAGACTTGCCGTGCTCATGCTCGCGTTCAGAACTCCCGTGATGCTTTCGGCCTTCCTGAAGGTTACCCTCCTCGGCAATTGGCAGATCATCCTGGGCGGCGCGATACTTTTTTCCATCTATCTCTTCATGGAGCGGAAGAGGGATTTTCTTATTCCTTTCTGGGTTGCGATGGGAGGCTGCGGATTTTTCACAACCGGAGGGAAGTGGCTTTTTCAAAGGCAGAGGCCCTTCGACATGACCAGCCTGATGGAATTCTCCTTCCCCAGCGGCCATTCGGCCTACGCGGCCTGCTTCTACGGCATCCTTGCCTACTTCCTTATCCGGCAGGCGAAGAGCCGGGCGGTACGCGTGGACCTGGTTTTTCTCTGGGGATTCATCGTTGTGGCGGTGTGTTTCAGCCGCCTCTATATCGGGGTGCACTACCTGAGTGATGTCCTTGCAGGGGGGCTTCTTGGGTTCTCGTGGCTTCTCATAGGCATCAGCCTTGCTGAATGGAGGAAGGCCAGGAAAACCCTTCTTGAAGACGTTGAAACGGAACCTGTCCCTGTCGGGAGAAAAGATCGATATCGGGGACTGATCCTGCTTGCGGTCTGGGCGTTTCTCTACTTTTCAGTGGCGGCGACTTACACCCCGCCCTATTTTAAGGAGCCGCTCACTCCGGCTGTTTCCCGTGAATCGACTGACCCTCTTGAGCCTTTTGATTCGGGTCAATTGCCCAGGTTTACCGAGACTATCGCGGGGACACCCCAGGAGCCGCTAAGCTTCATCGTCTATGCAAAAGACGAGGAGAGTCTTGTTCAAGGCCTGGAAAAGGCCCGGTGGCTCAAGGTGGATCCCGTTTCTTTCCGCTCGCTTGTCCGGGCTTTCAAGGAGGCTCTCCTTGACGGGTCCTACCCTCACGCCCCGGTTACCCCTTCCTTCTGGAACGCTGTCCCCCTGGACATCGCTTTTGAAAAAGAGACTGCCATGCACTCCATCCGGCAGAGGCACCACATCAGGTTGTGGAAGACAGAATACCGCTTGCCCGATGGAAGCCTTCAATATGTGGGTACAGCAAGCTTCGACAAGGGGATCAACTGGCTGCACCTGACTCACAGGATAGACCCGGCCATCGACGTGGAGAGGAAAACGCTGGTTGAAGATTGTCTGGGGGCGGGGGTCCTCTCCGGTTTCAGCGAGTTGGCGTTTGTCGAACCGTCCGCAGGCTCGAACTTTTCCGGAGACGCCTTTTTCTCAGATGGGAAAATTGTGGTCCTTCACTTCGCTCCGAATGAAGACTCCAGGCAATTCTGACAGGAAGAGAATTATAAAAAGGGGCGGAGTGAAAGGTTGGAAGACCTGTTTGAAATTACGGGACAAACGGCAATTATCTTGATGGCAACATCGGGTATCAACGGGATATTCGGTGCAAAGATCCGCAAGATCATAAAGGATCCGTGGGTCTATACCGTTCACAAATGCACTGGTATCGGCGCCTTGGCTTTTGGTATCATCCATGCCTTGATCTACTGGGTATTTCTTGACTGATCAGTGGTTCCATGCGGGCGTGTCCATCAGGGTTAGCAAAAACCGACTTGCCCAGACCGTACCCTTCTTCGATGTGTTTCGAACCAAGGCCTGGTGACTTTCGATTTCTCAGGACGCGGCCGGCAATATGGGTCCACAGTCTCCTCGCCGCTGATTTTTCTAATGGCCACAGATGCCATTTAATTTGTGCTATGATTTGATCAGGTTGTATGGTGAAGTGTTCACAAGAGCAACATCAGGTCCGTGGCAGGTTTTTCGGAGCAGAAGAGGATGGAAAAGATGGCACAAAAGGACGCTCCCGGCGTAAGTTTGAATAACGCTGTCCTTTTCGAGGTTTTTTCCTCTATGCTGAATTCCATATCCGAACCGGCCTTTCTCATGACCCCGGAAGGGATAGTCCTTGCCGCCAACAGGACCGTTGCCGTGCGGTTTGGCTTTCAGAGCGGAAATGATCCTTCAGCATCACGAGAGGCTTGAGAAAGGTGTCTACCGGTATCTCTCCGTGGAAGACAAACTTGCGGAAATATCCAGGCCCGATAGCCTGGAAAGACTCACAGCCCGTGCGGCGCTAAGCCAGGTTTTCGCGGGCGCCGGGGCGGCGGCATTCATCTGGACTGCCATTCCCTGTCGCATGGAGTGGCGATACGGTGACGCGGCCTACAAGGTAATAGCTTTAGACGCGGGGCACGTCTGCCAGGGCCTGTTCCATCGCCAAGCACGACCAGGAGAGGGCCGATTCGCTGGTGGGAGCTGACGGCGATGAGGAGTTTGCCATTTACATGGCGCCGATAGGGAAGACTGGTGCGCGGAAATGACCGGATTTCCTTAACGTGACGACCCTTCTGTGCAGCGGCCGCATCGATGTGAATAAATCCCGAATCCCCGCCAGGCGGAAAGATACTGCCCCGGACTCCCTGCTGAAAGGGCGTCTTGAAAAAACGATCGGAGGCTGCCATGAGAAATTCCACAAAAGTCGGGGATATCGATATTGCATGGGGCGAAAAGGGAAAAGGTTTTCCCCTTCTTTTTATATCTGGTTTCGGGACAACAATGGATATCTGGGAAGAGTCCACTATCGACAGGCTTTCCGAATATTACCGTGTCCTGATCTTCGATAATAGGGGAATAGGAGGAAGCGCGGCCGGAGAGAAGGAGTTCACTATCCGTCGCTTTGCGGATGATGCTCGAGGGTTGCTCGAGGTACTGGGCATAGAAAAAAGCCATATCCTGGGGTGGTCGATGGGCTCGCTTGTCGCCCAGGAGATCGCACTTGTCTACCCTGAATGCATCGAAAAGCTTGTCCTTTACGCTTCATACGCCGACTGGAGATTCCCTCCCGCTCCCGAGGTCATTGATCGCCTTTCTGATCAATCGGGAACACCCGAGGAACGAGGCATGAGGTGGGTTGAAACGCTCTTTCCTTCCGGCTGGCTTTCAGAACACGGTCAGAGGGTGGGGGAGATCTTTTCCAGACCCCTGGGTGAAATATCAGGGGATTCGCTGATTCGCCAGCAGAAGGCCATCGAATTGTGGGGAGGGACCGCCGAAAGACTTGGCAGCCTGAAGGCGCGGACCCTGTTGCTGTGCGGGGATGAGGATGTCCTGGTCCCGTCTGAGAATTCTGAAAAAATGAACAAACTCATCCCCGGTTCAAAGCTTCAGGTCGTAAAGGGTGCCGGACACGGCCTGATGTTCCAGGAACCTGATGTCTTTGTATCCCTGGTTATGGAGTTCCTGGACGGGACAATGGAGTAGTAACGGGCGGTGAGAGGGAGTTCGTCATATACATGGCCTCAGCATGGAAATTGGAGATATTTTAAGCAAAAGACATTGCCAAGAGAGAAAGAGCGATGCATCTTTTTTTTCTGTGCCCACCTCCTCCAGACAGATTGTAAAAACCAGGCTCTGTAGATCTGACCCGAGAGGTTTTCTTGAGCCCTGCTGCCGACAAATCAACAGGGACAGGGTGTTTTGTGCGCACATGAAGAAAGGTGGATGTGTTGTGGAGAATCGGACATCATCAATGGCGCTCTGCGCCGCCGCGTTCTTTCAGATGGTGGGGGTGGGGCTGATAGTTTCCCTCCTGCCAAGCAGGGTTATCCAGCTGTCTCAATCAATGGATAATGTCGGATATATCGCATCTGCTTTCGCTATCCCGTTCGTTCTCTTTCAACTTCCCGTAGGGCAGCTTGGCGACCGTTACGGCCATAAAATATTTCTCGTGGCCGGGTACTCCATCTCCTGCCTGACAGGGCTTTTGTACTTCAGGGCCGGAAGCGTATTGAGCATTCTGGCCGGCCGTATACTGCAGGGAGTCGGGGAAATACCCGTATGGGCTCTTGCGCCCGCCCTGCTTTCGCTGCTTTTCCCCGGCACAAAAGGGTCGGCCATAGGAAAGTACAACGCGTCGATCCACCTCGGACTGACGGCCGGCAGCATCCTGAGTGTCTTTGTCTACACCGTATGGAGCGGAAACGAAGCCTTTCTGCTCTATGCAACAACCGGGCTGATCGGAGCCCTTATCGTGGTCTTTTTCGTAAAGGACCCGGTTGGTGATATTGCACGGTCGAAGTCGGATTCCGCAGGCTATGGAGAGGTATTTCAGGCCCTGAAGAGGATCCGCAGGCCCGCGGTTCTTGCCGGTGTATGCCTTTACGGCGCAGGCTACGGTGTATTCCTGACGGTGATCCCGGGGTTTTTGCTGAGCGGGAAGGGTTTCAGCCAGAGCGAAACAGGTCTTTTCTTTGCCCTGTTTTATGTCGCGATAAGTCTCTCCCAGGTTATCGCTGGAAAAATATCGGACAGAAAGGGTCCCAACCTGCCGATGTGCGCCGGGCTTCTGCTCGTGGCGGCGGGTGTGTCTCCGTTCATGTGGTTTGACGGGGAAGCAATATTTGCCCTTTTGTTTCTGGCCAGCTTCGGCCTTGGGATGTTCTGTATTTCCGCGATGGTCCTGCTCAACGAGGCCGTTCCGGCTTCACTTAAGGGGTCGATATCAGGGGTTTTTTATGTTCTATGGGGCCTGGGGTTTTTCCTGGTGCCTCCCGCAATGACCAGGCTGGGCGGATCGTTTGGTTATGAGGCAGTCTTTTTGGCGGCCGGCGCGGTTTTACTGGCGGAACTTTTCGCGTTGCGGATGAGCCTCCCAAAAACCCGGTAGGGTCCAGAGAAGGTTTTGAATATCGTTAGATAAGCGGAGGGAGTTGGCCATGGTCATCCACCGGGCCAGGGTTGGCATGTTCGAGATGGGGAACATGAATCCCGAAAGCAGCACAGCCGGAAAATAGAAAAAGAACGAGGACATAAGCGCTTCCTTCCGCGTTTTGGAGATCGTTGATATAAGCAGACCGACCCCTATGTGGTCGACATCAGGAAGAGGACGGAACCCAGAAGAAGCAGGAGGAAAATGCCCTTGATCTGTATGCCGAACCACAGGATCCCGACCAGGGTTATAACAATGACGGCGACAAAGCATATTATGGCAAAGGGGAGAGATTTTCCGAGGACAAACTCCAGGGCCCGGATGGGGGTAACCATCAGCTGTTCCATCGTTCCTGTCTCTCTTTCCCTTACGACCGCCAGACCCACCGCGAGGACTTCGTCGATCTTTTTCGTGACCAGGGGCTGAAGGGGGTGAGGATGTTCGCGTAATACTTGAAGGCCTCATGATAAAGCTCCTCCCGGTCGTTGAAGCGGAAAGCCGTAGCGTAGTGCTGACCGAAGGCGTCGTTGGGCATAAGGAGATTGCGGCCGGACAGATATGTTAACATGCTGTCGGGCCCGTGGGGCATGGGCGCCTCGACGAAAGCCATGGCCGTCTCTCCAAGGGAGACAGTGTCGCCGGTTTTAACGGCCTGAAAATCCCAGTCCTTGTGAAAATGCCCCTGAATGCTCTCAAGCCTTTTCCGCGAAACGATAACTTTTGCCTGTGGGGTATTTTCCCCCAAAATGAGCTATCACGCGGAAGATGACCCTGATAACCCGCACAGATCATGGACAATTGAGGGAGCAAAGCTGTTTATTGTTGACCAGAACGGCATCCTTGGCAACTCCGGCAGCAATCGATAATACGCCTTTATACGGATGGCGGGTATAGTTGTTGAGCTAAAATAAGTGTTGCAGAAGAAACTTCGTCTACATTTTGCGGCAGCCGAAGAGAAGGTAGGCAAGACATTTTCAGGGTAAGGTTAGCTGAACCGGGGAAATGGCTTGAAAACCGCAAAAGAGAGGTAAAGGAGGTTAATGCCATGAAGTGGTTGGTGGCAATTCCGGCATTGTTTAAAGTGGGTGCTGTGGCCGAAGCGGGCACAACCGAGTGGGCCGGTTCCTGGCGATGGGGACCACATATGATGTATGGTTTTCCTGGAGGGATGTTCATGATGCTGCTGGTATTTCTTGTTGTGGCGGTGCTGGTTTTTTTTGCCTTCAGAAGGCAGTCGGAATCCCGACCGGCGGAGTTTTCCCGTGAAACGCCCCTTGAGATATTGAAGCGGCGCTACGCAAAGGGAGAGATCACAAAAGAAGAGTTCGAGGAAATGAAGAAAGATCTTTCGTGATGAATGAAGTGACATAAGGACAAGGGGAATCCCCGGGAAGGGGATTCCCCTTTTTGTTGTATTTTTTGACGGTACGGACGCAAATTCCTGAATGAGTCCTATTTCAGAGCTTCAACAAGGCGGTCGATATCCTCTTCGGTGTTGAAGTAATGCGTGGCGATGCGCGCCTTTCCGTGTCCTGTGTTGACCTGGACTTTGTTCTTCCGTAGTGCCTCGGCTGTTTCCGCCTCGTTGGGGAAACGCGCATAAAGGATTCCGGACCGGTTGCCTTCTTCGAAAGGTCCGACCACTTCAACCCCGGCGCTCAGGAGCCGGTCTGCAAGGTAGGCGTTGAGGTGCAGGATGCGCTCCTCTATGAACTGCGGACCCAGTTCTTCGTATATCCGTGCCGCCTCGGTCATCGCAAAGACCCCCGCGAAGTTGGGGCTTCCAGTCTCGAAGCGGCCGGCGGTCTTCGAGAGCGGGATATCCGATGGCGGCTGAGGCATGTCCCAGCGATCAGTCATTCCGAACCAGCCCACGGCGCTCTCAGGGGCCAGTCCCTCGAGTATTCTTTCCGAACAGAAGAAGAACCCAACCCCAAGAGGGCAGCAGGGCCACTTGTAAACGGCCGCCGACATCATGTCGATATTGGCCGCCCGCACATCGATCCGAAGAGCCATGATCGACTGTGTGCAGTCCACGTGGAAATAGATGTTTTTCTCGCGGCAGAGTGCCCCGATCATCTCCAGGTTGTGGGTGAAACCGCTGGCGAACTCGACGTGGCAGACCGATATCGCCCGGGTGCGGCCGTCCACAAGGCGTGAGATTTCGTCGAACGGCACGACCCCGCCGCTGCTGCGCGCCCATTTCACCTCGACGCCCTTCTTTTGGAGGTTCATGAAGACGTAGGAGTTTGAAGGGAACGACAGATCCGGAACTATTACGTTGTCGCCTGGGGTGAGGGGGAGGATATGGGCGGCGATGTTCATCCCCTCAGACGCGTTCTTTGTGTAGGCTATCTCCTCCGGTCTTGCGTTGATCACCGAAGCGATATCGCTCCTGGCCTCATCGGTCAAACGAACCCACTCTTTGTAGCCTGGCATATCCAGACCCCCATTCAGGCGCTGGTCAAAACACCGGATGGCGGCTGCGTGGATACGTCTGTGGAATGGGCCGGTAGTGGCGGTGTCCAGGTAGGCGGTGTGTTCCAGGACGGGAAAACCCGCCCGAATGCTCTCGAGGCTGAGCCCCATAACATATCCCCCTTTGGATTCTATCTTTCGATTTGAATGAATACGATCAGTCTGACAAAGCAATGATGCTTTTTAATGGTATCATTAATAAAACAATTCTGAATGGTATCGTTCTTACTCGCCATCCGACATTTGGAAAGTCCGGAATTTACCAGCAGAGAGGCGATTTTTTGTTCAAAAGACGCGATACGACTGGAAATGGTTTTGAAGGCTTAATATTGAAGGAAAGAGCAAAGATCGTAACCCTAGACATGGCGCTCTTAATGTCTTTGGTGTTTGTGCTTCTCTGGGCGGTATCCCGATACAACTACCTGCTCTCCCATGTCACGGCGGAGGGTTTTTCCATTTGCCCGCAGGAGGGTTGAGCATTGCTTCAGGGAGTGTCGGGATGAAGGGGGCGGGAAAGTACGGCATAGACCTGAGCGTTGGAAGTGCCATAGCCGCTCCCGGAGGAGAGAACTTCGACGTGGACCGCCTGATCCAGGAAGCGGATGAGGATATGTACCGGCACAAACGAAGCAAACCCGGGCAGGCTCTTCCAAGGGAGGTTTAAGAGCAAATTGACGAAAGAACCACAAAAGAAAAAAAACCTCAGTGAAGTCCCACGCGCCCTTTCCCGACTGGATGAGATCGGGAAGGCAGCCTTTGGCAAAGACATGTTTGTTGCGCTGGATTTTGACGGAACGCTTGCCCCTATCAATAACGACCCCAAAGCCGTCGAGATCTCCGCCGAGATGAAAAAAAGGCTGAAAAACCTTGCTATGCGATGCCGGGTCTCGATATTGACCGGCAGGGATATCCTCGACATCAAAGAGAGGGTTGGACTCGAAGAGCTTTTTTACTCCGGAAGCCACGGATTCGAAATTTCCGGTCCTCATGAGAGCGGGATTTTTTTCGAAGCAGGGAGCGAATACCTCCCTGCCCTGGACAGGGCAGAGGAATCACTCAGAGTATCGATTGGGAATATTCCCGGGGCCGTCGTGGACAGGAAGAAGTTTTCGATCTCGGTTCACTACAGGCTTGTCGGAGAAGATCTTGTGCCGACTCTTAAAAATAGCGTGTGGGATGTCGCCAGAAGTATTAAGGGTCTCAGGGCAAGACCAGACAAGAAGGCCATCGAGATCCTGCCCGGCATGAAATGGAACAAGGGAAGTGCGCTTCTGTGGCTTCTGAAAGCGACGGGAATGAGTCCTGAAAACTCCTTCACCATATCCATGGGTGACGACGTAACGGACGAGGATACATTCAGGGCGATCAAGGGCCGCGGAGCGGGGATCATTGTTACGGAGACCGAGCCGCCCCGGTCCACATTTGCTGACTACAGGCTCCAAAGCACTGCCGAGGCAGGCAGATTTATTGAGATCCTTGAGAGAATAGCCGGAAACACTTCGCAGAAATAATATTTCCCATGAACGGTTTTTGCCGGGTATCAGGCAGGGGGGGTGACCAATGACGGAAGAGATAGTGAAGGTCGGAATTTTCATCTGCAACAGGTACCACACATGTGCGGGGGGCAAATGCCTCAGGTCGCTGAAGAACCGCGAGGGGGCCTTCAGCATCTACAAGGACCGGGAGGTCGAGCTGGTGGGGTTCACCACCTGCAACGGTTGTCCCGGGGGAAACATTGAATACGCGCCGGCGGAGATGAAGAAGAACGGGGCTAACGTCATCCATCTTGCCACGGGGATGGTCGTAGGTTATCCACCATGCCCGCGGATAGATCACTTCAGGCGTTATATCAAGGAGGCGTTCGACCTTCCCGTGGTGGTGGGCACACACCCGATCCCCGAGAAGTACTACACCCTTCACGCTGCCCTGGGGACCTGGGATTCCCCTCTCTGGCAGGAGCTGATCCAGCCGACGCTGGCGACACCGGAGATACGTCTCTCCTATAACTGAGAAAATGCGGGGCCCTGCGCGTTTGCTTCGGGGCCCCGTTATCTCTTCATGAAAGTTCCTCCTGCGAGAGCATTACCCCATCTCCGGTGGATATCTTACCCCCCTTTTCGACAGACAGGAAATATCCTTTCGTCGGGAGAAGACACCATCCGCGGTAGTCGTAGGAGTGCGGTTCCCCCGGTTTTTTCCCCTTTTCGACCACGACCAGACGCACAGTCTGATCCAAAGTCAGGATCTGCCCCCGAATAAGCTCCTCTGGAAGCCCCTCCACTACAAGGTTTTCCGCCAGGACCCCGGGAGGGAATACGAACCCCGCTGTTTTTTCGGCCTCGCGAATGTCCTCGGACCTCAGGAGGCTTATCTGCCGGTCTCCCATGCCGAAGTGGGAATCGCCCTCGATCCCCTTGCCCACTACGAAGAGGGCCTCAGGGCTCGATTTCTTGGGTTGCTGCCGATTCGTGCTGATGCAGACCGCCAATATTTTCGCCTGCAAGTTATTCTCCTTTGAGTAAATATTCGGATAGTGATGGTCTATTATAGGGAAAATCTCTTCACATAAGACATTTTCAAAAAAGGAGAATGATCATGCGGAAAATGATCTGCTTTTTGATGATAGCGCTCTCTCTTCTGCTTCAGGCCGGCTCTTTGCCCGTCTTTGCTGCGGATCAACCCGGCAGCAATATCTTCAAATATGACTTTTTCGGACTCCGGTTCGAAGTCCGCTTCGTTGAAGGCGGGGCGATCCTTTACCTCCCGGACGGACCTCTGGAACTTCCGCAGGCTGTTTCGGGCTCCGGCGCCCGTTTCACAGACGGGGAGACCACGTTCTGGATAAAGGGAGATAACGCCTGCATGGAGATCAACGGATCGGTTGTAGAGGATCCTTCGGAATAGCGAAAGAATTTCCTTCCGGAGTAATGCCAAGGCTGGGCATGATCGTGGTGATCCGGACCGCCATAGGCTACACGCTCGATCATGAGCTTTCTTCACAGGCTGACACCCGGCATCAGCACCAGGAGTAGAGCTTACGGGACGATCTCCCACGCGGATGATGACCCGGGAGTGGAGTTAACTGTGTACCACTTGGCCCTGTACTGCCGGCCGCTGGATCGCATAGGTTGTGGCGCCGTCTCCCCAACCTTTGCTGAGAACATCCCTGATCATATAGGAGTTCAGTTTTTCGTGATCGTTCGCCCCCGGCCAATCTCCGGTATCTTAGAAAAAAATTACGGAGGCTCGTTTAAGGGTCATCAGGTCGGATATCACTCGCGTTTCAGTTGAGCGGTTATTGGCGCTTCCAAATACCAGCAACAGGCTTCCAGACAGGATGCCTGTTATGACTATCACAATAAGGAGTTCGACGATGGTGAAACCCCTTTCCCTGCGTGGCATGGCCTCAGTATCCTCCATGAAATCATGTTACCTGTTTAGTTGATGATACTATTATGTATCCAACTTTTTGTCACGATTGCCTCTGCTATAATGTTTCACGCCGCCACGAGATTTTTCAGGCAGGTTGAAAAAGTAATCCAACAAATTCAGGAGGTAATAACATGATAAGGCTGCAGACCAGCAAGGGGGATATCCTCATCGAGCTTGATGCCGAAAAGGCCCCGAAAACCACTGAAAATTTTGTGAGTTATGTTAAACAAGGTCACTACGACGGGACGATCTTCCACCGCGTGATTGACGGGTTCATGATCCAGGGGGGCGGGTTTGTCGAGTCGATGAACCAGAAGCCCGTTGGTGATCCTATAGAAAACGAAGCCGCGAACGGTCTCAAGAACGAAGCATATACCATTGCGATGGCACGGACCCAGGATCCCCACTCGGCTACGGCGCAATTCTTCATCAACGTAAAGGACAACATTTTTCTGAACCACACCGCGCCAAACCTCCGAGGCTGGGGTTATGCGGTCTTCGGCAGGGTTGCCGAAGGGCGTGATGTCGTGGATTCGATAAAAAACGTTATGACCTGCAACAGGGGAGGGTACCAGGATGTCCCCGAAGAGCCTGTGACGACAATCAAGGCTACGGTAGAGGAGTAAGGAACATGACCCAAAGTGCATTCCCTCTCGTTGATACTATTCTTGATGCCGCTGGTTTTGTCGATCACATCTGGGTTGCACCCTCCACGATGACTGTATCGCAGTGGGTAAGGATGAAGTGCATGTTCGGATGTCCCGATTACGGAAGGAATGCTTCGTGCCCTCCCAATGTTCCCTCTGTCTCCGAGTGCAGGGAGCTTCTTTTGGAGTATTCTCATGCCGTTTTGATACACCTTGTCTGCGATGTCCTAATCGAGGCCAGGAAAGAGTGGAGCCGCACGAAGCAGAAGGTCCTTATGGAAGCAGAAAAGCAGATATTCCTGAGCGGTAACGAGAGAGCTTTCCTCCTTTCGTTCGAAAACTGCAACCTTTGCGACGAGTGTGTTTCTTCCCCCCGGGACTGCCGCCTCCCATACATCAGGCGTCCGACCATGGAGGCATTTGCGATCGATGTCTATTCAAGCGTACGGCAGCACGGCTACTCGATTTCCGTCAAAAAGGATCTCACTGAAACAGCGGACAGGTTCGCGCTGTTGCTGATTGCCTGAGGCGAAGAGGCATGGATAACCGTCACGCTGCTGCGATCGCCGCGGAACTGAAGATCAAAGAAGAGCAGGTTCGCCAGACCGGGGAACTGATCGAAGAGGGGTGTTCCGTTCCCTTCATCGCACGCTACCGCAAGGAAGCGACGGGTTCTCTCGACGAAGTGGCAGTTCTCTCCATAAGGGACAGACTGGTCCAGATGGAGGAGCTCGACAAGCGCAGGAGCGCCATCCTCAAATCCCTGAGCGAGCGGGAGCTTCTGACTGAAGATCTTGAAAAAGCGGTAATGTCGGCTTCCAACATGACAGCGCTGGAGGACATCTATCTCCCTTACCGTCCCAAGCGCAGGACGAGGGCGACAATCGCCGTTGAGAAGGGGCTGGAGGAGCTGGCCATTCTGCTGATGAAGTCGGCATCTGGAGAGTTCCCCCTGCTTGATCCGCTCACAGAGGCTTCCCGCTTCATCAATGAAGAAAAGGGAGTTTTCAGCGTTGAAGATGCACTTGGGGGTGCAAGGGATATCGTGGCAGAGCGGGTAAGCGAGGACAAGAGAACGAGAAGTTCTCTGAGGGCGATCTTCGCCCGCAACGGGAGGCTCACCTCCAGAGTGAACAAGGGCAAGGAGGAGAAGGGGCCGAAATACCGCGATTACTTCAACCTTGAGGAACCTGCAAGGTCCGCCCCGTCCCACAGGATACTTGCCGTTTTCAGGGGAGAGAAGGAGGGGATCCTCTCAGTCTCAGCACAGCCACCCGCCGAACTGGCGATCAGAGAGATGGAGAAGCTCTTCATCAGGGAAGTGAACGCCGCCTCCGAAGAAGTACGTAAGGCTGTAATAGACGGCTATGCCCGTCTTGCCGCACCTTCAATGGAGACAGAGCTCAAGAACGCTCTCAAACTGAAGGCTGACAGGGAAGCCATAAGGGTATTCGCGGCCAATGCCCGCGAGGTTCTCATGGCTCCTCCACTGGGGTGCGCTTCTATCATGGCAGTCGATCCGGGTATCCGCACAGGATGCAAGATAGTCGTCCTGGACGAGCAGGGACGGCTGCTGATAGACGATGTAATTTATCCTTTTTCCGGGAAGAAGGCGGAGGATGAGGCCGGACGCAAGGTGCTGGACATTCTGGGCCGTCACCACGTCGATGCCGTGGCCGTGGGCAATGGGACTGCGGGAAGGGAGACGGAGGCGTTTCTCAAAGGGCTTTCTCTGCCCGGGGGTCCCCCGGTAATACTTGTTAACGAGAGCGGCGCCTCGATCTACTCTGCATCCAAGGCTGCCCGGGACGAGTTCCCTGACAAGGATGTCACGGTCAGGGGATCTGTTTCGATAGGGAGACGTCTTCAGGATCCACTCTCTGAACTGGTCAAGATCGATCCTAAGTCCATCGGAGTGGGGCAGTACCAGCACGACGTCGATCAGAAGATGCTGATGCAGTCGCTTGAGGACGTGGTGGTCTCCTGCGTAAACTCGGTGGGGGTGGATCTGAACACCGCCAGCCCCCACCTGCTTTCGTATGTCTCCGGCCTCGGCCTCTCCCTGGCTGCCAATATCGTCTCCTGGAGAGATTCAAGCGGTCCCTTTATCTCCAGATCCCAGCTCCTTGAAGTTCCGAGGCTCGGACCCAAAGCCTACGAACAGGCCGCCGGGTTCCTTCGCGTGCGTGACGGGAAGAATCCGCTCGACGCCAGCGCAGTGCATCCGGGCCATTACGGAATAGTCGAGAAAATGGTCTCGGATCTCAAATGTTCAGTTGAAGACCTTATCAGGGACGAAGATCTAAGGGAGAAGGTTGATCCATCCCTGTATGTCTGTCCTGAAGCGGGTATTTTGACCCTCAGGGACATTATGACCGAGCTCGCAAAACCGGGAAGGGACCCGAGGAAAAACTTTGAAAACGTTGAATTTTCCCCGGACGTCAGGAACATTGAAGATCTGCTGCCCGGAATGGAACTTGCCGGCATGGTCACGAACGTGACGGCGTTCGGGGCTTTCGTCGATATCGGTGTCCACCAGGACGGGCTTGTTCACGTCAGCCAACTGGCGGACAGATTCGTGAAAAACCCCGCGGATGTGGTAAAGCCTGGTCAGCGGGTAAAAGTAGCCGTTATCGAAGTAGACATAGCCCGCAAGCGCATATCCCTCTCGATGAAAAAGGAATCCCGGACCTCCGGAGACGATACTGCCAGGTGATGACAGTTTTTTGAATACTGGCCCCGCCGCAGGGAAGAACGCGCAGGGGCCGGGTCGACGCCTACGAGCGTGAGTCCTCCCGCAACACTCTTGACTCTGCCAGAATGCAGAGGATCTCGTACATGATGGTTGCCGCAACAAGGGCGGTACTTCCCGATGGATCGAAGGGAGGAGCCACCTCCACAACATCGGCTCCCACCAGATGAAGCCCCCTGAACCCGCGTATCAGGCTCTGCGCTTCAAAAGACGTGAGGCCCCCGATCTCGGGTGTGCCTGTTCCTGGTGTGAAGGCGGGGTCAAGGCCGTCTACGTCGAAGGTGATATAGGTGGGGCCGTTCCCGACGACCCTTCTGGCTTCCTCTACAGTTTTTTCAATACCCAGCCGTGCAAACTCTTCCATGAAGACTATCCGGATCCCTTCCCTGACGCCAAACTCCCAGCATTCATCCGAATTGGCCGCACCGCGTATCCCTATCTGGATCATGCGTTTCGGGTCTATCAGGCCCTCTTCGCAAGCGCGGCGGAAAGGTGTTCCGTGGCTGTATCTGGAGTTCATCTCCTCGTCGCAGCAGTCGGTGTGTGCGTCGATGTGGATCAGTCCGACCGGGCGATTCTTTGCAACCGCACGCAGGATCGGAAGGGTGATCGAGTGATCTCCGCCAGCGCTGATGGGTGAGATCCCGGTCTCATGCAGCAGATCGTAAAATGTCGTGATGTCCGCATGACTTGCCTCAACGTCGAATATCCGGCTGAATGGGACATCCCCCATGTCGGCAACCCGGCACAACTCGTACGGATTGATCTTTGTGACGTGATGGATAGCCCGCATCATACTGGACATATCGCGTATCTGACGAGGTCCCTGGCGAGTTCCGGATCGCGCTTCCACGGCCCCGTCGTAGGGAACGCCGACGAGTGCGATGTCCAGTTTCGACGGATCCGTGATGAATGGTGTCCTCATAAAAGTTGGAATGCCGCAATACCGTGGGGCATGCATGGGGTTGTCTGCGCCTGCGGTGCAGTAGAAACTGCTGTCGGGTTTCATGAATAAATCCTCCATTCGTTGTGGCATACGTGCTGAAAAAAAGGATAGAATTCCAAGCCTAATTGGTCCAGGTGTCCCCTTTGCTTCACTATTTGCCAGGTACTGACAGCAATATTGTAATGCACAGCCCGCCACCCTGCCGGTTGGTGGCGGTGATGGTTCCGCCGTGGAGGCGAATGGCACGTTCGGTGATGGCCAGCCCCAGACCCACGCCTCCCGTTTCGCGAGCACGGGCGCTGTCGACACGGTAGAAGGGGTCGAACAGGTGATGCAAGTCTGCTTCTGGAACTCCCGATCCCATGTCTGTCACAGTCAATGCAAATTGCTCCCCTACGAGTTTCAGGGTTACCGTCACATCCGACCCCGGTTCCGTATAGGCTATGGCGTTTCTGATTACGTTTTCAAACGCGCTGCGCAGCAGATCCATGCGGCCGTTCATAATTGCGGCATCCGGGGTGGCAAGTATGATGCCGCAATGGCTGTGTTCGGCTTCTATAAGAACGTCATTTCTTATATCGCTCAGCAGAGAAGGCAAGTCGATCACTTCTTCGTTCACTTGCCGTTTGGCAGTTTCCATATAGGAAAGGTCGAGCAGCTGGTTTACCATGGAGCGGATCCGGTGCGTTTCTCGCTCCATCCGCTCAAAAAGCACACCCTTGTCTATGGGAGAGTCTTTCATTTCGGATAGTTCAAGAGCCAGACCTAGCCTTGTCAGCGGAGATCTCAGTTCGTGGGAAATGTCCCTGATCAGCCGATGTTGAGACGCCACCATTTCCTCAAGGCGGGCTGCCATAACATTGACGTTCCGCGCAAGATCGCCCAGTTCGTCCCTCCTGGCTGTGATAGCTTCCGACACGCGCTGCCCCAGGTCTCCTTCGGCCAGCCCCGAAACGGTGTGCTGCAGTCCCTGCACCGGCTGTGTGATGTGACGGGCAAGCCAGTAACAGGCTCCGGCCCCTACAAGCAGGATCAGGATGATCTGAAAAATGCTGCGCCATGGATTCTCACTATGGAAGGGGATCAAGGGGGGCATCATCCGGGCACCCACAAGAACCCAGGCTTCGCCGCGTATCTCAACACGCTTCAGGAGGAGCGAAAACGGACGATTGAAGGAAAACTCCGAAGTTCCCGGCTCCAGCGTCAGCGCAATGCTTCTGATCCTTGCCAGAGGAAAGCTTGGCGGGCCTGGGGTGAAATTGGTCAGGTCTCCTTCAAGCGGAAGCAGCAGGAGAAACATTCTGTGTTTGTGCCCTTCCTTGCGGAGATAGCTCATGGCGTCGGAAGGGCCCTGTGCCGCAAGCATCTCAAGAGCGGGCTGCTCCACAGACGAGAAGGCTTCCTCCATGTCTCCGCGTGCGCTGCTTCGGGAGAAATCCTCATGTGTAAGATATGCGACAAGCATCCCCAAAACAAACAGCAGCGCCAGAGCTGCTACAAACCAGAGGAAAATACGGACAAACAGCGTTCGCCTCGGCATGGTCAATTTCCCTTTTCGGGTTTTCTGAGGAGAGGATAAAGATACCCTGTTCCCCTGATGGTTTTGATACGCTCCCCGCCATCGGGAAGCAGCCCCAGTTTTTTGCGCAGGTTGCTGGCGTGGACATCTATGCTACGGTCCCAGGGAGAGTAGGAGCGTTCAAGCACATCGCGAACCAGAGTTTCTCTGGAAACTGTTCTGCCGGCAGAGCGCAGCAACGCCTCAAGCAAAAGATACTCGACATGCGTAAGGTGGACAGGTTTCCCGCTCAATGTAACTTCATGCGAGCCGGGGTCGAGCGTAATGTCGCCCAACTGGAGCGTTGCCTCTGGTGCCGAGGATCCTCCGCGGCCAGGTTCGCCCCGCCGGAGTATCGCCCGGATCCTGGCTATCAATTCCCGGGTGCTGAATGGTTTGGGAAGATAATCGTCGGCTCCCATTTCCAGCCCTACGACCCGGTCAACTTCGTCTCCCCTTGCCGTGAGCATGATGACTGGAACTGTCGAGGTTTTCCGCAATTCCCTCAATAGTTCGAACCCGTTCATTCCTGGAAGCATGACATCGAGAAGCAGCAGATCATACTGCCTTTCCCTTGCCTTGATGAGGCCCTCCCTGCCGTTATAGGCCATCTCCAGCACGAAACCCTCCGTGTTGAGAAAGGCCTCGAGAAGTTCGCAGAGCTCCCTGTCGTCTTCTATGGCCAGTATATGTTTCATGGAATAACGCCTCCCGCATTTCCTTCTGGCTCCATTCTAGGAGTCTGTCGGGCTTAGCCCGCTCATTGTATAATATATAGAGACAGGAAAAGCTGTGAAAACAGCGTAACGAAGCCGCTGAAGAAACGGACGTGACAGACGATGAGCGAGAATTTCATAACAGTTGACCGCACAACG
>JAUSOU010000137.1 GCA_030656095.1 Thermovirgaceae bacterium | reverse complement strand
GTGGCAGATGGAGACGGAGTTGCGGACATCAGCGTCATAAGTGCCGCCGAAGAAGAGGGAGAATAAGCTTTGAGACTGGCTCCGGAGGGACGCTTTTCTGTCGGGTTCTTCGCGGGGCTGTCGCTCTTGTCCATGGTGTTTCTGCCCCCGTGGACCGCTCTTGTGTTTGCCGTGTTCGCGGCTTTTCTGGCGTGGTTCTTCAGGGATCCCGAACGGGGGACGCCGGAGGACAGAAGCGCGTGGGCAAGCCCGGCCGACGGCAGGGTTGTAGAGATCTACCCGTCGGATCATCCCTTTGCCGGGAAATGTACCGTGGTAGGGATTTTCATGTCACCGCTCGATGTCCACGTAAACAGGATGCCCTTCGAAGGGACGATCTCATATCTGGAGTATGTTCCCGGGAAGAAGCTGATGGCTTTCAACCCAAAGGCTTCCCTTGAGAACGAGCGGTTTTATATGGGGTTTGAGACGAAGGCCGGCAGGGGAATGACCGTCCAGATAGCGGGTTTTCTCGCGCGGAGGATTGTATGTTCCAGAGCCGCGGGAGAGACGCTTTCTCGCGGAGAACGCTTCGGCATGATAAAATTGGGCTCAAAAGTTGATCTGTACCTTCCGGAGGGCATGGTTCCGGCAGTGGTAGTCGGGCAGAAAGTCAGGGCGGGAGAGACAGCTATAGGAGTGAAATCAGCCAGATGAAAAGAAAACATGCTGAAAAACCAATACCGTTCAGGACCATTATCCCGAACATGATCACAAGCGGAAACATGCTCTGCGGCATGCTCTCCCTTGTTCTTTCATTCCACGGACACTTCGTACCGGCGGCCTGGCTGATCTACATGGCTGTCTTCTTCGATTTTATGGATGGAAAGATGGCAAGAAAGCTTGGCGGAAGCAGCAGCTTCGGGGCAGAGCTCGACAGCCTGGCGGATGTAGTGAGTTTCGGAGTGGCTCCGGCGATGGTGATGTATGGCTCATATCTCCAGGGTTTTTTTGGAGTCACGGGGGCAATTGTAGCGGCTTTCTTTGCTCTTTGCGGCGCGTTGCGGCTCGCGAGGTTCAATGTGCAGCACGCCGACGATTCCTTCCAGGGACTCCCGATCCCGGCGGGAGGGCATTTCGTGGTTTCCTTTGTTGTGGCGGGGATCTATCTTCACCCGGCAGTGATGGCCGCGATCGTCGCGGCTACTGGAATACTGATGATCTCCAGCGTCCCGTTCGGCAACCTCAAGGCACTCAAGCCCGGCAACATGAACCAGAAAAAGGCCGCCTTTCTGTGGGTTTTTGCCTTCATGCTGTTCCTGGTGCTTAGGAACAGGGCTCCCCTTGCCTGCATCCTGATCTACATTACCAGCGGATTTGCCGGAGTGGACTGGGGCAAATGGCTCTCGGTCGAGACCGCCGACGAGGATGATCTTGCGGAGGAAGAGGTTTAGGAGACGAATTACCGGATACAGATGATAACTCTAAGGTCTGGAGGTGCATGATTCCATGCACAGTCTGATGGGATACCTGATTGTTGGAGCAATCGCAGGATGGCTGGCCGGAAAGGTCTGGCAGGGCAGGGGTTTCGGATTTTTCGGGAACCTGGGTGTCGGCATGATCGGTGCCTTTGTCGGCGGAGTGATCTTCAGCTCGATCGGCCTCTACCCGATGGGGTTCATAGGCTCACTGACGATGGCCTTTGCCGGAGCCGTGGTTCTTTTGTTCATCATCGGGGTACTCAGGGGGAAAAGATAAGGGGCCGACAAAAAAGCGGCGCCGGCGCATTGAAATGAATGACGAAACGTGCCGGAGGTGGAGTTATGGCTCACGTAAACTCGAAAAAGGAACAGATCGCATTTTTTTGTCGCAAGAGGCATATCCGGCGTTTGGCCATATTCGGTTCGGCGCTACGGCCGGATTTTAAAGACGACAGCGATATCGACTTGCTGGTGGAGTTTGAGCCGGGGCATATACCGGGGCTTTTCGGAATAGCAAGAATGGAACGCGAACTGTCGCCACTGTTCGAAGGCCGCAAGATAGATCTTCGCACGCCGGAAGACCTCAGCCGATATTTCAGGCGAAGTGTTCAGGAAGAAGCGGAGGTCCAGTATGCTCAAGAGTGATGCCATCCGGTTGCAGCACATGCTGGATGCAGCACGGGAGTCATGTGGCTTTGTACAGGGCAGGATTTTTGTGGACCTCGAAACGAATCGCCAATTGGTTCTGGCTTTGGTCAAGGAAATAGAGATTATTGGCGAAGCGGCTTATCAGGTTTCCGAGACGACGAGGGAGCAAATCCCTCATATTCCCTGGGACGACATCATAGGCATGCGCCACCGCCTGGTGCATGCCTATTTTGATATAAACCTTGAAATCTTATGGAAAACAGTGCAGGATGATCTGACGTCGCTGATAATAGTCCTGGAAAATGTACATCTGGACCATACCGCTTGGCTGAAGTGAAAATATCTTGCACGTATTATGTTCATCATCGGGGTACTCAGGGGGAAAAGGTAGCTGTCGAATGTTTGCGGATTTCAAAAGGGGCCTGACTCATCAAGAGTCAGGCCCCTTTTTTTACTTGATCTAGTTCCGCCGCTCATTCGATCGTTTTAAGACGCGGCCAGAGCAGGTACACGGCCGCGACCGAGAGGGCGAGGGAGGGCAGCATGAAGGAGCCGTTGTAGATGGCAGAGTAGGCCCAGACGTTCGTCCCCTCCGGGGCGTAAGCCGCAAAGAAGACCACCCCCGAGAGCAGGTGGCATAGAAAGCGGGCTCCCGAACCCAGGATCAGCCCGCCCCACAAGGGGCGCTTCCAGAGGGCTGCGAGCGAAAGGACGGCGAAAGCCAGGGGATAATCCAGAAGCGCCTGCACCGGATGGACCACATAACCCCCCAGTATCAACTGCAAAATTCCGGCCACCGACCCGGCTCCGAACCCCGCCCGAAGCCCCCATCGCAGCGCAAAAATAAACAGAGGCACATTCTCAAGCGTGATGGAGCCGCCCTGGGGCATCCGCCACAGCCTCAGATATGAGAGCGCCAGTGCAAGCGAAGCCGCGAGCGCCCCCTCCACAAGGATCCTTACCTTTCTGTTTGCCATTGCTTTCCCGTCTCCTTTCTCGCGTTCCGAAACGGGAACCTGTCCTGGATCGAAGAAAAACCCCCCGGGGTTTCCGGGGGGTCAACGGGCATATCCTCAGGTTCGTCCCGCAAAATCCCTTCGCCGGCATTATCCGGATCAGGTTCCAGGGGTCGAGACTAATGTCTCCTCTCAGCCGGATATTTCCGACTCCCCCATTGCTGGGTTCTTTATACGGCCGAAGACCTGATTTGTCAAACAAGACCGGTTTTTACTGTTCACCGTCCACTTGTAATGCTATAGTCAAATGCAAAGAACAAATGGCACAACTGCCGATTATGAGGTGATGCGGTTGCTGAAGTTCTTCTGCCCCAAGTGCGGGAAAATATGCGAGGAAGTGAGACGCCCCGTCAGTTGCGGTTGCGGTTCACCCCTGAAGAGCTCCCTGGATTGGGCCAGCTTCGACATCGATCCTTCCGCTGTAGGGATGTGGCGTTATTCACGCATTTTGCCGGAGATCGACCCATCCATTTCAATGGGAGAGGGATGGACCCCCCTCATAACAGGCGGATCCAAAAACCTCTTTTACAAACTGGAGTATGTTTCCCCGACGGGGTCATTCAAGGACAGAGGTTCCGTGATAGTGATGGGTGAGGCAAAAAGCCTCGGATGCGACGAAGTAGTGCAGGACTCCTCCGGCAACGCCGGAGCGTCGATAGCGGCCTACGCCGCCAGGAGCGGGATCAAGGCCACCGTCATCGTCCCGAACGATACGCCGGAACTGAAGAAAAGACAGATAGAACTCTTCGGGGCGACCCTCGTCGTCGCCGAAGGAGGGCGCTCTTCGGCAGCTTCCATTGCCAAGGAGATGGCCAGGACCATGTTCTACGCAAGTCACGTCTGGAATCCCCTCTTTTTAGAGGGGACAAGGACGATCGCATTCGAGATATGGGAGCAGTTGGGTGGGAAGGCTCCGGACGTCGTCATCGTCCCCGCCGGTAACGGCACGATACTCCTGGGTATCTTCAAGGGTTTCATGGAACTGCTCCAGAGGGTTAAGATAAACCGGCTGCCGAGGATAATTGCGGTCCAGGGTGTAAATTGCGCTCCGCTTTTCGCGGCGTGGAAAGGTTCTCACTCCTGGGATACCTTTCAGACAACCGTCGCCGAAGGGATAGCCGTCAGCGACCCCCCAAGGATGAAGGAGATGCTTGACGCGGTTCGGATGAGCCGGGGAGAAGTCGTGATCGTTTCCAACGGCGCGATCCTGGCAGAGGAGAAGCGCCTTGCACTTGAAGGGGGCCTGCTCGTGGAGCCCACCTCCGCCGCAGCACCGGCAGCCGAAAGGATGCTCCGTGAGAGCGGCGCCATAACGGACCGCGAGATCGTCGTCGTCCCGCTTACCGGAACCGGCCTCAAGAAATTCCCGAAAAAAGCATAAATATCGGGCGGTGTCCTTTATGGGACGCCGCCCTGTTTCTTGCCCTGGCTGTTTTTTGCTTTGATATTCCTGTCTCCGGCTCCTCCTGTTCAAATCACTCCCGGCAATTCTGCAGACCTGTTCCTGAATGAAATGGCGCCGCCCAAAGGTTATACTTGACCGTAAAATCCGGCTTTTCATGGAGGCTGCTTCGGAGGCGGTAATACTATGAGAGAGATCGATGTTTCCTTCGTTTCCACGGCGGTGAAAGGGCTTTTCCTTAAGGCCAATACGTCCATCGGCCAGGATGTCTACAACGCTCTTGTGACCGCGTTGGAGAAGATCGAGGAGTCTCCGGTCGGCAGGCGCGTTCTCGAACAGATTATCAAAAACCACGATGCCGCCAGGGCGACAGGGATGCCGATCTGCCAGGATACGGGCATGGCGGTGGTGTTCGCGGACATAGGCCAGGATGTTCACTTCACCGGCGGGGATCTGGTTCAGGCCGTCAACTCCGGGGTGGAGCAGGCCTACAGTGAGGGGTTTTTCAGGAGATCGCTGGTCCGTGATCCCCTTTTCGACAGGACCAACACCGGGACCAACACCCCGGCGGTCATCCACACGCGGATAGTGCGCGGCGAAAGGGTTCACATCCTCATTACGCCCAAGGGGTTCGGAAGCGAGAACATGAGCGCCGTCAAATTCCTTACCCCGGCCCAGGGCCCGGAGGGGGTAAGGGATTTCATCATGGACACAGTGAAGGCGGCGGGTCCCAACCCCTGCCCGCCCACCATCATAGGTGTAGGGGTCGGGGGTACCATGGAGCTTGCCGCTATCATGGCCAAGAGGGGCACGCTCTATACGGTGGGGCGAAGGAACCCCGACGCGAAATATGGAGCCCTGGAACTGGAGATTCTTGAGGCTGTGAACAATACCGGGATCGGCCCGGGAGGGCTGGGCGGCCGTGTCACCTGTCTGGACGTTCACATCGACTTCGCTCCCGGGCATATCGCCGGCACCCCGGTGGCGGTCAATATCTGCTGCCATGCGGCGAGACACGCCGAAATAACTCTGTAGATGGGGGAGATGCGACAATGACCGGACCGCGGATGATGTCAACCCCACTTTCAGCTGAAACAGCGCTTTCGCTCAAGAGCGGAGAGGCCGTTCTTATTAGCGGAGACATATTTACGGGGCGTGATGCTGCCCACAGAAAGCTGGACGACTGCATCAGAGAGGGGCGCCCCCTTCCCTTCGATATCAGGGGGCAGGTGATCTATTATGTCGGCCCTTCGCCCGCGCCTCCGGGCAAGGTGATCGGATCCGCCGGACCTACGACCAGCGGGAGGATGGACCCCTTCACACCGGCCCTTCTGGACCTGGGGCTCAAGGGGATGATCGGCAAGGGGACAAGGTCCGAAGCGGTCGTGCAGTCGATGGTCAGGAACGGGGCCGTCTATTTCGGGGCGGTCGGGGGAGCTGCCGCTCTTATCGCCAGGAGCATAATTCAGGCCGATACCGTTGCATGGCCCGAACTGGGTCCGGAGGCTGTCTTCCGTTTAACTGTGAAGGATTTCCCGGCCATCGTTGTCATCGATGCCTTCGGGAACGATCTATACAGAACCGAACCGCCAAAATACAGAAGAGAGAGCCGGAGGTAAAAGCCTTGAAGACAAGCCGGGAGGAACTGCTGGAAAAAGCGCTCAAACCCGCGAGGGACGCCATGATCCTCCACCCCTTCTACCGGGGGAAGATCCAGACCGCCCTCAAATGCCCCGTAAGGAGTGTCGATGATTTCGCGATCTGGTACACACCCGGGGTGGCGGAGCCGTGCAAGGCCATACATGCGGACCCATCTCTGGCCGATCTGTATACGAACCGGGGGAACACCATTGCGGTAGTGAGCGACGGGACAAGGGTCCTGGGGCTTGGAGACATAGGTCCGGCCGCGGCCCTCCCCGTGATGGAGGGGAAGGCCCTCCTCTTCAAGTACCTGGGCGGGGTTGACGCCGTTCCCATCTGTCTCGATGCCTCCGATCCCGACAGATTCATCGACTGTGTAAGGATGCTCGAACCCACCTTCGGGGGGATCAACCTGGAGGACATCGCCCAGCCGAAGTGCTTCAGGATACTGGACACCCTCCGGGAGGAGATGGATATTCCGGTCTGGCACGACGATCAGCAGGGAACCGCGGCCGTGAACCTGGCCGGGCTCTTCAATGCCCTGGAGATCGTCGGAAAAAAGATCGGATCCGCAAGGATAACCCTTTACGGCTCAGGGGCCGCCAACATAGCTACGGCGCGCCTTCTTGCAGCCGCAGGGGCTGAGCCGGGAAACCTCATTCTGATCGACAGCCGGGGCGCTCTCCACCCCGGGCGGCGCGATCTTGAGGGCTCGAACCCGGAAAAATGGCGCATGGCACAGACTACCAACGCCGGGCAGATAACCGGCGGACCGGAGGAGGCATTCCGGGGGGCCGACGTCGTCTTCTCCTACACGAAACCAGGCCCCGACGTCATCAGGCCGGAGTGGATCTCCTCCATGGCGAAGGACGCGATACTCTTCGCCTGCGCCAACCCCATCCCCGAGATATGGCCGTGGGACGCAAAAGATGCCGGGGCCCGGATAGTGGCAACCGGGAGATCCGATTTCCCGAACCAGGTCAACAACTCGCTCGGTTTTCCTGCCATCTTCAGGGGGACGCTGGATGTCAGGGCAAAAACGATAACCGACGGAATGTGCATCGCGGCGGCAATGGAGCTGGCCGAATGTGCAAGAGAGACAGGGCTTTCCGAGGAACGCCTTATTCCGACGATGGACGAATCCTGGGTATATCCTCGAGTTGCCGCCGCGGTGGGGGTGAAAGCGATCGAGGAGGGAGTGGCCCGTGAATCCATGAGCCGCGAATACCTGATCGAAACAGCCACCAGGAGGATAGAAACCGCAAGGGAAATGACCGCGGTCCTGGTGGAACGCGGTATAATTCCTCTCCCGGAGTGAGGGCCGATTGTCTGCTTATGATCCCCCCCGTTTTCTGTGGGGCGGAGACGGATGTGTGATAGTTGAGTTCGGCGATGGAATAGACACCGGTATCAACGCGATGGTCAGGGCCCTCGCCGGCCGGATCGAAGCATCCAGGCCGTCATGGCTTATAGAGACTGTTCCCACCTACAGATCGCTGGCGGTCTACCTGGACCCGTGGGAGACCTGCCGGGATGAGGCGATGGCATGGATCCGCTCTCTGTGCAGCTCCATCGAGACTCCCCGCTTCGCCGGGGAACCTGCGATAGAGATCCCGGTCTGCTACGGCGGTGGCTTCGGTCCGGACATGGAGAGAGTCTCACTTCATACCGGCCTCCCGGCCGCTGAGATAATCCGCCTTCACTCCTCACCCGTATACCACGTCTTCATGCTGGGTTTTTCGCCCGGCTTCCCTTACCTCGGTGGTATGGATCAGAGACTCGAGACCCCGAGGCTCGAGAATCCCAGAACGTTGATCCCGGCAGGGAGCGTAGGAATAGCCGGAAAACAGACAGGGGTTTACCCGCTTCAGAGCCCCGGAGGGTGGAACCTTATCGGGCGGACCCCGCTCAAGCTTTTTGATCCCTCGAGGAAGAATCCGTTTCTCGTGAAGGCCGGAATGGAGATAAGGTTCGTCCCGGTCTCGGAGGATAAATACCCTGTTTTGCCCTCTTCCGGGGAGGTGCCCGGTCGATGATCACGGTTCTGGCTCCGGGGCTTCTCACTACTGTTCAGGATCTGGGCAGATGGGGGTTCCAGGCCTTCGGCATGCCCGTCGCGGGGGCGATGGACGTGTACTCGCTTATGGCGGGAAACGCGGTAGTCGGGAACATACCCGGCGCGGCAGGGCTTGAGATCACTCTCACAGGGCCGGAACTCAGGTTCGACTCTCCCGGCCTGGCATGTGTCGCCGGTGGGGACCTCGGCCCTCTTCTCAACGGTTTTCCGGTATCGTCATGGGAGGGGATACGCGTATCCGAAGGGGACGTCCTCTCTTTCAGGGGGGCGGCTTCCGGGGGCGCAAGGGCCTGGGTCTGCGTCGGCGGCGGGGTGGATGTTCCCCTTGTCATGGGGAGCAGGTCTACCTACCTCCGCGGAGGCCTCGGCGGGCACGAGGGTCGCAGGCTGAAAAGGGACGACGTTCTTCCCTGCGGGAATCCGGATACCCTGTGGCCAAGGGGAGAGGGTTTTTGCGTTCCTTCCTCGCTTCGGCCTCAGGTTACAGGGGAGCCTCAGGTCAGGGTCATCCCGGGCCCCCAGGAGGATATGTTCTCTCCGGAGGGGGTCGATTCGTTCTACAATTCGGGGTACAGTGTCGGATCCGAATCCGACAGGATGGGTTACCGCCTGGAGGGGCCGGCGGTAGAGCACAGCAATGGAGCGGACATCATTTCGGACGCAGTTGCCCAGGGGTCTATCCAGGTCCCGGGTCACGGGTTTCCCATCGTCATGCTTGCCGACAGGCAGACAACAGGGGGATACCCCAAAATTGCGACTGTAATAAACGCGGATCTTCAGCTTCTGTCGCAGATGGCCCCGGGAGACGGCCTCACCTTCCGCAGGGTGCAAGTTTCCGAAGCCGCCGAGGCGTCCCGGAAAATGATGGAGGCGCTTCGAACGATAAGGTCGCTTGCCGCGGATTATAGATCCCGGCCCGCGAAGTACCGGGGCCGCTCTCGGATGAGCGGAAACATGCGCCTCTGTTTCGGAGGTGACTGCTATGATGTTTCCTGGAGCGCCTTTGATGGCCAGGGGGATAATTGAGGGGTGCTGGGGGGTTTTCGATGAGGCTTGCCGTGGATATGAACAGCGATATGGGAGAGGGCTTTGGACCCTGGAGGATGGGAGATGATGCCCTGGTGATGGATTTCATCACCTCCGCGAACATCGCCTGCGGATTTCATGCCGGAGACCCGCTTGTTATGAAGCGCACCGTTAGCCTTGCCGTCGGCAGGGGTGTTGCGATCGGGGCCCATCCCGGCTATCCGGACCTGTCCGGATTCGGACGGAGGGAGATGGACTGTTCCCCCGAAGAGATACACGCCTTCTGCCTCTACCAGATAGGGGCTCTTGCCGCTGTCGCCGGGGCCGCCGGTGCGGGAGTTGCGCATGTCAAGGCTCATGGCGCCCTTTACAACAGGGGGGCCAAGGATGCCGCCGCCGCCGCCGCAATCACCGGTGCGGTCAGGGACGCAGGCAAGGGGCTGGTCCTCGTTGGCCCCCCGGATTCGGCCTTTGAGAGAGCCGCCGGACTTGCCGGGGTTCCTTTTGCCGCCGAGGCGTTCGCCGACAGGGCTTACATGAGCGACGGGTCGCTTGTTCCCAGGTCGAAGCCCGGTGCTGTGATAGCAGATCCGGAGGAAGCCGCCCGAAGGGCCGTGAGCATGGTCGTCGACGGGAGGGTCACGTCGATCGACGGGGCCGTACTGAAAATAAGGCCGGACACGATATGCATCCACGGAGACACACCCGGGGCAGCGGCAATGGCGCGGAGGATCAGGAGTGCTTTAGAGAAGGGCGGAGTTTTCGTCGGCCCTCTCTCTTCGTCACGATGATGAAAAAGGCCTGCAACAGTATTCGGAATTAAATACCTTGTGCTTATTTGTATAGAATTGTCCCGCAATTCAATGAAATGGTTGCATCATTCGGTCTGTTGGGGAATAATATTCCCGTTTGCCGGAAGATTCACGAACTTATCTTTTTTTGAAGCACAGTTCAGTCAAATTGGCACGCTTTCGCAAAAAACCGAAGAGGGACAGTGTTCAGGAAAGGGGCGTTTCAAAGTGAGTGAAAAGGAAATATGCAAGGCTTTGAGCGAAGGCAAAAAGTCTTACGACGAAAGGGTTGCAAAAGGACTGGGCAAACAGCCCGAAATGATGGAGACTTTCACGACCGTTGGAGGAATACCGCTTGAGCGGCTCTACACTCCGCTGGATCTGGAGGAAATGGATTACTGTCGCGATATCGGTTTCCCCGGCGATTATCCGTATACAAGGGGAGTTCAGCCCACCATGTTCCGCGGGCGTTTCTGGACGATGCGCCAGTACGCCGGTTTCGCGACGGCGGCAGAATCCAATGCCCGGTACCGCTATCTGCTTGAGAATGGACAGACGGGTCTGTCCGTCGCGTTCGACCTCCCGACGCAGATAGGTTACGACTCCGATCACCCTATGGCCAAAGGTGAGGTCGGCAAAGTCGGCGTAGCCATCGACAGCCTGGCTGACATGGAGACCCTCTTCGGAGGGATACCTCTTGGCAAGGTCTCGACATCCCTGACGATCAACGCTCCGGCCGCCGTTCTGCTTGCCATGTACATTGCGGTGGGAGAAAAACAGGGAGTGAAGGCCGCCGATCTTTCCGGAACGATACAGAACGACATACTTAAGGAGTACATCGCGCGCGGAACATACATCTTCCCCCCGAAACCGTCCATGCGCCTCATAACCGATATCTTCGGGTTCTGCAGCGGCAACGTTCCGAAATGGAACACCATCTCCATCTCCGGATATCACATCCGGGAGGCCGGGTCCACAGCCGCACAGGAAGTGGCCTTCACCCTTGCCGACGGACTCGCCTACGTTCAGGCAGCGGTCGATGCAGGGCTCGACCCCGATGTCTTCGGCCAGCGACTCTCCTTCTTCTTCAACGCTCACAACGATTTTCTCGAGGAGGTCGCAAAATTTCGCGCCGCCAGGAGACTCTGGGCACGGCTTATGAAGGATCGCATGGGCGTCACCGAACCCAAGGCCATGATGCTCCGTTTTCATACCCAGACCGCGGGAAGCACCCTCACTGCCCAGCAGCCGGAGAACAACATTGTCAGGGTGGCCATACAGGCCCTTGCTTCCGTGATGGGAGGAACGCAGTCGCTTCACACGAACAGCTTTGACGAGGCTCTTGCGCTCCCATCGGAAAAGAGCGTCGGGATCGCCCTCAAGACGCAACAGATCATCGCGCATGAATCCGGGGCAACATGCACCGTGGATCCGCTTGCCGGCAGCTATGCCGTTGAAAGCCTTACCAACGAGATAGAGCGGCAGGCCCTCGAATATATCGACAAGATCGATAAAATGGGCGGAATGCTCGTTGCGATCGAGAAGGGTTACCCCCAGCAGCAGATACAGGATGCCGCATACCAGTTCCAGAAGGCTGTCGAAAGCGGCGATCGCGTCGTTGTCGGCGTCAACAAGTTCCATGTCGATGAACCCGGGGGCGGAAGGGATCTCCTCAGGGTCGATCCGTCAGTAGGCGCAAACCAGGAGAAGGCCCTGGATGCAATGAAACGAAGCCGCGACAACGTGCTCATCAGGAACCGCCTTGATGCGGTCCGCGCTGCCGCGAAGAACGGGAGCGTTAACCTCATGCCCGTGATAATCGACGCGGTGAGGCTTTACGCGACCGAAGGCGAGATCTGCGGAGTGCTTCGCGAGGAATTCGGTGAATATCGGGAGAACATCGTCCTTTAAGGACGTCTGGGATCAGGAGGGACGGACAATGAGCGAACGCAGGATCCGGGTTATCGTGGCCAAGCCAGGCCTTGACGGGCATGACAGGGGAGCCAAGGTCGTAGCCAGGGCTTTGAGGGATGCGGGTATGGAAGTGATCTACACTGGGCTGAGGCAGACACCCGAGAGCATCGTGGAGACCGCCATCCAGGAGGACGCAGACGCGATCGGGATAAGCATCCTCAGCGGAGCACACGAGCACTACTTCAAGGAGATCATAGGGCTCCTGAAGAGCAAAAACGCCGGCGACATAATCGTCTTCGGCGGCGGAGTCATCCCGGAAGGCGACATCCCCAAACTGGTCGGGATGGGAGCCGGGGCGATATTCGGGCCCGGAACCTCGACGAAGGACTGCGTGGAATGGATCCGGAAGGCAGTCGGGGAGAAGAGGAGCAAAGAATAGACCAGGCATTTCCGGTAGGGACTTATGTTTCCGCAGGCGGCATAGTGGTATAGGTTGCCATTGAACGTTGTCAGCTTGTTGTGTTTAAATATCCGGGGTTCAGGCTTGGAATTCAGACCCCACTGGAGGGATAAAATGAAACCTACAGCCATAGACCATATCGGCATAGCCGTTGCCAGCATTGACGAAGCCCTGAAGTTCTGGGAACAGTCACTCGGGATCAAGTGCACGGGTGTGGAAGAGGTAGTCGAGCAGAAGGTCAGAACGGCGTTCCTGCCGCTGGGGGATACTGAGATAGAACTTCTGGAGGCTACAGATCCTGAAAGCCCGGTCGCTAAGTTCATCGAGAAAAAGGGCGAGGGGATCCACCACCTTGCCATCCGTGTCGAAAACCTCGAAGAAGCGCTGAAGAAGATGAAGGCTTTGGGCCTCAGGCTCATCGACGAAACACCCAGGTACGGAGCAGGCGGAGCGAAGATCGCCTTCGTACATCCAAAGACAGCCGGTGGCGTTCTCCTGGAACTCAGCGAGCGTCCATAACTTATCGATCGCGGCAATGTGCCGGGGATCTGCACAATCTGTACAAAGGGAGGAAAAGATATGTCAGAGCGGACGATTGGGGAGCTTTGCGAGACTTTGATGCGGCTCCGGGAGGAAGCGGAAGCCGGAGGAGGAGACAAGGCCGTCGCAAAGCAGCATGAGAAGGGCAAGATGACTGCGAGAGAGAGGGTCGACAAACTTCTCGACGAGGGCAGTTTCGTTGAGCTTGACGCTTTTGTAGAGCACCGCTGCGTCAACTTCGGGATGGAGAAGAAAGCCTTTCCCGGTGACGGGGTCGTTACAGGTTACGGCACCGTCGACGGCAGGCTGGTCTATATCTACAGCCAGGACTTTACGGTCATGGGCGGCTCTCTCGGGGAGATGCACGCGAAGAAGATCTGCAAGGTGATGGATCTCGCTATGCAGAACGGCGCGCCGGTCCTCGGGCTCAACGACAGCGGCGGCGCCAGGATTCAGGAGGCAGTCGACAGCCTCAGCGGATACGGCAACATCTTCTTCCGCAACACTATCGCCAGCGGAGTCGTCCCGCAGCTTTCTGTCATTCTTGGACCCACAGCGGGAGGGGCAGTCTACAGCCCGGCGTTGACCGACTTCATCTTCATGGTCGACAAAATAGGCATCCTGCACATCACTGGCCCGGCAGTCATCAAGGCAGTGACGGGAGAGGACGTTACCAGCGAGCAGATCGGCGGAGCGATGGCCCACAACCAGATCTCCGGCAACGCGCACTTCTTCGCGACCACCGAAGATGAATGCTTCGGACAGATCAGGAAGATGCTCTCCTACCTGCCTTCCAACAACATGGAGGAGCCCCCTTTCTGCGACAGCGGAGACGACCCCTACCGTGTTGATGAGAGCCTCAGGGACATCGTTCCCACCAACCCCAACAAGGGTTACAAGGTCCAGGATGTCCTGACCCGTATAGCCGACGGCGGAGAATTCTTCGAAGTTCAGCCACTGTGGGCAAAGAACATGGTCACCGGGTTCATGCGCGTCGGCGGTTTCGTGACAGGGATCATCGCCAACCAGGCCGCGATCATGGCTGGATGCCTGGACATCGACGCATCCGACAAGGCGAGCAGGTTTATCCGCTACTGTGACGCATTCAACATCCCCATCGTCACATTCGTCGACGTTCCCGGCTACCTTCCCGGAAAGGCGCAGGAGCTTGGAGGCATCATCAGGCACGGAGCGAAGCTTCTTTACGCCTACAGCGAATCCACGGTCCCGATGATCACCGTCGTCCTGCGCAAAGCCTACGGAGGAGCATACCTGGGAATGTGCAGCAAGGACCTTGGTGCGGATGTAGTACTCGCCTGGCCGCAGGCTGAAATAGCGGTCATGGGTGCGGAAGGCGCCGGCAACATCATCTTCAAGAAGGAGATCGATGGCGCAAAGGATCCGCAGGCGATGAGGACCCAGATGATCGAGGAGTACCGCGAAGCCTTCGCCACTCCCTACCAGGCGGCAAAGAGGGGATTCGTCGACAGGGTCATCCTTCCCGAAGAGACCCGCGCGGAGATCTACAGGGCCCTGGTGCAGTGTGAAGGCAAGCGCCAGCTTCGCCCGCGCCGCAAGCACGGCGTGATGCCCTGCTAGGCGGAGAGAGGAGATCACCGATGGAACTTTCTAACATTTCGGAAAAGTTCTCCCAGGGACTCGGAGGGGCATTCGCTCTTGCGATGATAGCGTTCTCGATAGTGTTCCTGGTGCTCATGGCGTTGACGTTCATCATATTTGCCACGCGCTACCTGGCCAACGCGTCCGGACTGAAGACCACCCCGCCCGCTCCGACGCAGGCAAAGCCGACCCAGTCGGCCGCTCCGGCGGGAACCGATAAAAACATTATTGCCGCCGTCATCGCCGCCGCGGTTGCGGCCTCCGGAGGCGGAAGGGCGACTTCCATACGCCCCCTGTCCGTAACGAACAGGGGCAAGGCATCTCCGTGGAAGACTGCAGGCAGGATGGATCTTGTCGAGGGATTTGATTAAAGGCCGTTACGCGTAACGCGTTACTCGCAACTTGCAGGATTAAAAGCAAAAATCAGAATTTCAATGAGATTTTACCTTTGATTTTCGAGTTACGAGTCACGAGTCACGCAAGCAGAGAAGTCATAAAAGCTGCACGGACAATTCAGTCCGTACATTCGATCGAAATCAGGGAGGAAGACAGGAAAATGGCAAAAAAATACAAGATAACAGTAAACGGTACAGCTTACGAGGTTGAGGTCGAGGACATCGGAGGAACTTCCGCTCCTGTCAGGTCCGCCGCTCCTGCACCCGCGGCTGCCGCGGCGCCTGCCCCAGCTCCGGCAGCAGCACCAGCGGCAGCTTCAGGATCCGGAGGCGGAACGACTGTGACCTCCCCCATGCCGGGAAAGATCCTCAAAGTGGCGGTCAGCGTTGGCGCGGTTGTCAACGCCGGAGACCTTCTCGTCGTTCTAGAGGCCATGAAGATGGAAAACGAGATCCAGGCTCCTTCTGCCGGAACGGTCAAGGAGATCAAGGTCTCCGACGGATCCCCGGTCAACACCGGCGACGTGCTCGTTGTTCTGGGCTAGGGCTTAAATAAGCCCTGGCAGGGGAGGTAAATAAATGGGACTTTATTTAAGAGCTCTCGGAGAGATACTCGAGCAATCCGGTTTCGCGGGGCTGACCAGAGGCAACCTTATAATGCTCGTTGTGGCCTGCGTGCTGCTTTACCTGGCCATATCCAAAGGATTTGAGCCTCTTCTTCTTGTCCCCATAGCGACCGGCTGTCTTCTGGTCAACCTGCCGCTATCCGGGATCATGGACGAGGGCGGATTCCTCCGCTACCTTTTCTATGGAGCGGAACACGAGATATATCCCGTGATCATCTTCATGGGCATAGGAGCTCTCACCGACTTTTCCCCGCTGCTTGCCAACCCGCTCACGTTCCTTCTTGGGGCAGCCGCGCAGCTGGGAGTATTTGTGGCCCTTTTCGGCGCGCTGATGCTCGGTTTTTCGGTTCCCGAGGCCGCCTCGATAGCCATCATAGGAGGAGCTGACGGGCCGACATCGATCTACCTGACCATGAAACTGGCGCCTCAGATACTGGGGGCCGTGGCGGTGGCCGCCTACAGCTACATGTCGCTGGTGCCGCTCATCCAGCCCCCGATCATCAAAATGCTGACCACCAAAAAAGACAGGGCCATCAGGATGGACGCGCTTCGCCCGGTCAGCAAAAGAGAGCGCATTCTCTTTCCCATCATCTGTACGATATCGGCAGGTTTGATACTGCCGGCGTCGGTTCCCCTGATCGGACTTCTGATGTTCGGGAACCTGCTGAGGGAGTGCGGGGTAACCGAGCGCCTCAACCAGGCCGCGCAGAACGAGATCCTCAACACTGTAACAATTCTTCTCGGTCTTTCGGTCGGAGCTACCATGGGCGCGGAGTCATTCCTCACCCCCGCGACCCTTAAGATCATCGCACTGGGCCTCGTGGCTTTCATCTTCTCGACTGCCGGAGGAGTGATGTTCGGCCAGCTGATGAAGGTGCTTTCGGGAGGCAAGATCAACCCGATGATAGGGGCAGCAGGTGTATCCGCGGTTCCCATGGCGGCCAGGGTCGTCCAGAAAATGAGCGCCCAGGAGAATCCGTCCAATTTCCTTCTGATGCACGCGATGGGACCCAACGTCGCGGGAGTCATCGGCACGGCTGTGGCGGCGGGCGCGATGCTGACGCTGCTGACGAACTGAAAATTCCAGTCCCGAACGTCCGTTTTTTGCATTGCCGGATCTTGCGGGGCCGCTGTTGCGGCCCCGCGTTTTTTGCCGACAACTCCGGTTTTGGAGGATAACTTGAAGTACTGCTCCCTTTGGGGTAAAAATGTACCGGCAAAGAAAAATTGCAAATGCCCGGGGGGAGTCTGTATGGATCTGGCTAAGTTCCTTTCGAATGAAGTCAAGCCTGCGCTTGGCTGCACCGAGCCCGGCGCGGTGGCGTTGGCGGCTTCCTGGGCAGCCCGTCACGGAGAGGGCGACACAAAGGTTCTGAGGCTTCACCTCTCCCCGAACATTTACAAGAACGGCCTCCACGCGGGGATTCCGGGCACTGACGGTCAGACGGGAAACCTGCTTGCCGCCGCGCTTGGCGCCCTTAAGGGTGATCCCGAAAAGGGGCTGATGGCCCTCGAAAACGTCAACAGCGGCGATGTCGACAGAGCGCTGGCCCTTGTCCGCTCAGGAGTGGTGACCCAGAAAGTCCTTCAGGACGTTCCTCCGGTTTATGTCGAGGTGGAACTCGTGGATGATTCCGGAAGCATTTCGGTCGTCATTTCCGGCCGCCACGACAGGGTGGTAGAGATCAGAAAGAACGGCAGGATCGTCAAAAGACTCCTTGAAGCGGACAACCAGGGGAATGGCCGCCCCTCCTACCTTGATGATCTGCTCGGCAAGGACATGGAAGGCCTCTGGGAAACATCCGCCCTGATAGATGAGGACATGGAAGGGTTCCTGCTCGAAGGGTCGAAGGTCAACCTCGATGTCGCCCGCAAAGGACTGGAACGCCCATGGGGCATGGGCACGGGTTTTCGCCTTGCCAAACTCAGGGGGATGGAAGATCTTCTCCGCCTCGTCAAGGCATGGTCCGCCGCCGCCGCGGATGTGCGGATGGCGGGGGGGTCGTGGCCGGTAATGAGCAGCGCCGGAAGCGGCAACCACGGGATAACCGCCATCATTCCGCCGTCTCTGGCGGCCGAGAAATGGAAAAAGAGCGGAAGGGAGCTTGCGGAAGCCCTCGCGTTGAGCCACCTTGTGACCGGATTCATAAAAGCCCACACCGGGCGGCTGACGCCTGTGTGCGGATGTGCCGTCGCTGCCGGAGCGGGAGCGGCCGCGGCGATTGTGAGACTGGGAGGCGGGACGCCGAAACAGGGTGAGATCGCCGTTGCGCTGCTCCTCTCGTCACTTCAGGGGATGATCTGCGACGGGGCAAAGGGCTCATGCGCACTGAAGGTCTCAACTGCCGCGGGAGAAGCCTTCATCTCGGCAGAGCTGGCGCTGGGCGGCATGGAAGACCCGGGTGAACAGGGGGTCATTTCATCCGATTTTGTGGATTCAGCCCGGAACATCGGCCTTTTCAGCCGAAATGGTCTTTCCGCCGCGGATTCGGCGATAATCCGTATATTGCAGGAGATGGAGTCAGCGAAGCCGGGCCCGGTATAAGAGATAGAAAAATCTAGGCGGGGATCACCAGAACCGGGCAGGTGGCTCTCTCGATTATGGCTTCCCCTGTGCTTCCTATAATCAGTTCCCACAAGTTTCCGTGAGTCGATAGCCCCACTACGAGTATGCCGGGTTGAAGCTCCGCTGCCCTGCGAAGGATCTCCACCTCGGGCTCTCCCGTGAGGATCTCCGCCTGGACTTCCGGGTTCCACGAAGCGACGGATTCCCGGACCTCCTCAAGAGCCGAAGAGGCTGCCTGGAACATCTCGCTGGAGGAAGGCGCGTCGTCGAGCGAGACCGAGTGAAGGATCGTCATGGGGACCCCTCTGCCTCCAAGCAGAAGCTTAAGTTCCACGAGCATCCGGTCGGTCCTGTCGGGAGAGAGATCCGAGCATACGGCAATATGCCTGAAGGGTTCCTGGGGTGGCATACGTTCCTCCGAGGTTTTGACGACAAGGTGAGGAATGGCCATGTAACGGATGAAGGGCACTACAACATCGTTGCTTTCCGCAAAGTAAACGGAAATTGAGCAGCCTTCGGAGTGTGCTATTTCCGAGAGTGTCTCAAGCGGGTCGCCGGAAAGAACTAAAGCCCTGTTCCTGATCCCAATGGCGGACAGTTCCGTCGCCATATTTCCCATGGCCGCCTCGGCATCGGCTATTATCGGTGAAATGTCGAGGTCGCTGAGGGGTTCCACCACATGCACCAGGATAATTTCAGAGGAAGGGTCCGCCACATTGACAGCGGTCCAGGTCAGCCCCTTCCGGGAGAGTTCCGACAGGTCGATCGGAAAAAGAATTTTCCGGAACATCAGGATAACCCCCTTTAGTTTTGTGCTAGACTAAATCAGTTTACCAAACACCGCATTTCAGTCAAGGAAAATCGCCGGCGCTTTGACAGGGAGGAAGAGATTTGAAACTGTCCCAAAACCTGATATGGACAGCACTCTCCGGTTTCGGCAGCGTTGTGAACATCCTTCCCCACAGGCTCTCGGTCTTGATCGGGGGGTGGATCGGGCTTGTTGTCTGGTTTTTCAGCAGATCGAGGGTGGACAGGGCTGAGGCAAGGTGTGTTCGGGCCCTGCAGGTCGGTGTGACGACTGCCCGCAGGATAGTCAAAGAGTCCTACCGGAATCTCGGCAGGGGTCTGGCCGAATTCCTGAGGTTGCCCGATCTTGGCGAAAAGGTCCTGGATTTCGTTGAAATTCACGGAGAGGAGAACCTGACCGAAGCACTGGAAAGGGGTAAGGGGGTCATCTTTCTTACCGCCCACTTCGGGAACTGGGAGTACACAGCCTCCGCGATGTCGGTAAGGGGCTTTCCGATGAATGCCATAGGAGCGGAGCAGAGGGATCCACGCATCACGGAACTTGTCGTGTCCCTACGTTCCGCCTGCGGGGTAAAGACCATGAGCAAGGGTTTTGACCTAAAAAGCGCGGTCCGCTGCCTTCGCGAGGGTCAGATCCTTGGAATTCTTCTCGACCAGGACTTCGGGGAAAACGGCATAGTAGTGCCATTCCTTGGCATCCCGGCAAGCACTCCCTTCGGGCCTGTGAAGATGGCGGAAAAGATCGGCTCGGCTGTTGTTCCTACCTTCATAATCCGCCGCGAAGACGGGGTTCACCATGATCTGTACATTCTGCCTGCCCTTGGTGAAGCAGGGGGATTGCCTTTCGGCAAGGATGTCGAGGCATCGCTAGGGCTGTGCAACGATACTCTTGGCGAGTGGATACGCCGATACCCGGATCAATGGATGTGGCTTTATCCGCGGTGGGCATCAACAACGGGAGATATATGATGCTGGTTGCAGTAGATCCTGGTACAGAAAAATTCGGGTGGGCGATATGCGAGGACTCGGGAGAGCTTGTTCTTTCCGGTGTATCCATTGTAAGTGATCTGGAGAATTGGGCCAGAGCGTTGGTCGCCGCAGATCTCGGGACTCTTGAACCTATGGCTATTGAAAACAGCGGGAAAGTAAAGGATGAAGATCCCCCGGACTTTGTGCTGGTAGGCTCCGGCACCGGGAGCCGCTCCGTTATCGAAAGACTGAAGGCGTCGGGTCTTTCGGTAATAGAGGTGCCCGAACAGTACTCGTCCATCAGGGGGCGTGAGCTCTTCTGGAAGATCCACCCTCCAAAGGGGCTATGGAGACTGTTCCCCAAAACTCTCCTGGTCCCGAACAGGAGCGTAGACGATCTTGCTGCCTGGAGCCTGGTGCTGGATTACACCGGCATTGAACCGGAGAAGGCCGAATTGCCCTGTAAATGAGGAGGTGCCGAAAATGACTCACAAGGCCCGTCTTAAGGTTTTTCTCGAACAGCCGGGGTTTTCAGTGGGGTGTGTCAATCTTGAGTATGGCGAGGAGGAGATGAAGAGTTTTCCTCTCGCTGAAGTCAGGGTAAGGGTCGGGCGGCTCCTGGTGAATATTCGCGAGAGGTATGGGGCAAGCCTCAGGGTTGATCTCATCGACCCAAGGAACATCGTGTCGCTTTTCGGCATCTTCAGGTACCGGGTAAAAAGCACCGAGCCGGTGTGGATCCTTGACGGCAGCCTGATCTTCCGGGGAGTGCCGGAATGGGAGGCGCTGCAAAATTCCATTGACCGCACGATGGAAGGCAGAGGCCGACAGGGCTGACGGAGACAGAAGAGGGTCAGAAGGGGGAGTAGATCTTTTCAAGGCACCCCAGGGCAAGGGATTCAAGACTGGATACCATCCTCGCGGGGTCAAGTCCTGATGCTCCGTAAGCCAGGGGAAGTTCCGTGCAGGCCGCAACGACAGGAATATCCCGCTCTTTCCAGAGTCTGAAAACGCAATCCCCGAGCATGGCCCCCGATTCGTCCAACCGGTTCGATTTCACCAGAGCTATTACATCCTGAAGCACTGCCTGTGTTTCCGGTCCCGGGGTATAAAGAGGATAACTCCTTCGTTCAGCCTCGGCTGAATAAATGCCTGATGAGGAAGTTCCGCTGGTTGCGAGGAGCCATGCCCCATCCGGGTTTGCGGCCTGGGACCTTGCAACGGTCTCCTCGACGATGTGTACAAGAGGGGCTTTCAGTTCCGTCCGGAACCTGTCGATGAATACGTGTGCAGTGTTGCAGGGTACGGCCAGCAGATCGGCTCCCCAGGACTCGAGTTGCCGGAGGCCGTCGAAGATAGCGGGGGCGGGATCTTCTCCGCCCCCGATGATAGCCGCTGTCCTGTCGGGTATCCGGGGATTCGAGAAAAGGAGGATCTGCGGATGGTCCTGGTCACGCTCCGCTCCGGCCAGTTCGGCCAGAAGCCGAAGGAACTCTGCTGTAGCTGCGGGTCCCATTCCCCCGAGTACCCCCAGGACTTTATGCGGCTTTGGTGACATTCGTGAGTTCGCCCTCCGTTTTCGCGACAACGGTGGCGACCATTGCGTCACCGGTGACGTTGATTGCAGTGCGGGCCATGTCGAGTACGGCGTCTATTCCTGCGACAAGAGCCACTCCCTCAACGGGAAGTCCTGCCTGCGTCAGGACCAGGGTCAGCATGATCAACCCAGCCCCGGGAACCCCCGCCGTTCCTATGGATGCCAGGGTGGCGGTAAGGAGAATCCCCAACTGTGCGCCGAGCGAGAGAGGGATTCCAAAAGCCTGGGCCACGAAAAGCGCGCATACACCCTGGTACAGAGCGGTTCCATCCATGTTGATAGTGGCGCCGAGAGGCAGAACGAATGACGATATCTTTTCGGATACTCCGATATTCTCCTGCGTCACTCTCATTGTGATGGGAAGAGTGGCTGAACTCGAACGCGTCACAAAAGCAGTGAGCGAGGCCTCTTTTACACCGTTAAAGAAACGAAGGGGAGAGACGCGTGCCCAGAACGCAAGAAGTCCTGAATACACAATGATGGCCTGAAGGAAGCAACCAAGGTAGACAGCAAAGATGACCTTGCCGAAGGGTGCAAGGACGGAGACTCCATATTTGGAGACAGTCGTTGCTATGAGGGCGAAAACTCCGTAAGGCGCCAGATGCATTACAAGCCCCGTCATCTTGTACATGGCTTCGGCAATGGAATCCATTCCCCTTATAAGCGGTTTGCCCTTTTCGCCGGCGAAGACCGCCGAAATTCCCAAAAAGAGCGCAAAGACGATTATCTGGAGAATGTTTCCCTGGGCCATGGAGTTTATCGGGTTAGTGGAGAACAACCCGATCAGGACCTCTCCGATCGCTGGAGGCGTAGGTATTTTGAAGCCCGAGAGATCAGCTCCGAGCCCCATTCCGACTCCTGGCTGGATCATATTGCCAAGCAGCAGGCCTATAGCAATGGCTACTGCTGTTGTGCCGAGGTAGAGCCCAATGGTCTTTACGCCGATCCTTCCCAGAGATCGGGGATCACCGATCGAGGCTGTTCCTACTACAAGACTCGAGAAGACCAGGGGGACGATGAGCATCTTCAGCAGTGTAACAAAGATGGTGCCTACAGGGGCGATAATCGCAACGCTGTCTTTGAACACTATGCCGGCAAGAATCCCGGCCACAAAACCGATCGCAATCTTCCAGATCAGGGGGACCTTTTTCTTTTCAGTCAAAATAATACAGCTCCTTTCGGTTGTCTGTTAATTTGCGGATCGTTTTTCTGATCACCTGGTTCCTGCTGATTGACTCCCTGGATCACCCCCCTGCATCGTCAATTACCCGAATTGAAAGGATATAGTTAAAAAAACATTTCCAACATGTCTTAATTATAGCTTCTTTTTCTGTATCTGTCTTTTTAAACAGAGAAAAGGGGTTGCCATGTCCGGATAATCGGGACATCTATCTGGTAAGATGATCAATCAGAAGATCAAACCGGGGAACGATCCGGCAAGGAGGGGAATTGCTTGCGAAGAGGATTTCTGCGTGGCCTCGTTTTTATAATGCTATTTTTCGCCCTGGCTTCCTCAATTGAAGCGGGAGGGGTGGTCCTTGTCCTTTCCGGAGGAGGAACCCGCGGTCTTGCCCACATCGGCGTTCTCAAGGTAATTGAGGAGCGCGGCATCGAGATCAGGGGAATCGTCGGCACGAGCATCGGATCTCTGGTAGGAGGGCTCTCCGCCTGCGGCTACTCAGCCCTGGAGATTGAAAGCATGCTGGGAAACCTTGATCTGACATCCCTTCTTTATGACAAACAAAGCGAGGCGGATTCTCCGCCGGGAGAAGAAAGTGCCGTCTCATCGCAATCTCTTGTCAGGCTGGAGTTCGACATCCGGGGACACCTTACGGGCCCTCTTGGGGGTCTTAGCGGCAGCAGGCTCCTTGATAAACTCCAGGATTGGACATCCAGAAACCCTGTTCTGGATTTTGCGGATCTTCCGGTACCTTTCGCGGCGGTGGCCACGGATCTTGTTACTGGCGAGGCGGTGATACTGAGGCGGGGAAACCTTGCTTCAGCGATAAGAGCCTCCATGGCTATCCCGGGGCTGTTCTCTCCATGGACCGTCGACGGGAGGCTCCTGGTCGACGGAGGGCTTGTCTCGAACGCTCCCGTCCTCATCGCCCAGGATCTCTTCCCCGGTTATCCTGTAATTCTGGTCGATGTCACAGGGCGAGGGAAAGAGAGGGAGAACATCCGCACCGTTGTCGATGTTGTCGATCAGATGATAACCATAATGACCCTGCGCAACGTGCAGGAAGAACTGAAGTTTGCGGATCTGGTCATAACGCCTAAGGTCGGGGGTCTTCCGATGCTCGATGTCGCGGGACATGATGAGATAGTCCTGGCCGGTGAGATTGCAGCGAGGGCCAGTATCGGGAATATTGAAGAGATCGCTGCGCGAACCGCATCAGCCCCGCCAAGAGAACCCGGCTCCTCCTTCCTCGTTGCTGATGTTCGCGTACACGGCATGGGTGAAAGCCTCTCGCAGGACATCCGCAAGCGTTATTCGGACTGGATAGGAAGAACAGCGAACGCGGAGGAGATAATCGAGGCGTGCGTTGTTCTCAGGGACAGGGATGATGTCCGTACGGCTGACTTTACGATTGAATTCCTGCCCGACGGAAGTGCGGTTGTGGTGCTCAATGTCGAAAAGGAGCCGACCTGGGAAGTTGTGGCAGGTGGTTACGCTACAAACCTGAACCCATATGCCGCTGTATATCTGGATGTCGCCCGGAGGGATCTTTTCACGGAGGGCGATCTGCTCAGTACTCACCTGGGGATTGGGGAGCGATGGCAGATCACTTCAAGATACCTTTCTCCGGTACAGGAAGGCAGGATCCGCTGGGAGCTCAGATCAAAGGCGGGCAAAAGAATCCACTCTCCCCTGGGCGCCGCCGATGTCGATTGGGAGCAGTACTCAATGGGCGCCTCGGGCTATTTCTATCGGGGTTCCTTCATGGCATCGCTCGGTTACGCGGGAGAGATAGTCCGTTTCGAGGGTCAGGATCACACTTTTTCAGGACCGACAATGGTTCTGGCCTGGGAAGGACTTGACGACGCCGTAGATCCGACCGAAGGTGTTTCGGCCTCGCTGTCGGTGTGGTGGAGGGATGCTTCCTCTCTGTTTGCCAGGATGAGGTTCTTTGGAGTGACGACGATAGGCGACGACTGGAGGCTCTTTACCAGAGGAGGAGCCATATCGGGTGATGACTCGAGCGCGTACCACGCGGCTTACCTGGGCGCCAGGGACGAGCTCTTTTCAAGGGCATCGAACCCGCTGAAGGCGGACAACGCCGCCTGGGCCGGGATCGGTGTCCGGAGAGTCTTCCTGAAGAGCTGGTGGGGCACGATAAACCTGGATCTTTTCGCCACAGCCGGGCAGACATACGACTCTTCCTGGACCAGCCAGGAAAGAGTCTGGGAGACGGGGCTTGCGCTGTCCCTGCCGGGAAGGGTTTTCGACGGGAAGATCCTTGTTCTTTATGATGACCGCTCCGAGTGGACCTTCGGATTCACCATAGGACGGCCGTCATGGGAGGATGATCCTCTTCCCTGACGCAGGTCTTGCCCTTACAAGGCGTTTATGACTAAAATGTGCGGTATATCTGAACTGAGACTTGGGATCCGGAACAGGACGAGGAGGAAAGGATCATGGCACGCAATATCGTTTCCAGGGAAAAGGATTATTCCCAGTGGTACCTCGACGTAATCAAGGCCGCGGAGCTGGCGGACTATGCCCCGGTTCGCGGCTGCATGATAATCCGGCCGGACGGCTACGCGCTCTGGGAGATGATCCAGAGGCACTTTGACGAGGCCTTCAAAGACAGCGGTCACGTCAACGCCTATTTCCCGCTGCTGATCCCTATCTCTTTTCTGGAGAAGGAGGCCGACCATGTGGAGGGCTTCGCCCCCGAGTGTGCCGTTGTAACTCACGCCGGTGGAGAAGAGCTCGAAGAGCCCCTTGTCGTCCGTCCGACATCCGAGACGGTAATAGGCCACATGTACAGCAAGTGGATCCAGTCCTGGAGGGATCTCCCGGTCCTTATCAACCAGTGGTGCAACGTTATGCGCTGGGAGAAAAGGTCCCGCCTTTTTCTGAGGACCTCGGAGTTTCTCTGGCAGGAGGGACATACCGCGCATGCAACTCGCGAAGAGGCGATCGAGGAAACCTTGAAGATGCTGGACATCTATCGGGACATCATGGAGAACATGCTGGCTCTTCCAGTCCTTGCCGGTGAAAAATCCGAGGGAGAACGCTTCCCCGGAGCCGACAACACCTACACATGCGAGGCCATGATGACCGACAGGAAAGCGCTTCAGGCCGGAACCAGCCACTTCCTTGGACAAAACTTCGCCAGGGCCTTCGAAATAACATTCCAGAGCAAGGATGGCGAACTGGAACACGTATGGACCACAAGCTGGGGTGTCTCCACGAGGCTCATCGGGGCTATCGTGATGACCCACTCCGATGATGACGGGCTCGTGATCCCTCCCCGGGTTGCGCCCGTAAAGGCGGTGTTGCTGCCCATCAGCCCGGATCAGGCGGTTCTCGATGAGAAACTCCTCCCCAGGGCGAATGAGGTGGCCGAAGCGTTGAACGCAGTCCTTGGGAAGAGATCCGTCAAGGTCGACACGCGGTTCCACATGAGACCCGGGGACCGATTCTTCGCCAACCTCCAGAAGGGTATCCCGCTGCGCCTGGAACTCGGAGAAAAAGAGTTCGAAAGGGGAGTGGTTCAGGCCGTCAGGAGAGATACCGGTGAGCGGTTCGACATCCCCTGGGATAAAATTGCGACGGTTGTGCCCGTGATCCTTGAGGAGATCCAGAAGAACCTTTACGACAAAGCGCTGGCTTTCAGAAAACAGAATACTTTCATGGTCAAAGATTACGTTGAATTCAGGAAGATCATCGAAGGCAGGGGCGGCTTTGTCGAGGCCTTCTTCGCCGGAGGGCGCGAGGAGGAGAAACTGATAAAGGAAGAGACCGGCGCCACTGTGAGGTGTTTCCCTTTGGGGAGAGAAGAGACAGGAACCTGCTTCTTCACAGGCAAACCGAACGCAAAGCTTGCAGTATTCGCCAAAGCATACTGATCCGGCCGTTAGCCTGCAATAGCGGGTGCAGAGGTAGTTGCCCCCACCCGGAATGGGTTTATTTGCTTTAAAATAGGAAGTTGGGAGTTTGTTCAGGAAGCCGATTTACGAATATTTTCCCTATCGGGAGGAGAGAACATGGTGTCCAAGCGAAGCGTCGGCAATACTATAATCCGGCTTTGCAAGGGAGATATTACGGGCTTTGAGGGAGACGCGATCGTCAATGCGGCCAATTCAAACCTGTGGATGGGTTCGGGAGTCGCGGGCGCCATCAAGCGCCTCGGCGGAGAGAGCATAGAGAGGGAGGCCTTGGGACAGGCCCCTATCGACCCGGGTGAGGCTGTAGTCACAGATGCCGGTTCCCTGAATGTAAAATACGTCATCCACGCCGCGGCAATGGGGGATGATCTTGCGACAAGCGAGGCCCTTATCCGCTCCGCCACACAGAACAGCCTTTACAAGTGCGACGAACTGGACGTCAGGAGTGTGGCCTTCCCGGCCCTGGGCACTGGAGTAGGCAGGTTCCCGGTTGACGGCTGCGCCAATGCAATGCTCGACGAAGTTTTTCTCTACCTCCAGGAGGAGACTGATACATCCCTGCGCGAGGTCGTCTTCTACCTCTTCGGGGAAGAGACCTTTCAGTCATTCAGCAGGGCGCTGGAGAAGGCAAAAGTTTGAAAACAGGAAACAGGAAACAGGAAACAGGAAAATCAAGACAGCTCTTACACCCGTATCATTTGTTTTTGCATGAGTGTTTTTCTCCTGGATTCCTGTTTTTTGCTTCTCGTGAATTTGAATTTATCTGTTTCCTGCATCCTGTCTCCTGCCGCCTTCTTCTCTGGAAAATAAGTCCTTGACTTCCATGTTGAGGGCGGTTATTATACCCCTTGCGCGCCGTGGAAGGCGAAGCCTACACGGCGCTTTTTCATGCACCTTGACAAAGGTATATAGGCAGGAAGAGGAGCGGGCAAAACGACTCGAAGATAACTTATGGAGAGTTTGATCCTGGCTCAGGACGAACGCTGGCGGCGTGCTTAACACATGCAAGTCGAACGGTCCGCATAGATAGCTTGCTAGCTATGCGGATAGTGGCGGACGGGTGAGTAACGCGTGAATACCTGTCCATCGG
>JAUSOU010000011.1 GCA_030656095.1 Thermovirgaceae bacterium | reverse complement strand
CTTCTCGAAAATCAGGGCAACGCTCTTTCCAGCAAGGGAGTTACCCCTGACACCTGCCATCTTCTTCTCCTTGAGAGCCGCGGAAAGATCAAGCAGATACTGAATTTCTTCCTTCGTGAAATCTTTGAGAGTCAGAAAACTTCTTCCTTTGAGATTTAACGGCATTCTTTGCATCCTCCTGAATAATTCAAAATATTCTGCCACTCCCTCAATCGGTAGGAGGAAACATCAGTCACGCATCATAGGCATGCTCATGCATCTGGGCCCGCCCCTGCCCCTTCCGAGTTCCCCGCCCTTGATCTCGAAAACCTTGATCCCGTTTTCCTGAAGAACGCGGTTTGAGGTTACATTACGCCTGTAGGTTACTACTACTCCTGGCGCTATCGCAAGAGTGTTCGTGCCGTCGTTCCACTGGTCACGAGCTGCTGCGACCGGGTCGCCGCCGCCGGTTTCTATAAACCGGACGTTATCAAGCCCCAAAGTTTTTTTCAGGCAATCTCCAAGATTCTGATGCTCGTTTATGGAGGATATCTCTCCGTTGGGCGAGTATTGAAGCTCCCAGAGCCTGATATAATCCTTAACCTCAGGATAGATGGTGAAAGCGTCATGATCGACCATGGTAAAAACCGTATCCAGATGCATCGCAGAACGGGTTTTGGGAATGTCAACGGCCAGGACGGTGCTGATCCCTGCTTTCTCCGCCAGGTTTTTACCGACGATCTGAAGTGCACCGGCGGCTGTTCGCTGGCTCACTCCTATCGCAACAACTGATTCGGATAGAACAAGAATATCTCCCCCCTCGATGTTGTAGGGGTATGTATCCCTGGGGTGTTCTCCGAAGAGAATTTCAATGTTCTTGAAATAGGGGTGGTTCTTGAATATGTATCTTGCGTAAAGAGCCTCTTTTCTTCTTGCCTCATAACTCATTACGCTTACTATTACGCCATTTTTAACAAAACTGAAGGGGTCTCTCTGGAAATAAAGGTTGGGCAAAGGGCGGATAAGGAAGTCCCTGTCCGCCATGGTTCTGAGAAGAAGGCTGCTGCACGGCGCAAGAAACTCCAACGCCTCTTTCTTGGTAAGTCCTGCGATGAGGATCTCCGCCAGATCGCTCGGGTTCTCCTGCACAAGAACGGATTTTAAAGCAGAAAGAAGCGGAAGGTCGATCGCCTCGAGAGAGAGCGCATCGTCAAGAAGTGAATCCCTGACCTCTTCTTCTCTGAGAATATGGGAAAGGCAATTCCGGAAATAGACGACCTCTACGCCGTTGTCCCTCAGGAGATCCGCGAACGCATCGTGTTCCTTCTGTGCCTCTTCCACCCAGAGAATGTCATCGAAAAGAAGTTCATCCTTGTTATCTATGGTAAGGCGTTCAAGTTCCTTGCCCGGGCGGTGAAGAATTACACGTTTGAGTTTTCCGACTTCAGACGAAACGCTGAAAGATCTTTCCTCGTCAGGCATATCCTACCCCCCTGGTTTTGCGTTTTCACGTTTTCATTCTCAAGGTCCAGTATAATTCATTTTACTTAAAAGCTAAAAGGCGGGTTCAACCCGCCTGGCTTGTCTTTGTTTTGATCTGGAAGCCCTCTCCGTCCTCAACCAGGGCCAAACCCCGCTCGTCGGTCCGGGGCAAGATATGCCCCCTTTGTATCTCAATGGTCGTCGTACGGGAAGATTGAAGATACGAGGATAAATGTTCAAAGGCCTTCCATGGATCTGCGTTGCATCCGCAGGTGAAAAGGTCGATCGCGGCGTATCCGAATTCAGGCCAGGTGTGGATCGTCAGGTGAGATTCAGAGATTATAAGCACACCACTGACACCATGAGGCTCAAATTTCCTGAAGGCCGCATCAACTACCGTTGCCCCTGCCGCTTCGGCTGCCGTTATCATAGCCTGTTGCAGTTCCTTGATGTTGTCAAGGGCGTGATAATCACAATCGTAAGCCTCGACAAGAATATGTCTGCCGAGGGCTCCCCCCTTTTTCAACAATTTCCACCTCCCCACGTGATAAGGCACTCTCTTGCAATTTTGGCAGCCAGAACTGCCGTGATATTGTTTACGTCATGTGGGGGGGATACCTCCACAATGTCAAAACCGATAACATGCATATCCTTCATCAATGCCAGTGATTCAAAAAAATCCCGGTTGCCCAGACCGCATGGTTCCGGAGTTCCTGTTCCAGGTGCAATGCCGGGGTCAAAGGCGTCTATATCAAGAGAGAGATAAACTGGTCTTTTGCCTATTATTTTAATTGATTCTCTTAAAGGTTCGATCAGCCGGTCAGGAAAAAGGAACGTATTGGCCCTGCCCCACTCCAGCTCTTCCCGTGTGCCCGAGCGAATTCCGAACTGGAAAAGAGATTTTGGAGTAGAAAGGCAATCTTCGGCAATGCGGCGCATCACCGTGGCGTGATTGTTTTTCATCCCGTGATAGATATCGCGAAGATCGGCATGGGCATCGATATGAATTACCGCCAGATCCGCGTAATGATTCGAGGCTGCCTTAACAACCGGAAGTGTCACAAGATGTTCCCCGCCGAAGGATGCGATCCTTTTCCCCTTGTCAAAAAAATTCCTCGAAACAGATTCGATCATTTCAAGGGCCATATTGAGGTCGTCCTTGGGGAGCGCCAGATCCCCAATATCACAAAAGGATATATCCCTCAGATCCTTCTCCAGGGAAAAACTGAAATTCTCGAGTTTGTTGGATTCAACCCTGATCGCTTCGGGGCCGGACGCGGTTCCGTGAAGGCGGGAAACAGTCATATCCAGGGGAAGGCCCTGAATAATCCAGCCAACATCACGGGGGAAGGGACGGCTAGCGAGAAATCCTTTCACTTCCGGGAGTGCCTTTCATTAATGATCTCTTCGAGAAACGGCGGCAGAACGAAAGAAGCTCTGTGCATATCCTTTGAATAGTAACGGGTCCCAACCGGGATCTCGCTTCTGATGTCTACCGGGTCATGCCTTTTCGACCCAATGGCGTATGTCCACATTCCTGTGGGATAAGTGGGCATCGCTCCCCAGTAGACCTTGACAAGTGGAAAAACCTTCCGCATTTCCGAAACCGCACTCGAAAGAATTGCCGGTTCTGCGAAGGGGGATTCCGTCTGGGCAACAATGAAGCCGTCATCGGTAAGCGAGTTGAAAACATCTCTGTAGAAGGGCTCCAGGAAAAGACCTTCAGCAAAATCAACAGGGTCTGTACTGTCGACAAGGACCACATCGAACTCGTTTCTTCTTTCCCTTATGAACTGCAGCGCATCCATCGCAAATACCTTAACCCTGGGGTTGTCGAGGCCAGCGCTCAGGGCCGGGAAGAATTCTCTTGAGGCATCAATAACCTGCTGGTCGATATCTACTAGGTTCACCTCTTCCACCGAAGAGTGTCTGGATGCTTCCCTGGCTGTTCCGCCGTCTCCGCCGCCGACAACAAGTACCTTGCGGGGGTTGGGGTGAGCGGCCAACGCAATGTGGGAAAGCATTTCGTGATAAGTGAACTCGTCCTTTTCTGTCACCTGTATGGCGCCATCAAGAGCCATAACACGGCCATATTGCTCTGTGTCCGCCACAAGAAGGTGCTGATAGGGCGTCCGCCTGTTCGCAAGAATACTGGTTATCCTCAGGCCAAGACGCAGATTCGGGGTCTGATATTCCGTAAACCATAGGTCGGTAGTGCGTTTTTCCATCAAAATGGCTCCCGTTCAGCCCTTGAGCGGGAAAAAAAGAGGACATCCCGCAAATACCGTCCCGCATTCCCTGACTACATGGTCAATAGCCTTGACCTTGACCTCACGGAGTGCCAGAGATCTAATATCGAAGGCCTCCCGGACCATCTCCTCAACCCTGGCAGCGGCATCCGCACCGGAACAAAAACCGGAAAACTCGAAAATCATACCGAAGGATTCATGGTCCTGTGGTATGCCGACCCCTATGGATGCGGAGATGGTCTCACCGGGAACATCACTGGTGATTGAACCGTAGGCTATCGGAAGAAGAGAGCCGAACGGCATTTTCAGGGGTGTTTGAAAAATACAGCGGGGAGGAAGAACGCTGCTGACCCTCAACAGGTTCATGTTGCCGACACCGGCATCAAGAAGCGCCGAATCGAACGCGGTAAGTTTCTTCTTTCCTTCGCCCCTGCCAACTACCAGGGTAAAGAATTCAGGAATAGGCAACATATCAAGGCAAGCCTCCCATACGATCATATTTCCGCAAAAAAACGGATATAATTATATATACATGCGGGGGGGTGTCAAATCTGATTTTTTAAAAGGTATCCCTGCTCTTTGCATACTTCTATAAACCGGCTTTCTATCACTGCCGCCGCACATGCTCCTATTGCCTTCCCCCTGGCAAAGAGCATAATTCCGGATGGAGTCCCCGCAACACCTATATCCGCATTGGATGCCTCCTGCGGCCCGTTGACCTCGCACCCCATCACGGCAACGGTCAGCTCCGCGGGAAGTCCTTTCAGAAGAGGTTCGATCCTTTCGACGAGGGATGCGACATCGACCCTTCTTCTCCCGCAGGCCGGACAGGAGATCAACTCGGGCTCAAAACGCCTGATCTCCAGAGCCTGGAGGATCCTTTTCCCGACAATGACCTCATCAACCGAAGGGCCGGTAAGGCTGACTCTGATCGTGTCGCCTATCCCGCTCCCCAAAAGGGAGGATATCGCTACGCAGCTCTTGATCGTCCCCCTTTGGCCGGGCCCCGATTCGGTAAGCCCTACATGAACGGGATAACGAAATTTTCCTGCCAGGAGAGTATTGGCTTTAAGGGTTACGGGAATCGATGATGATTTTGCGGACATAATTATCCTTTCTACCCCCAGTTTCTGAAGGGTCAGGATCTGTTCGCTGACGGTTTCGAAAAGAGCCCTGGAAGTGTCGCCTTCCGCCTTTTCCATTTGGGATCTAGAGAGCGAGCCCGCATTGGCTCCGACTCTGACAATGGTCTCTGCGGCGTTGATAAGTCTGGACAATTCTATCAGGCTCCTGCTGCAGCCCATGTTTCCCGGATTGATCCGTATCGACCGGCACCCGGATTTGATAGCCATGATCGCCAGGCGATGATCGAAATGAATATCAGCCATTGTTTCAACAGGAGACGAGGAGACAACTTTTAAAAGGTTATCCGCCAGACCAATCTCCGGGAAAGCGATCCTGACCAGTTCACAACCCTCTTCGTGAAGGGAATGGATTTCACGCAAACACTCTTCCGGCTGATCGAGCGGGGTCCGGACCATGCTCTCGACTCTTACCGGAAAGGGCCTGCCGATCCCTAGTGATCCAATTAGCGTCCTGATTCTCAAATGAAGCACCTCTTTTGGCAGTGCTATTTAATTATAGGGACGGCGCAGAATACATGTACAAGATCTTTCCACGTAACAAAAATCAGGAGAAGGATCAACAGTGCGAATCCGACCAGATGGACCACGCCCTCCCATTTTTCCGGGAGACGCCTGCCCGTGATAATTTCTCCCATGATTATGAGAATGCGCCCTCCGTCAAGTGCCGGAAACGGTAAAAGATTCAGTATCCCAAGATGCAGATTGATCATTGACAGAAATGCCAGAAATGTCCAGAAACCCTCTTTTGCAGCCTTCCCAGCCATCGAGGCAATACCTACCGGGCCCGTAACATCTACCTGCCCTCTTCCGGTGGCCCATTCGAAGATCCCCTTTACGATCTCGATGCTGAAGTTCCAGATATATCCTGTCGAGCTGAAAAGAGCCCGGATAAATGGGTACCTGACCATTGAAGGGCGAATGCCCAGAAGGCGGGCGTTGTGTTCCTGGTTGAAGGGGATGGAGACCGAAACGAAAAAAATTTCGCCTTTGCGGTCAATTTTAAGATCAACCGGCCCTTCTTCCGCTCTCTTCCGTATCGTAGAGGAAAGTTCACTCCAGTTAGCAACTGCGGAACCGGAAATTTCAAGGATCGCGTCTCCCTTAAGCAATCCGGCGCTTTCGGCCGGATAACCGGGCATGATCTCCCCGATCCTTGTGTTTTCCAGATTCAAAACTCCATGCCCCCAAAGCAGGAAGGCGGTGAAGATCAGAGCAAGAAAAATGTTGGAACCGGAACCTCCGGCAAGGATCAACAGACGCTTCCAGGGGGCTTTTCCGGGGAAAGACCTTCCAGGCAGAACCTCCTCACCTGTCTGCTCTTCACCCATTCCGGCAAGCCTGACGAAACCTCCTATCGGGATCATGCGGATGGACCAGATAGTTGTGCCCCGGACAAACCGGGTTATGGTCGGCCCCATGCCGAAAGCAAATTCGTGAACCTGTACTCCGAACAGCCTCGCGGCCAGAAAATGCCCCGATTCGTGTGAAAGGACGCAAATTGCAATTACCAACAGAAAGGACAGAGTGCTTATGCCCATTTTCCCATTCCTTCCAGGGGCATTATTCTGTGCCCGAATCTAAATAGTGAAAGCTGTGGATCGTGCAAAATCAACCAGGGAGAGGGCCTCCTCCCAGGATGTCGGGGCCCCGCCTCTGTAGGAGGATAATACTCTCTCAACTTTTTTTGCAATTTCCAGAAAACCGATCTTTCCCTCCATGAACAATGATACCGCCCCTTCATCCGCGCCTATCAGAAGGGGCGGGTACGCTCCGCCAAGTATGGAGGCTTCCTTCGCGATCGCAAGACATGGAAACTTTTCTTCGTCCGGTATCCTGAACTGAACAATCAGCTCGCTGAAATCGGGGGGCGCCAGGAAATCCCATGGATTATCGAACCTTTCTGGGAAACCGAGAGCGGATAGAACCGCAAGGCGCATGTCGGGTTTTGAGAACAACATCTTGACCGATCCATCGACGAATTCAACAAAACCGTGAACCAGGGCCTGGGGGTGGATAACCGCCTTGATCCTTTCCGGCGGTAGAGAGAAAAGATGGCGCGCCTCTATCATCTCGATCCCCTTGTTCATGAGAGTTGCGCTGTCGACGGATATCTTTTTCCCCATAGGCCATACAGGGTGCCTTGCGGCCTGTTCAAAAGTGACCTTTTCAAGATCCTCAAGAGGCGTATCCAGAAAGGGGCCGCCCGATGCTGTAAGAAATATGTTTTTGACTCTATCCGGTTTTTCGCACTTCATGCACTGCCAAACAGCGTTGTGCTCGCTGTCGAGAGGAATTATTCCATTTCGAGCCATCGGCATGATCCAATCACCTGCAGCGACCAGTATCTCCTTGTTTGCCAAATATACCTTCCGGCCGGACTTTAATGCCTTGACGAGGGCGGGAAGGGTCCCGGTTCCGGAAGACGCGAAAACGACCTCATCGCATCGAGGGTCCTCGATTATGGCATTCAGCCCCTCAATACCTCCGTAGCAGGAAAAACGGCCGGAGACCTTTTGCGTGAGTGTTGCCGCCGCAACGGGGTCTGCCAGGACAAGAACATCGCTTTGGAAAGACGCTCCCAGGAAGTGTAATCCCTCAATATTGGAATTTCCAGCCAGCGCCCAGACCTTGAAATGTTCCTTGAGGCGCGAACAAACATCCAGAACTGCCCCGCCGACACTTCCTGTTGCTCCGATTACGGCGATGTTCCTTCTCTCCGGCATTATTACCCTAGGACCCCAAATACAAAGAAAACAAGAACTGAATTGATAAGGACGCTGTCAAACCGGTCAAGGATGCCCCCATGTCCCGGGATCAGACCTCCAGAATCCTTTATTTCCACTTCTCTTTTAACAAGAGATTCTGCAAGATCGCCAATTTGTCCGAATGTACCGCAAAAAAAGGCTATCAGAAGCAGGGGGATCGGGGCGATGTTCCAGACGAAAGCGAGGGCACCGCCGCAGAGAAGGCTCCCTGCAAATCCCCCTGCAAAACCTTCAATCGTTTTTTTAGGGCTGACAGATGGGCACAACAATGTCCTCCCCCATCTTGAGCCTACAAGATAGGCTGATACATCGCATGACCAGGTGCAGGAAAAAAGCGCGGTCAATAGATACATCCCCCACATGTGGTCACGGAGCATTACAAGAAAGGACCATGGCAGAACAATGTACAAAAGGCCCGCCGTTGTTCCTCCAGAACTTGCGATCCCATGACTCTCGCCGAAAAGATGTTTTCTTGCGATCTCGATGAAAAAAACCAGGAGTGGTGCCGCCGCAAGGATCGGCAGCACCACTGCGGGATCATCGGAGAATGCGGCTGCAAAAAGTATGAAGACGGCAAGCGAAAACCCGACGATCCTTGAAACATGAAACTTTTTGCTTATCATCCGGTAAAACTCCGCCAGGGAACCTATACATATGCAAAAGCAGAGCGCGAACCAGTAGGGATTTCCAAGATAGATGCCGCCGAGAACGGCAAAAGCAAGGGTAATGCCGCTGACGGACCTTAACGCGAGCTCTTTGTCAGGCGCCTTTGACAGATCCATATCTGCGCTCCCTTCCGGCATAATAAGTCAATGCTTTTTGAAGTTCTTCACCGTTAAAATCTGGCCAGAGAACTTCGGTAAAATAGAACTCGCTGTAAGCGGATTCCCAGAGTAGGAAGTTGCTAAGCCTGGTTTCACCGCTTGTCCTTATGACAAGATCCGGGTCAGGGATCTTCGGCTGGTACATCGCAGCACTGATCCGCTCTTCGGTAATTAGGCCGGCATAACCGAGTTCGATAATGCGGTTAACTGAATCAACGATTTCCTGTCTGCCCCCGTAATTGACGCAGATGGTCACGGTGATCCTTTCGCTTTTTGAAGTCTCTTCCTCAACTTTTTTCATTTCGTTTGCAAGGTCATCGGGAAGGCCATCAATTCTTCCCGAAAAAAGAAGCCTTACTCCGTTCTTTTTAAGATCAGGGAGTTTGAATTTCAGAAAATGTCTGAAAAGGTTCATAAGACCATCTATCTCGGATCCGGGCCTCTTCCAGTTCTCTGTCGAAAAGGCGTAAAGGGAAAGGTATTGAATATTAGCCTCGGCTGCCGCCCTGATAATTCTTTCGACAGTTTTTACACCTTCGTGATGGCCTGCAAGGCGCGGCATTTTACGGCTTTGAGCCCAGCGTCCGTTCCCATCCATAATGATGGCAACATGGGCCGGAATACTGTGTGATCCTGCCGGATTCAAGGTCATCTTTTTTCCAGCCACCTGTCCCTGACCTCCTGGATATCTATCCATGTAAGGTCTTTAGGGCCGCCCTTCTTGTTGGACTGGTTCCTGAGAAGGTAACTCGGATGGAACATCGGCATCACCTTGATCCCCTTCCAGTCGAACCATTTCCCCCTGATTTTTGAGATGCTTTCGGTTGTTTTGAGTATCCATTTGGTTGGGGTTGCACCAAGGCAGACCATAATCGCCGGGTTGATCAGGGCAATCTGGGATTTAAGAAATTCCTCACAGGCAAGCATCTCCTCAATAGCTGGGACACGGTTTCCGGGAGGTCTGCATTTAACGACGTTTGTAATGAAAATGTCCTTCCTGTCAATATTGGCGGCCGACAGGATATTTGTCAGCAGTTGCCCGGCCTTTCCGACAAATGGACTGCCCTGTTCATCCTCTTCCGCGCCTGGGGCCTCGCCGACAAAAAGAAGTCCGGTGTCCCTGGATCCGTCGCCGAAAACCACGTTATTCCTTCCGGAATGCAATGGGCACCTCTGGCATGTGCCGGCTAAAGCCTTAAGGTGTTCCCAGGCCCAGGATCTTTTCTCCTGAAATGTCCTTTCGTCAAACTCCAAAAGCGGATTTGAACCAGTTTGATCCTTCATGACAGTTCAACCTCGACAACAGAGATATCGACCCGAAGAACGTCCAGGCCTGTGATCCCTGAAACAGCATGTGAAATGCGGTCCCGGAGGTTTTCTCCAAGAGAAAGTATCGTACGCTGGCCAGGGGAGTATTTAATGCCTACCTGAACGGCAATTCCTCCATTGGAGGGCTTTGTCTGGGCGTAAACAACCGAAGCAATCTGGGATGTCCTTTCGGCAATAAACCGGGCCATCTGATCCACAACAGCAGGGTCGATTATGACTTCGCCAAGGAACTTGAATGGCGGGCGGACGATCGTCTTTTCGCCCTCCATATTGTCGGTGTTGTCGAACAATACTTTCAGTCTTCCAACCAGTTTGCCGGCGAAATGCTTTCTGACCTGAATATGAGATACGGGAATAACATGCTGCCCCTTGATCGAGCGCTCTTTTTTGGCCTTGGAGATCTCCTCCGGAGAGGAGACATCTTCTATGCGGATTATCCTGACGGGGTCCGGCAATCCGAGGTTTTTCAGGATACGGGAAACCATCCCGGCGGATGTTGCAATGAGCATAACGGAGCATGGCTTGGAATCGGCCAAAAATTCCACAACCGATTTCCGGTGGTCCGGGTATTCGAATAGGGCCCTTCGAATTGCCTTGACCTGGTTTTTCTCCGTTTTGGCGCTTTTCCCTCGAACTATCTGGCCCTTCCTTATCAAAAGACCATCGTCAATGAGGAAATCCACTCCGCACTCAATTGCCACCAGCTGTGCCCGCTGGCTTTTCCCGGTTCCGGCTGAACCAACAAAAGCGAAAACGGATACACCGTTCAGGCTGGGTAGTCTGGTTGCTTCAGGCAACCTGGGTCAGTACCTTTTTCATTGATGATAGAAACATGTCGTTCTGCTCGGGCAATCCTACAGTCACACGGAGATATCCCTCGAGGCCAAGGTCACTCCCCTTCCGGACAATGACTCCCTCATGAAGAAGCCTCTCAAAGAGCTCATCGCTCTTTTTGTGTTTTATAAGAACAAAGTTGGTTCGTGTGTTTTCAGCGGATACGCCCATATCAGTAAGCCTCCTTAAAACCCTTGACCTTTCCGCAATGGTTTTAAGTCTGACCTCCCTTATGAACGCACCTTCAAGAAGAGCGGCATGAGCGGCGTACTGGCCGACCCTGCTAACCTCGAACACCGGATGGAGTTTGTCATACGCCTCTACGATAGTCTTGGGGGCTATCGCATAACCTACCCTGAGGGCAGCCAGACCGTAAATTTTTGAAAAAGTTCGGGTTATGACAATTCTTCCAATATCCCTGAACAATTCTATACCGGCAAGATAATTCGGATCTTCAACATATTCCGCGTAAGCTTCATCCACAACAAGAAGAATCTGTCTGGAATCGAGTTCGTGTGCAAGGGAGAGCATCCTGTCACGTTCCATTATCTGACCCGTGGGGTTGCATGGATTGGAAATAATAACGGCTTTGGTCATCTCGGTACAGGAATCGATGATCCTGCCGATCTCCCAGGTTGTTCCTTCCTCGGCGGGGACCTCTACAAACTTTGCCGCAGCGGCTATCGCGGCTACACGGTAAAGGGGGTAGGCCGGAATAGGGCAGACAACTTCATCGCCTGGGTCAATTGTGGCATGGAAAAGCGAATGGAGGATCCCCTCGGTTCCGGCACCAATAATCACCTCTCCAGTGGATACTCCCCATTTTTCCGCGAGAAGGCGTCTTAATCTGTATGATTGCGGGTCCGGGTAACAGTTGACCTTCTCCAGACTTACCGTAATGGCATTCATCACGGATTCGGGAAGGGGCCATGGGTTTTCGTTCGAACACATTCGAACCACTCTTTCAAGGCCCAGTTCCCTCTGCAACTCGCTCACCGGCTTGCCATACTTGTATTTTTCTATTCCGGAAAGCCCGTTTCTAATGATGTTCTTCAGCCAGGCCAAGTCTCATTCCCCATCTCTGTTGATTTCACCACTTATGATCACCGTTCTCCTCGGAAATGACTATATTGACCTTCCCTCCAAGAGACCTGATCTTTTCATCCATTGCCTCATACCCCCGCCATATATGACCAAGACCAAAAACCGAAGTCTCTTCGGGGGATGACAGTCCCGCAATAATAAGGGCAGCCCCCGCCCTGAGATCCGTGGCTCTGACGTCTGCTCCGTAAAGGAAGGGAACCCCGGTAACTACAGCCGTATTGCCCTGAAGCTCAATATTGGCGCCCATGCGTTTGAGCTCGCTGACATGCAGGAAACGGGATTCAAAAACGCTCTCCTGAATAATGCTCGTTCCCTCGGTTGTCGCCATCAGTGCAGTAAACTGCGGCTGCGCATCGGTAGGAAATCCCGGATATGGAAGTGTTTTCAGCGAGACGCTTTTTATTGGATCCTTCTGAAAAACCCTGATACTGTCTTCCTTGACTTCGACCCCGACTCCAGTCTCTTCAAGTTTTGCGATTATCGAATCAACGTGCTCGGGAATGACTTTTGAGACGGTAACATCACCACGGGTTGCTGCCCCGGCGATAAGGTAGGTGCTTGCCTCTATCCGGTCCGGTATGATCTCGACCTCGGCAGATTCAAGATCCTTTGTGCCAATAACTCGCAAAGTTCCGGTTCCCGCGCCTTCGACTGAACAGCCCATCAAAATAAGTGTTTCAATAAGATTTTTGATCTCAGGTTCTCTGGCTGCATTCTCTATGATCGTCTCCCCCTCCGCGAAAACGGCGGCCATCAGAAGGTTCTCCGTGGCTCCTACAGAAGGAAAGTCAAGGTAGATCTTTGCCCCCCTCAATCCGGTGGCTGTGGCATGGACCGCACCATGGACAAGGTCGATGCTTGCTCCGAGCTTGACAAGCCCCTTGAGGTGAAGGTCTATGGGCCGGCTCCCTATGGCACATCCGCCGGGAAGCGGAAGGATCGCCCTTCCGGTCCTTGCCAGAAGTGGTCCCAGAACCAGAGAAGATGCCCTCATCTTGCGCACCAGCGATTTCGGGGTTTCCCAGGTCAGTTCATCCGGTAAGGAGATGTTCATTTCATTGTCCTTGAAATCCACCCTTGCGCCAAGATGCCTGAGCAGGTCGGCCATGGTGAAGACATCCTGGAGTTTCGGGACTCTCTTGATCTTAATGGTCTTGTTTCTCAGGAGAAGCGAAGAAGCGATGACGGGAAGAGCCGCGTTCTTGGATCCCTGAACGACAATTGTTCCTTTTAGCGGCACCCCGCCGTGAATCAACATCTTGTAATTCAAAAAATCACCCCATACGGATAGTCTTTTATGTTTAAGTTGCCCGCAAATCAGCTCTTGCGGAAAATATCTTCAATGGTTTCTATGATAATTTGCGCAGCGTTTCCCGCCCCGAATGGGGAGACCCTGTATTTAAATGACTCTATTGCCCCGGCTTGGGGTTCTTTAAGGGCCTTTGTGGCCATTTCGTGGATCCTTTCGGGGTTCGTGCCCACCAGAACTGAGGTTCCATATTTCACGGCCTCTGGCCTTTCCGTAACATCTCTCATAACAAGGGTCGGAGTTCCAAGAACCGTGGTCTCTTCCTGGACCCCGCCGCTGTCGGTGAGGATAAGATCGCTTCGCTTCATTGACCAGACAAAATCAGGATAATCAAGCGGATCGCACAAGACGACGCTTTTTATATCTCCAAGCTGGGATTTCAGGATACTCCTGACCTGCGGGTTGCGGTGCATTGGAATGATAACCCAAAGATCGGGAAAATCTTCAAGGATTCTGATGACCGCCCTGCAAATTCCCTTTAGCGGCTCTCCCCATGATTCTCTTCGATGGGCCGTCAAAAGCATGACCCGGGCCGTCCCCGGTATGATCTTCAGAGCGCCGCTGGCGGGTTCATTGACCTTATTGGCGCTCCAGAGAAGGGCATCAATGACGGTGTTTCCCGTTACGATGATCCTTGATGGGTCAAACCCTTCACGGAGAAGGTTGTCTTTTGCACCTTCCGTTGGAGGGAACCACCAGCCGGCAACCCTGTCTGAGACTATGCGGTTGAGTTCTTCAGGGAATGGAAGGTTGATGTTTCCGCTCCTCAGGCCAGCCTCGACATGTGCCAAAGGGATCTTTCTGTAAAACGCAGCAAGCGAGGCAGCCATCGTTGTCGTAGTGTCTCCATGCACAAGAACCATAAAAGGTTTCAGGTCATCGAGCACCTGCCCCACCTTTTCCAGAACGCTGGCCGTAATGTAGTCAAGGCTCTGATTTTCCTTCATGACGGCAAGATCCTTGTCGGCACAAATGCCGAAAAAGTCAAGGGCCTGGCGAAGCATATCCGTATGCTGTCCGGTAGCAAGGACAAATGGTTCCAGAAAACTGCTCCTTCTAAGTTCCAGAATAACCGGAGCCATTTTGATCGCCTCAGGCCGGGTTCCGACAACGCAGCAGATAATGGTTTTGGGAGTCTTCAATTCATCACCTCTGTTCATGTAATTCAGCGACCAATAAATGCGACCGCCAGCAGCAAAAATATCGTGTGAGTCACCATCAGCATCACAAGAACCAAAAAGGAAGGAATTCCCCTATCGGCAAGAATGTGGTGAAAATGACCCCTGTCGGGTTTGAAGGGGGACTGCCCTCCTGCAAGTCTTCTAATGAAGGAGAAAACCGTATCAAGAACGGGAACCCCTCCGAGAAGAGCCATAACCAAAAACCATTTGAATATCGAAGCCTCATCAAGCAATCCCGGGAGTTCGCAGGAAAACTGCGACATACAGATGAACCCCAGCAGCGTGCTTCCGCCATCGCCCAGAAATGTCCTGGCAAAGGGGTAGTTCCAGAGAAGGACTCCAGATGAAAGGCCCAGGACAACTATCCACCATATTGCCCCCGACAGATAAAACCCCGTGAATGCAGTCAGGGCGAAAATGCAGAGAGAAAGTCCGTTGATCCCGTCTATCAGATTATAAGCGCTGGTTGATCCTGCGATCCAGATTAAAAGCAGAAACTTGACCGGCAAGGAAACCGGGACGAAAAGCACGACAAAAAAAGCAGAGGCCAAATGAACCGCAAGCTTCCAGGATGCAGGAAGAGAACACATGTCGTCCATGTAACCAAAGATGAAAACAGCGGTGGCTCCTGTGGCAATAACACTTGGCGCCGCTCCTGATTCCGGAAGGAGAAGGGAGTAGAACATGTACCCAAGCCAGATAACAACCCCCGCACCCCTCGGTGTGGGTTTCGAATGCGTTTTTCTCCCCCCCGGCTCATCGATGATCCCGAATTGACGGGAAATATGGATCGATAAAGGTGTCACGCATAGGGACCACGCGAAAAATGCAAAAAAAAGGAGCAATTTATCTGTCAACCAGGATTTCCTCCCCGTCGCTCGATAAACAACTATCGGGTTCCGAAAAGCCTGTCGCCGGCGTCTCCCAGCCCGGGGACGATGTAGCCGTGGTCATTAAGGTGACTGTCGATCGCCGCTGCGAAAATATCCACATCAGGATGTTTTTCATGTACCTTTGAAACTCCTTCAGGAGCCGCAATAAGACAAAGAAGAGATATCTTCATTCCGCCTCTTCGTTTGACGAGGTCGATCGCCGCAGATGCGGATCCGCCCGTGGCAAGCATCGGATCAACAATGATTATGTCTCTTTCGCCGATATCACCCGGGAGCTTGCAGTAATATTCAACCGGTTCAAGCGTTTCAGGGTCACGATAAAGTCCGATATGTCCAACCTTTGCATTAGGGATCAACTGTAGAATCCCGTCAACCATTCCCAATCCGGCGCGAAGGATCGGGATTATCGCGACCTTTTTCCCTGAGAGTGAAAATGCCGTGGTTTTCGTGATCGGAGTCTCAACCTCCACCGGCTCAAGAGGAAGGTTGCGGGTGGTTTCAAAGACCATAAGACCGGCGATCTCCTGAACCAGTTCTCTGAAGACCTTGACCGAGGTGTTTTTGTCCCTGATCATTCCGAGCTTGTGCTGGATCAGGGGGTGATCGAATGTAACGAGCCTTGGTGATTCCTTCCTGACGGCACAACGTGAATGGGAATTTTCGAATGCTTTTATTTTTTCCGTACGTGCCAAATGTCTCCCACCCTCAAATTCGCTGTAAAGCCACTCTTTGACGATCTTTATTCCACTGTTGCAATCGGTTTTTCTGCCGCCCATACCAAGGATGTTGGCATTATTGTGCCTTCGCGCAAACCTTGCAGTATCCTCATCATAAGCAAGGGCGGCGCGCACCCCGGGAATTTTGTTTGCCGCCATCACCATGCCTATTCCCGTACCGCAAATCAGTATCCCCAGATCGAAATCTCCCCTTGCAACCTTTTCACCCACCGAAAATGCCGCATTGGGGTAATCGTAAGGATCTTCCGCGTTTTGGGCTCCGAAATCACCGACTGAAAAGGATGTGCCCTCGAGAAATTCCTTGATGCACTTTTTCAGAGAATACCCGGCATGATCGGAACCAAGCGCGATTCGCATCATTTGTCCTCCTGTAATATAAAGGCCATCTGATCCGTATCATAACATGTTCCCCGCGGTACAGGCGATTGAACCGAGCGCACAGGGTCAAGAAGAAATAACTTTTAAAAGAAGTTCATCGGCCACGGTATAGGGGTCTTTTTTCCTTGCGGCCAGATCTTCAAGTACCTCGCTGGATATCTGCCTGTCCCAGGCATTCTCGACTATCTTTGCTATCTCTCTTTTAAGAATCTCTTCCACCTCGATGCGAAGCCGGGCCATTTTTCTCCGCTTGCCTTCGCTGTTGTTCTCAAGGAAGTGTCTGTGATCAAAAATAGCCTTTGCCGCCGAATCAACTCCGTCCCCGCGCTCTGCTATGGTTGGAATTACCGGGGGCCTCCAGGCTTTTTCGCCCTGAAGGTCAAGCATTATGTTGACCTCCCTTACGATTCTTTCGGATCCATCCCGGTCGGCCTTGTTGACGATAAAAATATCGGCTATCTCTATGATGCCGGCCTTCATTATCTGTATGTCGTCTCCCATTCCGGGGACAAGAACCAGCACAACCGTATCCGCGATCTTCATAATGTCTATCTCGGATTGTCCCACGCCCACTGTCTCTATAAGCACTACATCCTTTCCGCAGGCATCCAGGATAAGGGCGGCCTCGTAGGTGCCTCTGCTCAAGCCCCCTAAAGATCCCCTGGTACCCATGCTCCGGATGAAAACATCGGGTTCGAGGCTGTGACTCTGCATTCTCAGTCGGTCTCCAAGAACTGCCCCTCCGGTAAAGGGGCTGGAGGGGTCGACCGCGATCACTCCTATGGTAAGCCCGGAGTGTGAAATATGCGTGATAAGTTTGTCGAGCAAAGTGCTCTTTCCGGCGCCTGGGCTTCCTGTTACGCCAATTATATGGGCCTTGCCGGAGCGAGGGTAGATCAATTTCATTATCTCGACAGAAGACAGGGATTCGCTTTCGATCATCGTTATCAGGCGGGCAATGGAGCGTGGGTCGCCCTGGAGGGCCTTCTCGATTATTACCAAAAGGTCAACAATCCCTTCATTTTCAATTTGAAACGGCGTTCTTCTTCATTTGGGCCGGGAATTGAAAAAGCCCTACCTACCAAGAATATCGATTCCCGCAAATGCATACATACCGAATGTGATTGCCGCCGCAAAGACGAAACCAAGAAGAACGCGAAGATATGTGATCCACAACTGGCCGCCCGGCCACTTGCCGGAGGAAATGTTGACAATCATCCTTGAAAGGAGCAGAGAAAAAAGAAAAAGACCAAGAGCCAACAGTGACTGAATGTTTGCCGCCGGCATTTGAAGAACCCCCATTATTCGAACTCTCTTTTCAAATTCGTATTTTAACAGCAAACATTGGACCTGGCGGAACCGGAAGAAGAATCAGGCAAAAAAAAACCGCCCCTCAGGGCGGCTTTGGTTCTGCGATTATGCCAGGCCGGCAGTTTCGTCATGGAGCCTCTGAGGGGTCTGTATCTGCTTAAGTATTGCAATGGCAACCTCCAGGGCGCGTTTGCCATCCATTATCCCTACTAGTGGCTGCTTGCCCTCCCTTACACACGTGACAAAGTGCTGAAGTTCAAGTTTCAGAGGTTCCTTTTTCGGGAAAACCGGGTGTTCTATCACTTCTACAAGGCCGCATTCCTTTTCCTGGACACACCTGTGAATGGAAACATCCTGGGTCTCGTAGTTAATTGTCACAAAACGCTCCGGCTCCATAATTTCAAGCTGTCGAAGACGCCTTTCGGAAACCCTGCTTACCAATATCTGCGCAAGGGCCCCATTCTCAAACGAGATCTGGGCCGAAGCAATATCCTCGTAGGGGGAGCGTATTGATCTTCCCATGGCGGAAATACAGGAAATTTCAGAATGAACAAGGGAAAGGATAATATCGATATCATGGATCATGAGATCAAGTACAACGCCCACATCATTGATTCTTGAACTGAAAGGGCCAATTCTCCGGGATTGCAGAAAAAGAGGTTCCTTGATGATATTCCTGACGTGCTGAATGGCACTGTTGAAGCGTTCAATATGGCCTACCTGGAGAACAAGACTCTGGGTGGCAGCGAGTTGAAGAAGTTCCTCGGCCTCTTGAACCGTAGATGTAACAGGCTTTTCGATCAGAACATGTATTCCTGAAGAAAGGGCTCTTTTCGCAGTTTCATAATGGGAGACGGTAGGAACAACTACGCTGACGGCGTCCGGTCTTGCATGTTTGAAAAACTTTTCTATATCGGAGTAAAAAGGCACTCTGAGAAGCTCTCCAACAGCTGCGGCCCTCTCCGGATCCTTGTCGACGATGCCGACAACGTCAGTATTCAGAAGTTCCGTATAGACCCTGGCATGATGATAACCAAGGTGCCCTACGCCAATTACGCCAACGCGTAAAGAGTCCAATCAGACTCCTCCCGTGAAATTCGGATATGATCATCTGCGATCCTCATCACACTAATTTTCCCACCAATGATGTTGATTGTGGCAGCCGGGAAAAATTCTTGCAAGGAGAAAGGATCGTTCCGTAGAATCTCCCCTCCTGTATGAATGGCAAAGCCCCGGGTTGCAGGAAGAGCATATTTCCGTCTGGTGAATGTTGGATAAAGGAACGCCCATGTCATATAAAAGTGTAACTATCGCTTTGGGCATATTGAAAAAGATAAGGCGGCCTTCCCTCCTGATACATTCGGAAGGGAACTCTCGAACACCCAGAAGAGCAAGCGGGTCATCTGCTCTTCTGGAATAACAGCACATGCCAATTCCCGGTCCTATCCATGCATGTGAAAGCTTGATGCCCTCTCGCCCTGTTCGTTTCGAAATTTTTTCAAGGACATTTGCGGCAATTCGGCTGCAGGTACCGATAAAACCGGAGTGAATCAGTACACACCAGTCGAAAGGGTTCTCAGACACAACTACCACTGGGATACAATCTGCAAACCGGAGGCTGCCGTATACACCCTTCTTTTCCAGAAAAACAGAGTCTGCTTCCGGTCTGGCAGGAAGAGCCCATATGGAGCGGCCCTCTATCATCGCGGTTTTGTGTTTCTGAAGTGGAGCCACCAGATGTTTTTCATGCCTTTCGCCGAACAGAATGCGGGTGGTCCGCTCAGGACAGCCGTTCGCCTCTTTCATAAGATTCCCCTTTAAAAAGAGAGTAACTGACATCTTGTCATTTAGCTTTCCCGGCAGCTGATATTGCAAAATTGACTGTCCTTCAAGGGTCATTCCTCGCCAGAAGGAGTTACGAATTTCCATCGGTAACTCCGTGGGAGGAATATCTTTCCAGATCGACTTTTACTGCACCAACAAGGAAAAGGCTCCCGCAACAGACGATGGAATCGTATTTTTTAGATGCTTTTCCGATGGCCAGGAATGGTTCCTTTTCAATATAAAGATCCACAGGCAGCGAAAGATCTTTGGCTATCCTTAAACAATCGCCCGGATCGGCGGAACGGTTCGATCCGGGAACCGAGGTGAAAACTACCATCGGAAAGGATTCACAGATTTTCCGGATCATGCCCTGGAGATCTTTGTCCTTCATGGCGGCAAAAACAACGCAGGAATTTTTTGAAAGGCCGCAACGGGAAAGCGTCTCTGCCAAGGCAGTAATGCCCCCCAGGTTGTGAGCCCCATCAAGTATAAGGGAGACTTGACCGAACCTTGTCCTCTCAAGTCTCCCCGGCCAGCGTGCCATTGCCATACCTCTCTTCATCGCTTCCAGGGTTATCAGCGGGTAGGTCCTGGAGAGTCTGGATGCAGCGAGAATTGCCGTTCTGGCATTATCCAGCTGGAATGTTCCTCCCAGGGACGTACTGAATTTTATCCAGTGACCGCCACAGAGGGATATTTCAAAACTGTTGCCATCAATTCCTACCAATGATTCGCGAAATATTACGTTTTTGGAGGCCACTGCTCCATTGTTGGCTATCTTTTCGCAAAGCGTCTCATAGATCTCTTCCAGGCAAGGGTTTCCCCCCGAAAAAAC
>JAUSOU010000130.1 GCA_030656095.1 Thermovirgaceae bacterium | reverse complement strand
CATGACATCGTGAACTCGGATCTATTGCAATAACGATATTGTTGTTTCATCTTCATGGGTATCTCTCAAATACAGGAGGATCCCATGAAAGAAGATGCCGAACAGAAGCAAAGGATACTGGCAACGGAACGATATAAAAACGGAGAGAAGCCGGAATCTATTTGCACCTCTCTCGGCAGATCAAAGGTCTGGTTGTACAAATGGATCAAAAGAAGAACAGAGTGCAATGACAACGAAGGCTGGAGCAAAGATCTGTCGCGACGCCCTTTGAGCGTAGCGCGAACGCCAACAGAGATCGAAGAACTGGTCAAGTATGTGCGCCTCAGTCTCTACAACAGGGATCTCTTTTGCGGAGCACAGGCGATACTTTGGGAACTTGAGGATCTTGATGCTTCCCCTTTGCCATCGCTTCGAACGATAAACAGGATCCTGATTCGAAACGACCTGACTCATCGCCGTACGGGCAAATATGAGCCCAAAGGAACGGAATATCCGGTACTTGATTCATCAATGCCAAACTCGACGCACCAGGCAGACCTTGTGGGACCGTGCTACCTTAAAGGGCCTATCCGCTTCTACAGCCTCAACGTTATTGACATAGCAACCGCAAGGTGCGGAGTTCAATCATCGAAGTTAAAGGCCTCCGGATGCATTATGCGATGTCTTTTGAAAATCTGGAGGCGTCTGGGAATACCCGACAATATCCAAGTTGACAATGCCCTTACTTTCCGAGGTAGCAACAGGCACCCAAGAGGTATGGGTTTATTGATAAGAATGTGCCTGCACAACAACGTCGAGCCCTGGTTCATACCCATGGCGGAACCATGGAGAAACGGTACTGTAGAACACTTCAACAACTTTTATCGACAGATGTTTCTCAAGAAGGTTTTTATGACCTCGGAAAATGAGTTGAATTCAGAATCTTTAGCCTTTGAACAGCGGCACAACAGCAGCTACCGCTACAGCAAGATCGGAGGCAAAACGCCGCTTAAGGTTCTTGCGGAAAGAAATGCGGTACTTCGGTTTCCGGAATATGATCAGATACCAAAGGCTTGGCATGAAAAACCGGAAACAGGAAAGTACCATCTGGTACGCCTGATCCGTAGCGATCTGAGGATCAGCATATTCAACGAGCACTTCCCTGTTCCGCCAGAACTTGAATATGAATATGTTGTCGCCACCGTCGATGTCAAGGAACAAAAACTGAAACTCTTCAGTAACAAAAAGCAGGTTGAGCAGTTCGATTACAAGATGCGATGACTAAACAGTTAACGATGTCCTGGCACATTTTGTAGTAAGCGATGTTGTGGCACTCAACACGTAATGCGTAACACGTAATGCGTAACTCGTGACGCGTAACTCGTACCCTATCGCGTGGCTCTGGGCACTTTGTCTCCGACCTTCGGTCTACAATAATCCGGAAAGACAAAATCAAATAACACAGGACCAGTTTGCTTTGCTTTGGCTCTTACCAGTTTCGAGTTTCGCGTCACGAGTTCTGTTTGTCATCCTGAGTTCGCCAAGCGGCGGACGACGAAGTACCCGAATCGGCTGATTGCCGATGCTGGGTAAGGATCTGGTTTAGGACCAGATTCCTACCCTGCGCTTCGCTCGGAATGACAAGCTTTCTGTTTTCAGGTTTCCGAGTTACGAGTCACGCGTTACGCGTAACGTTATCTTTTAGTACCCCAGGTTTTCCCCCACGATTATTACGTGCGCGTCACGCCCGAAAGGCGCCCTCTCAAGGATTAGTACCGCCCTGCAGGCTCTTTGCGGCGACTTGCAGTCGACGCAGTGCCCGACTTTCGTGCAGGGAAGATCCATCCCGAGACGAAGGGCGTTGACCGGCGTGGCCACGTCCCTGATCCTCTGGAGAGAAGACTGAACGTCGCGGCTCACCTTGTTGATCCCCACTACGAAGATTATTCTCTTTTTGGCCCACGCCATTCCGGCAACGCGGTTTCCGGTTCCGTCGATGTTGACGAGCATCCCGTCCATCGTTACCCCGTTGGAACTGGTCAGGTAGACGTCGCTGGCTATTTCGTCCTCCCACCTTTTGGGGCGGTCTTCAGGAGCAAGAGAGGGGTCCCAGTGCTGGAATATCTTGCACCCTCTCGACTCCAGTTCGCCAGGCAGGCCAAGTTCCCGGATCGTGGAGGTTCCCGGTACGCCTACCGAACTCCCCTTGGGGACAAGATCGAGAACTGCCTTGACCGCTTCGGCAGCTGTTGCGACATACAGGGCCTTGAATCCGTTGGCCTCGAGGGCCTTGACGACGGTGCCTCCCAGACTGCTGCTAAGGCTTTTCCGGATCTCCAGGTTCTTTTCCTGCATCAGGTTCATTTCCATCAGCCCCTTTCGTCGGGACATTTAACATAATGTATTCCATTCTATCATAATTACATGCAAGGCCTGATGGTACAGAGGTGTTGGAAATGTATTTTTGACCGGGAGTGTGACAAATTTCTGGCGAGGTGTTATTCTTTGAAACCGAAAAGAATGGAGGGATTTGCATGTGCAGGGTGATCACACCGGATTCAGTCGGCGGACACAGCCGCGTTGACGACCCGCTCTCGATAGCCGAACTTCTGAGGGAGACCCTCTCGGAGGAACTCAATGCCATGACGGAGCTCGCCGCGCGCCATCACATGATCGATGATGAAGACGTGTGTCATGCGCTGGGTCATCTTATCGATGCCAGACGCCAGGCCATCTCGGCGATCTGGGATCTGCTGCAGAAGACTGAGGATAAGACCTTCGGGAAATCGGATCAGGGGCATAAGCATTAAGGCGTGACTCGTAAGGGCAAGATCAGGAGATTTCTGTCATCCCGACCGCAGCGAAGCGGAGGGATCTGGTCCAGATCCCGGTTGAATTAATTGTTTTTGACCTTGCCGGTTACGCGTTGAGCGTAACGATCCTTCGTGTCGGGACTCGGCTCCTTCAGGATTTTCAATTCACGATCCCTGGTCATGAATTTACGGTCTCCCTGCTCCTTCGACTCGCAATTTGCGATTTACGACTCACGGCACCTGTCAAGGTTAAACCCTTGACAGGTGTGGAATAACTCCCTATAATCATTCTTTGCGGATACGGGGGTGCCACGTGGACGAACAGATCAAACAGCGTTTTTTGCTTTCAGGTCTTTTCGATATATATGAGCCAATGCTCACCCGCAAGCAGAGTGGGGCTTTCAGACTGCACTTTCTCGATGACTGGTCGCTTTCGGAGGTCGCGGAGCGCCTGGAGGTCACCAGGCAGGGGGCACATGATCTTGTCCAGAGGGCAAGGGAACGGCTTCTGGATACGGAAGAACTCCTCGGTTTTACCGTCAGGGAGGCGTTTTGGGAAAAACGCATGAACGATCTCAAATCGTGGGCCGAACGATTTTCCGGGGAAATTTCCCCTGATGCCGCAAAGGTTTTCAAGGATCTTCTCCGGGATGATGACCGGGGAGTTGAGAGCAGCTGATGTTTGATTCGCTCAGGGAACGCCTCGAGGGCGTATTCAAGGGCTTGAAAAACCGGGGCAAGCTGACGGAAGAGGACATTTCCGCGGCACTTCGCAATGTCAGGAGGGCGCTGCTCGAGGGTGACGTAAACTTCCGGGTAGCCAGGGATCTCGTCGAAAAGATCCGGGAAAGAGCCCTCGGCCGGGATGTCCTTGATTCCATAACCCCGGCTCAGCAGGTCATAGCGATCGTTTTCGAAGAGATCTCCGCCCTCATGGGCGGAGGCCGGCATGCACTGGCATTTTCCTCCAAACCCCCATCGAAATACCTTCTGGTGGGGCTGCAGGGGTCAGGAAAGACAACAACCTGCGTGAAGATCGCCAAAAAGATATCCGATTCGCACAAGCCCCTTGTCGTGGCCTGCGATTTCAGGAGGCCCGCTGCCGTCGAACAGCTCCGTGTTCTGGCGCAGCAGGCTGGGATAGGTTTTTTTGGCCCCGAAGAAGGAGAAAAAGACGCTCGTCTCATAGTTGACAAGGCTCTGGATTATGCGGCGCAGAGGCTTTACGATGTTATTCTTTTCGACACCGCAGGACGGCTTGACATAGACGAAGATCTTATGGACGAACTTGCCTCTCTGGGTCAGGCTGTAGAACCAACGGAGACTCTTCTTGTTGTCGATGCGATGACCGGACAGGAGGCCGTGAACGTAGCCTCCGCCTTTCACGGGCGGATCCCGCTCACTGGAATTGTCCTCACCAAGGTTGACGGTGATTCCCGGGGTGGTGCATCTCTCAGCGTAAGGGCAGTAACGGGGGTTCCAGTCAAGTTTGCCGGGGTGGGAGAGCGCATCGCGGACCTTGAACAGTTCGACCCGGACCGGATGGCCCAGCGGATCCTCGGGATGGGGGACGTTCAGGGGCTTGCAGAGAAGGTCCGTCAGGCTGCCGAAGACGGCGATATGGAGAAGATAGCCGCCTCCGTCGGCAAAAAGAAGATGACGATGAACGACATGCTTCTTCAGATACGCCAGGTCAAAAAGATGGGACAGCTGGACAAGATCCTGGAGATGATTCCCGGCGCGGGGAGCATAAAAGGCATTCAGAACGCACAGATGGATCCGGGAAGACTGACGCACGTGGAAGCTGTAATTCTTTCGATGACCAGGCAGGAACGGGAAAACCCGCAGATCATCAAGGGAAGCCGCCGCAGAAGGATCGCCCTCGGGTCGGGAACCTCCGTCCAGATGGTGAACCAGGTCCTGAAGCAGTTCGAACAGATGAACATTCTGATGAAGCGTTTCGGAGCCGGCAAAAAAGGGATGAAGCTCCCCAAGGGATTTCCCCCGATGCCCATGTAGCAGGAATTGCCGCTCTCAGTCTTTGGGGGCGCAGTGAGTTGCGATAAAGCAGTTGCCTGGAAATCAATAAAGCAGGAGGTGGCATGTGAATGGCAGTTCGAATTCGTCTCGCGAGATTTGGCCGCAAGAAACAGCCCTTTTACCGTCTGGTAGTCGCCGACTCGAGAGCGCCGCGTGACGGTGCTTTCATCGAGCAGATAGGCTCTTACGACCCCATGAAGGACCCGGCGGCACTGAAAGTCGAGGAGGACAGGGCGTTGTACTGGCTTGGTGTAGGCGCTCTCCCATCGGATACGGCCCGCGCGATTTTGAAGAAAACGGGCGTATGGGAAAAGTTTACAGCCGGCAGGAAACTGTAGGCGGCTCTCATGCCCGACTACGAGGAGCTCGTCAGTTTCGTCGTCAGGAATATCGTGGCGAATCCTGACGAGGTGACGGTGACTTCACGCCGCAGCAGCGGAGGAGGAGTGGTCAACGTGTCGATCAGGGTTGCAGGTGAAGACATGGGAAGACTCATCGGCAAGCGCGGGGTGACGATCAACGCCATAAGGCTGATCGCCAAAGCCGCCGCCGTGAAGCCTGGGGAAAAAGTGGACGTGGATATACTCGAAGATTGAGGTGACAGGATTGGGCGGGCCCGAAATGGTGATCATTGGACGTGTCCTCGGCGCACACGGCGTGCGGGGAGAGATAAGGATTCTCCCGCTGACGGATTTTCCGGAGCGCTTTATGGACATGGACCGGATCGACATCTTCCGCCCCGCCGGGAAACGTATCGCATCGCTTGAAGTGGAAGAGATAAGGACACACGAGGGCAAAGGGGTTCTGCTGATCGCTTCAAAAGAGATAGCCGACCGGGATGCCGCACAGGCGCTTGAGGGAGGGCTTGTGATGGTCCTCCAGTCCCAGCGCGCTTCACTGCCTGAAGGAAGTTACTGGATAGACGACATCATCGGCCTTTCGGTTGTTCTCGGCGAGACCGGGGAAACCATCGGGGTGGTGGAGGATCTTCTCCGGACCGGAGAGCATGACATCTACTCGGTGAGAACCCCGGACGGCAAGCTGAAAATGCTCCCGGCCGTAAAGGAGGTCATTCTGAGGATGGCCCCGGACGAGGGAGTGATAGAGGTCAGCCTTCCGGAAGGACTTTGGGATTGATGCGCGTAACTGTCGTAACCGCTTTCCCGGAACTTCTGGAGCCGTTCACCCGCTCCGGCGTAATCGGCAAGGCTGTCGAAAAGGGGATACTTGAAATACGCTGCATCAACCCGCGGAATCACGCGGAAGGAGCCTACGGTCAGATCGATGATTACGCCTACGGAAGCGGTGGCATGGTCCTGATGCCGGAACCCCTGGCCAGGGCGGTGGATGCGGCCAGGGAGGAAGGGCCCGCGACAGTTGTATATCCGGGTCCTCAGGGAATTCCCCTGGGACAGCATCTGGTGGAATCGCTGGCAGTCAATGAACACCTTGTGATCGTCTGCGGACGATATGAGGGCGTGGACGAACGTTTTGTCGAAGAGTACGTGGACCTTGAGATATCCATAGGGGATTACGTCCTGACAGGGGGAGAACTCCCCGCGATGGTCATCGTGGACGCGGTGTCCAGGATGATTTCAGGCGTGGTAGGGCAGGAGAGCGCTGTGGAGGAGGATTCCTTTTTCCGCGGAATGCTGGACACGCCTCACTACACTCGTCCGGCATCCTGGCGTGGGAGGGAAGTCCCCAAGGTTTTGACCGGGGGAGATCATGAAGCCATCCGGTCATGGAGACGCGGCCAGTCTTCCGCCCGAACCGCCGGAAGGCGTCCCGACATCATCGCAGGGGCCAACATTGGGCCCTATCTGGACAAGGGTGTTTATGTCATACTTGTCCCCGCGACGGAAACCATCCCGGCCGCGGACCTTTCGGATATGGCCGAAGCCTGTTTTGCCTTCGGCTGTAAAAGGCTCTTATGCGTGGTCCACGGCGGGAGCGAGAGAAAATCGCTCCAGGCCCATGCTGGCGAGAGGGTGAAGGCCGTTTCCACAATGGAGAGCGCTTTCGCGTGGATACAGAAGCGAGAGAAGGCCGAACCCTTCACGATAGTTTCCAGCGGAAAGGCCGGAGGCATTCATTGGTTGGAGCTGAAACGGCGGGCGCTTGATTCGGGCCGTCCTCTAGTCTTTGTTTTTGACATGACTGAAAAAGAAAAGATACCGGCAGGGGCCGAAACCGCGATCCTCGGGCCGATACGGGGAGGAAAGGGCGATGTGTCCCTTTCGAATGCCCGCGACGCAGCAGTCGTGATACTGGACAGGTTCTTCGGCTGGCGTTGAAGAGATATGATCCAACAGGGAGGGGTATTGTTATGGATGCCAGAATCGCTCTTGTCGAGAGCCGATATTTGAGAAAGGAAACTCCCGAGTTCCGTTCGGGCGACACCGTCAAGGTGCACGTCAAGGTTACGGAAGGCAACAGGGAGCGCATTCAGATCTTTGAGGGCGTAGTGATCGCCAGAAAGCATGGAGGAATGCGCGAAACCTTCACCGTCCGGAAGATCTCCGGTGGCGTTGGGGTCGAGAGAATCTTCCCGCTGAACTGCCCCAGCGTTGACCACATCGAGGTGGTCCGTCTGGGAAGAGTGCGCAGGGCGAAACTCTATTACCTGCGTAAACTCAGCGGCAAGGCCGCCCGCATCAAAGAGCGCCGTTACTAGAGCAGGTCAGTTCATCGAACAAACGACCGTCGCGTCAGGAGTATGGGTCGTGACGGCCGTTTCGTGGCTTTCTGGCCGCGTCTTTGGAGGTTGCCGTGAATTCCGTTCTGATGGTTCTTCCTCTTGCGCTAGTAATGGCTCTCGGGGTTCTTTTCAGGCGCATAGGCATGCTGGGCGAGGAGACCGTTCCCCGCCTCAACGCCATTCTCTACTGGGCGGCGCTCCCGGCGTTGCTGTTCAGGTCCATTCTGAAAGTCGGCTCCGGGATATTTGCTGACCCCAACCTTTTCTGGGCTGTTCATGTGTCTTTCCTTGTTGTTCCGGGCATTGCATGGCTCATGGCCATACCCTTCACCCGGGACCGCAGGCGCATTGCGGTGTCCGTTCTCGTGGCAATAAGGTCCAACAACGTCTTCATGGGGATACCGGCAATTACAATAGCGCTGGGACAGGAAGGGCTCGATGCTCTTTCTCTTTTTTTCGCGGTCGGGCTTCTGGGCTACAACTTTATTTCAATTACCTGGGCACAGGCAGCTCTTTCGGGGAACGTGTCGTTTCGGTCCCTCTTCTCAACTTTAAAGCAACTTATAAAAAACCCGCTCATTCTTGCCTGCATTTTTGGAGTGGCGGGGTCTTCCCTCGGTTTTTCCGAACTCCCCGGTTGGCTCGACTCGACTCTGAAGATAATTGGCGACACCGGCAGCGGTGTCGCTTTGATAGCGCTGGGAGCCTCACTGCGTTTTGCGGGCATGGGGCGGGCTTTCAGATCCACCTGGAGAGAGAGCCTCTTCAAGCTTTTCATCCACCCAGCTCTGGTTTGGGGGGCCTTTCTGGTGTGGCCGGTAGCTCCAGTGCTTAGAAACACGGTCATCCTGGTCTCCGCAATGCCCTCCGCGATCAACACCTTCGTAATAGCGCAGAACATGGGAATGGATTCGAATTTCGCTGGTGAGATCATCGCGCTGAGCACCGCGCTCTCGGTAATATCCCTCCCATTGTGGATAGCGATGCTGGGGTTGTAGTGCAGAAATCGTAACTCGTGACTCGTAACTCGTAACTGGTAACTGGTAATGCACGAACGTGATTCGTAATTCGTGACGCGTACCCTGGCAAAGAACGCCGGGCACCTTGTAACTCGTGACTGGTAAGATCAAAAGCTAAATCAGTAGCGTGGATTTTTGCCGGTTTTGTATCACAAGCTCCTCGACCTGGTCTCTGACTAAGCCCCCGAAGATTTTATCAGGACCTTGTCACGATCTCACGAGTCACCAGTTACGAGTTACGAGTTACGAGTTACGGCTCTTCTGTCCTTGACGCCCCACGGCAACTTGCATATAATGTCACTCGCATCGTGAAAATGCGGGGGTGGCGGAATAGGTAGACGCGCCAGGTTGAGGGCCTGGTGGCTTACGGGCTGTGGGAGTTCAAGTCTCCCCCTCCGCACCAGACAGATACGAAAAGGCCGCCCTTTGAGGGCGGCCTTTTTTCACGTATTTTTATAGGCGGGCGAAGGTCAGACGGCCTTGTTAAGCCTCTTTTTCCTGTCGTTTTCGCCGAGCACGGCCTTGCGGATCCGTATGGATGAAGGAGTGATCTCAACTAGTTCGTCAGACGCGATCCACTCGATAGCTTTCTCCAGCGTCATCGTCCTCGGTACATCCAGCTTCGTGTACTGATCCTGAGTTGAAGAGCGGTGGTTCGTCATCTGCTTCTTCTTCGTGGGATTGCAGATCATGTCGCCCGGGCGTGAATTCTCCCCGACGATCATTCCAGCGTAGACTCTGTCCATCGGCTTAATAAAAAGTGAGCAGCGTTCCTGGAGGTTCTCGATCTGGTAGGCTGTGGTTTCGCCTGTTTCAAGGCTGATGACGGAGCCCCTGTTCCTGGGGTTGATATTCCCAGCCCACGGTCCGTAGCCGTTGAAGCATGAGGACATGATCCCCAGCCCGCGCGTGTCGGTAAGAAAGTCGCCCCGGTAACCGATGAGTCCCCTTGTGGGGATCGAAAACTCCATCCGGAGCATTGCGCCGTTGGGGAGATGCTGCATATTCAGCATCCGTCCCTTGCGCCTTGCGATCTTCTCGAATACAATCCCCTGAAACTCCTCGGGGACGTCGATGGTCAAAGTTTCCGTGGGCTCAAACACCTTGCCCTCGATCATCTCGGTGATAACTTCGGGACGCGATACGCAGAACTCCGCGCCCTCGCGCCTCATCTCCTCGATTAGGATGGCCAGATGAAGTTCTCCTCTCCCCGAAACCTTGATGCCGTCGGGCCTGCCGAGGTCCTCCATATGAAGTGCGATGTTGGTTTTGGTCTCCCGCTCAACCCTCGAACGAATCTGTCTCAGGGTTATGGCCTGCCCCTCCTGGCCTGAAAAGGGTCCGTTGTTGACCAGGACGAACATTGATATGGTCGGTTCTTCGATGGAAAGGGGCTTCATGGCCGGGTTTTCCAGTTCCGGCGAAGAGAAGACATCTCCGATGCCAATATCCTTGGGGCCTGAGACCCAGACGATGTCTCCCGCCGTGACCTCCTCGACAGCCACCCGTTCGAGCCCTCTCGTCACCCACATCTGCGCGGCCTTTTCGCGGGAGCTTCCGGTGATCTCCCAATCCCCTTCCTGTTTGTGGGTATCAAGCCAGCGGGCAGAAGTCCTGACGAATTCGCTTCCTATCGGAAGCGAACCCTGAAGAACCTTGCCGCAGCCTATCCGCCCGGAATATTCGTTCCATGCGAGTGTGGTGACCTGCATCAGGAAGGGGGCACCCAGGACCGCACGCGGAGCAGGGACGTGCTCGATGATCATATCAAAGAGCGCGTCCATGTTTTCATTTGGAGAGTCTTCGGAGAGGTCTTTAACTGCCCAGCCCTGAAGCCCCGATCCGTAGATGACAGGAAAGTCGGTCTGTTCGTCTGTGGCGCCGAGCTCTACGAACAGGTCGAATGTCTTGTCAAGAGTATCGGCGACTTCAGCCCCGGGGCGGTCCGCCTTGTTTATGAAGACAAGCGGCCTGAGTCCCATTTTCAGGGCATGACGAAGAACATATCTTGTCTGAGGCATGGGGCCCTCGTTTGCGTCCACAAGAAGAAGGACCGAATCAACCGTCGATAGAACACGCTCGACCTCGCCGGAAAAATCCGCGTGACCGGGGGTGTCTATAAGGTTGATCAGGTAGTCCTTCCAGGTTACAGTGCAGTGCTTGGAGCGGATGGTTATTCCGCGCTCTTTTTCGAGTTCGTTGCTGTCCATGACCCGCTCCTCGACACGCGCGTTTTCGCGAAAAACCTTTGCGGTACGGAAAATGGAATCTATCAGGGTTGTCTTGCCGTGATCGATGTGGGCGATTATCGCCAGATTGCGTATCTTTTCGACTTCATGCATTTTGCTTACATCTCCCCAGAGCGGAAATAATGCGAACAGCGAGGCAAATCAGGTCGCACAGAAAAGGAATCATACAACTTGCAGCTAATAAACACAAGACACACTATCGGGAGAAAAGAGATCCTCTGCCCGAGAGAGGTCTATATATGGTTAAAAAGGAGGGTTCCTGCCGCTACAGGCACGTATATTATTTGGTCAGTTCTTCCTTTGCGGCATAGTAGGCATTTTTCAGCCGGTCGAAAGCGGAGGTGGTTGATTCGACGATCGACTGCCACTGATCCGTCCCGGCGGAAGTGATCTGGTCCATCTGCGATTTAGCTGCGTTCCATTCATCCACAAGGGTTCCTATCTTTCGATCCAGGGCCTCCTTGCCTTCACCGGTCTTCTGGGCGGATTGTTTTTTCAGGTCTTCGATACCCTCTCTGAACTGATCCAGTTTGATTTGCATATCGGAGATCAGTGCGTCCTTTTCCATGGCAAAAGTTGCAGATGCATTTTCTTGCGTCTTTTTGGGTTCTCCCGTCCTGCCGGTGTACCAGAAAAACCCGGCGGCGATCGCAACGATTAGCAGGATCAACATCATTTTTTTCATCAACGCTACCTCCCGAAAACCGAAGTGCCTCAGGAATGAGAGACCTTTAAGAGGGGAGTATATCATAATAACTTGCCCGATAACCATTTTAATTCTACACTATCTTAATACAGATGCTTCAATCGAACGAAGGATTCCCCCGGAGGTGCAGTAAAAATGGCAAGAAGTTCCCTGAATTCAGCCTTCCTTCCTGCGCTGGCCATCTTTCTGGCTTTCGTCCTGCCCCTCTCGTTTGAGGTCAGGGAGATCAGGGCGGAGGGCGAGCGGTACGAAAGGCTCGACCTCCCCGGTCCCGAGGTCAAGCCCGAAAAAATGGAGGGGGAGGTCTCTTCCGCCAAGGTGCAGGTCATCGTCTCCGCCTTCATACGCGTGAACAGGAGCCTGGACAAGGCCACGGCAACCTCCTATGCGGGTCATGTAATAGAGGCGGCAGACCGTTTCGGCATCAACCCCTTCATGGTTGCGTCGATAATCATAAGGGAGTCCACGGTCAAGCAGAACGCCCACTCCAGGTACGCCTACGGCCTGATGCAGATCAACTGGAAGGCGCACAGAAAAGGGCTCAAATCCGCCTTCAACCACATTCAGACCCTGGACGATCTTCTGCAACCGCGCAACAATATTCTTGCAGGAACGTGGATATTCTCCTGGTATCTGAAATCCAGCGGTGGCAACACGGAAAAAGCCCTGGCGAAATACCTTGGCCGGACCGGCAGGAAATATATCAAAAGGGTCCTTGTCGGGTACCATGAGATGCTGAGGAATTTCGAAAAGATCGAGAAAAGAACCGAAACCACCTTAGGAGGAAGTACTATATTAGTGGCCGTTGCTGTAGAATAGTCCGGTTCTGATGTTTTGAAAACGAATGTGAGGGAGCGTTGATTTTGGCAAACTCCTTACCAGTACTCAGCATTGGGAAACACACCCCGAAATACCCCCTGATACAGGGCGGAATGGGAGTCCGCATTTCCGGACCCAATCTGGCAGGGGCCGTAGCCGGGGCAGGAGGCATAGGAACAATAGCGAGTGTAGGGCTCGCGGTGGGTTCGGATGCCTTTGACGGAAGAAATTATTTTGAAGTCAACCAGGTAGTCCTCAAGGAAAATGTAGAGAGGGCAAAAAAAATCTCCGGTGGAGGAGTCATTGCTGTAAACGTCATGGTTGCGTTGACAGACTATGGTCTTCACATTCGTGGAGCGTGCGAGGGTGGAGTGGATATCATCATCTCCGGCGCGGGCCTTCCGCTCAGGCTGCCGGAACTTACGAAGAACTTCCCCGACGTAGCTCTTGTTCCGATCGTAAGCTCCACGAAAGCCGCCAATCTCATAGTGAGGCGGTGGGAGAAGCTCTACGGAAGGCTGCCTGATGCCTTTGTGGTGGAGACCCCTCTCTACGCCGGCGGGCATCTGGGAGTCACCAGAATGGAGCAGGTGACCGATGAAGCGCTCTCCCTTGAGACGGTGATCCCGGAACTTGTCCGCTACATTGAGGATGAGGTCCGTGCCGACATCCCGGTCATTGGCGCCGGCGGGATCTGGGGCAGAAGCGACATGGAGAAGGTCTTTGCACTGGGTGCCAGGGGTGTCCAGATGGGGACGAGATTTGCGGCTACCGTAGAGGGTGACGCCAGCATTGGCTTCAAACAGGCGCTCATAGATGCCACTGAGAGTGATGTTGTCATCATCAAGAGCCCTGTGGGGATACCCGGGAGGGCGTTGCGGTCTCCCTTCGTCCAGAGATATCTTGATGGAACTGCCGAAAGCAAACCCTGCTTCGCCAACTGCCTCAGCCACTGCTCCTACCGGACCGACAAACAGGCCTTTTGCATAGCCCAGGCCCTTGTCGACGCCTACCGCGGCAACTGGGAAGATGGACTCTTCTTCTGCGGCTCCAACGTTGGCCGTATTGAAAAGATGGAGACAGTCGAGGAGATATTTGGGGAGATGTTCGGGTAGGAGCAGAGAAGCAGGAAACAGGAGGCAGGAAGCAGGAGGCAGAGAAGCAGAGAAGCAGAGAAGCAGAGAAGCAGGAGACGAGTCAATACAGGTAGTGCTTCGAAATTCATGCGAACCTCCATTGCCGAAGAGAATGCAGACCTCAAGGTGATGGAGGTTTTTCTATGCGGAATAGGGTTTTGACCTACCTGTTTCCTGATGCCTGACGCCTGTCTCCTTACTTAAGGTTTCGACTTACCTGTTTCCTGTCTCCTGACGCCTGTCTCCTTATCCTACGGTTTTCTTCCAAACCCCCAACCCCCGGCGGCGCAGATGAGCCCTCCGATGAAGAAAGTAACGGGAGCTCCCGCGAAACGGGCGGATGCTCCGGCCATGAGGCTTCCCAGAGGACCTATCCCGATAAGCGACATCACGTAAAGGCTCATAACGCGTCCCCGCATGTGGTCGTCAACGAGGGTCTGCAGAAGTGTGTTGCATGACGATATCGCAAGCACCATACCAAAACCCACGGCCGAGATCAGGGGAAAGCTGAGCCACGGGGTGCTCGATACCGAGAAAGCCGAAAGCGATAATCCAAAAAGGATCGTTGCCATGGCAATCACTTTTCCCAGCCCCTCCGGCCCTTTCCTCGAGGCCAGAAAAAATGTCCCTCCCAGGGCGCCGGCTCCCGAAGAGGCCATCAGATAGCCCAGGGTCTTTGGCCCGCCGCCCAGCACCTCCCTCGCGAAGACGGGCAGCAGGACAAGATACGGAAGCCCCACCAGGCTGAGTAGCGTAAGCAGCAGCAGCAGTGCCCTTATGGGGCGAAACCCGAAAGCGTATTCGATCCCGTCGAGGACTCCCGAAACCCCCGGCCTGGAGCGCGCCGGCGTCTCCTTCCGGGGGGTTCTTATCGATTTCAGGGCGGCTATCGTGCCCATGAAGGATATACCGTTCACGAGAAAACAGACCCCTTCGCCCACCGCAGCTATGGCGACTCCGGCAATGGAAGGGCCGATGAGCCTCGCTGCGTTGAACAGGGAGGAGTTGAGTGCGATGGCGTTGCCTAGGTCCCCCTTGTGCTCGACAAGCTGTATCACGTAGGCTTGCCTCGCGGGCATGTCGAAGGCGTTGACTACGCCCAGAAATGCGCTCAGGAAAACGATCTGCAAGTAGGTGACGACGCCGGAAAGCGTCAGCGCGGCAAGGACAAGTGCCTGCACGATGGCCAGCCATTGTGTCACGATAAGAAGATTACGGAGATCCCATCTGTCCAGCCAGACCCCCGTGAAGAGGGCGAGGCAGAATACGGGGAACTGCCCTATGAAATCGACGAACCCCAGGGAGAGCGGCGATAGGGTAATGCGGTAGACAAGCCAACCCAGTGCAACGCGCTGTATCCACAGCCCGATGAGAGATACGCTCTGCCCCATGAAAAAAAGCCTGTAGTTTCTTGAGCCCAGCGCACGCAGCGTATGACGGAACCCTTTTTCCGCCTGGGATCCGGTATCAAAAAAACGGGTTTTGAAATATTGCACGGGGTTTGAAAAACCTCCCATCCTCAGGAGAGCAGTTCCTCGAACTCCGCCAGCGAAGACTCGAAGACATCCAGCGTTCTCTCGATGGGTTCCGGAAGAGCCATATCCACTCCGGCGTCTCGGAGAACGTCGATCGCGGGGGCGGACTTGCCCCTCTCGAGGAACCTGATATATCTTTCCGCGGCCGTATCGCTGTTCTCCATGATCAGTCGGGAGAGAGCAGTGGCCGCCGAATATCCGGTCGCGTACTGAAAGACGTAAAACGGTGAATAGAAGTGCGGAATGCGGGACCATTCCATCTCTATCTCCGTGTCCAGCGTTATTCCGGGGCCGTAGTAGGCGGAGTTAAGGTCGCGCCATACGGAGCAGAACGTGTCTGCCGTCGGGGCCTCTCCTTTTTCTACCATCCCGTGAACTACGCGCTCGAACTCCGCGAACATCGTCTGCCTGAAAACGGTGGTTCGAACTTGCTCCAGCCGGTAGTTCAGGAGATAGAGCCTCTCCTCCCTGCAGGTAGCGGATTCGAGAAGATGCTCAAGCAGCAGAGCCTCGTTCGTGGTTGACGCCACTTCCGCGATAAAGATGGAGTGCCCGGCGTAGATGAAAGGCTGTTTTTTGTCCGAGAAATACTTGTGCAGCGCATGCCCCATCTCGTGGGCGACCGTGAAAACGTCCCTGAGCCTGTTGTTGTAGTTCAGAAGAACGAATGGGTGCGTCGGGTAGGAGCCCCAGCAGTATGCCCCACCCCGCTTCCCGCGGTTTTCGTGGACATCTATCCATCCGCCGCCGAACCCCTCGTCGAGGGCGGCAAGGTAGCGCCCGCCAAGAGGGCGAAGGCTCTCCCGTATCATCGTGACGGCGTCATCGAAGGATATATCCTGGCGGTATTCCGGCGCCATAGGGACGTAAAGGTCGTACATCCTCACCGTATCGATATTCAGTGCCCTCTTTCGGAGATCGGTGTAGCGGTGTAGAAGGGGCAGCCGGCCGTGAACGCTCTCGACAAGGGAGTCGTAAACGGAAACGGGAATGTTGTCGCCGTCGAGCGAAGCCTCGAGGTTCGACCCGAAGCCCCTTGCCCTGGAGTAAAAGAGAGTGCTGCGTATGGCAGCGTTCAGAGAAGCGGAGAGGGTGTTCCGATACTGCCCGAAGGTTTTGAAGAGAGTGCGGAAGGCCTCCTCACGGACCCTGCGGTCCCTCGACTGAATGAATATTCCGTAGCGCTCCTCCGAAAAAGGAGTCTCATTGCCCTTTTCGTCGTGGATCGGGGGAAAGGTCATATCCGCGTTCGTGAGCATCGAGAAGATGTTCTCCGGGGCATGCGCAACTTCCCCGGAGGCGGCCAGAAGCGCCTCCTCGGCTGGAGACAGGACGTGTTTTCTCTGGCGGGAGATTTCTTCGAGGAAAAATCCGTACATCTCGAAGCCACTCTCCTCGTTCGGAAAAGCAGCGATTTTCTCCGCAGGCATCGCAAGGATCTCGGGGGCTACGAATGCCCCGGCCTGGGAGGCCATTACACCCAGTGATTCCGCCCGCGAGGCCAGGGACTGCGGCCCTCCCTTTCGGGTATCCTCGTGGCTCTTCATGTGGGCGTAAACGTAGATCTTCGCCGTCAGTTCACCGATCCTGTCGGAAAGTTTCAGACACTCCAGAAAAGCTTTCGGAGATTCTGACAGTTTGCCCGCAAATGCCTCAAGTGAGGGCAGAAGGGACTTGGTCTCTTCAAAAGCTTTTTCCCAATCCTCCCTGCTTCCGAAAAGGTCCTCCAGTCTCCACATATACGCCGGATCAAGATCTGCTCTCTCGGGGATGGTCACTGCCGCCTGTTCATCCTGCGGAATCAAATTGGCATAAGTCATTGAGATCGTTCCTCCGTCGATTTGCCCGACATGTTTCGGGAAAATTTTTTTGATTTGAAATTATTCTGCGCATCTGGATAGATGCTAACACAAGAGAGAAAAATCAGAAGGCATACCCTGTCGTTTGCGCGCCGGGCATCTCCGGCCTGCGGTCTCCTCGGAGGCCGCAGGCCGCCTTGTTCCGGGCGTATTGATCTTCGATAAACGGTGACAACATCCGGCGGACAGGAGGGTAACTTGAGGCCAGGAAGGAGTCGGTAATTTTAGTTGTTGACAGACCGGTCAGTCTATGAAAGAATTCATAAAGACTGACTGGTCGGGTTTTAAACTGACCGCAGATTGCCTTTCCCGGAGGGATGAAGATGAAAAACTGGAACAGAACAGTACTCCTAATAATTGCGGTTTGTGTTTTTGGATGTTTTGCAAGATCCGTTGATGCGGCCACGGTGACGTGGTGGTATGATGTTCAGGTTGCTGGAACCAGGTATTTATACAACCCCGGGACCGGTCAGGTTGACCAGACGCCTCTGACTTCTTCCGGCCTTGCAAAGATCGAGTTCGACAATTCCATGCGCGGAGGCGCTGTCGTGATCCAGACTCCCGTTCTCGGATACACCGAAGGAACAAAAAACGGAAACAAGTTTACCGGTGAGAGGGTTTATGCAGGGATGCTCTACAAGACCACCGGCACTTTCAATGGAGACAGCATTACCGGAAACATCAGCGTTAAGGATATTTCAAAATCGGGCAGCAAGGGGCATTACGAATTCAGCTTCCACGGCAACAGGGTAAACCCGTGAAAAATCGGAATCACCGAAAGGAGTTGGAGGAATTGGCGAAAAAGATATGGATAGTAGCGGCGGTTCTTGCTTCCATGGTTCTCGCTTCCCAAGTCGCATTCGCACAGGATATCTCGGGAGAGTGGGATGTCGAAGTCCACGGTTACAACTACTTCACAGACAGGAGCCCTTCCAGGCTTGTGATACCGGAGACCAATACAACAATGAAGATCACCCAGACCGGGTCGAACATCACGGTGACCTTTGGCGGATTTGCCGGTGCTATGTCGGCGACCAACTTCACGGGGAAGGTCGGAGAAAATCACTTCAGCGCGGTATGGTGGTTCGAAGGGTACCCGAACGAAGCCAGGGTGCTGACGGGACACATCTCGCCTGATGGCGTCTCACTGTGGGGAGAGCTGATATACCCGAGGGTTTCCAATCGCGAAGGTGTGGTTCCGGGGTGGGTGGAAGTTTCCTTCGTGGCCAAGCGCAAGGTTTTGACTTTAGTACCCGGCACACTGGTTCCCGTTACACCGATAATACCCGGTGCGGTTCAGCTGCTGCTTAAGGAGGACTGCATCGCCTTTAACCCCGTCACAACCGAGGTCAAGAACATCACCGGTCGGTGGAAGATCGTTGACGGATCTCACTGGATCCTCGATTTTGAAGGCAACAAGGCCGAGGCGGACAAGGCGCTGAAAATCATCAAACACTACGGTCTGAACAGCCAGTGCTTCGTTGGCCGCCCCGATCCGTCCCTGACCTACTGGCGCGTAAGCGGCCAGGCTCCCTCAGGCCCGGCTCCGGGTGAGGACGCCATAGGTTTCAACCCCGACACAATAGAGGTGAAACAGATCAACGGCCGCTGGAAGATCGTCGACGGATCTCACTGGATCCTCGATTTCGAGGGCCACGAGAACGAGGCAAGAACTGCCTTCAACATCATCAAGAAATACGGTTTCCGCTACATCTGTTTCGTGGGCAGGCCCGATCCTTCGATGACGTACTTCAGGAAGTAGTTTCCCGGAAGCAGAAAAAATGGCATAGGAGAAGCGGCGGGGAAACCCGCCGCTTTTTGTCGTACTCGTCTCCATCAACTTTGATCGCGGAGCTTCGTTCAAGGGCATATAATTTATCCGTTAAATTATTTCTACATTCGAAAATTTACAGGAGGTTCATCAATAATGAAGAGAGTGGTTGCTGCTCTGGCCCTTGTTTTGCTTACGGCGGGCATGGCATTTGCGGGTAGCGTCAATATCAAGTATCAAGATGGAAGCGTGGAGAGCCTGACCCCGCCCAGGCCTGTCGCCGCCGTTTCGGTGCTCATGTCGGATGAATCGTTGAGGATAGATTACAAAGACGGCAGCAATGAGGTCCTGCGCCCGGAAGGAGTGGTCACGGCCATAAGCGTCATCGTCAACGCAGAAACATCTGGCCTTATCCAGATAGATTACACAAATGGCCAGAGTGAAACTCTTTCTCCCCCAAAACCGGTAAAAAGAGTCAATGTAATTATCAGTCAGCGTTTTTTGAACATCTCCTTCATGGACGGCTCAAACGAGACACTTCAGCCGAAGGGAGAAGTGTCTGCAGTAAAGGTGTTCATTGACTGATCAGTTGTTTCCGTTTGCAAAATGGAGGCCTTTAACGGCACCCCGGAACCCCATGCAGCTGTTGGCCTTTGATGGAAAAGCATCAACGATCCCGGTGTAGATAGTCCCATGCCGTCTGAGCAAGCACTGCCGCGCCTGCGGGAAGACAGGCCTCGTCCACGTCGAATTCCGGGTGATGCCATTCGTGCTTCCCGCTGACTCCAAGGAAGAACTAGGCTCCAGGGACATGTTCGAGAAAGACGGCAAAATCCTCACCGCCTCCGCTGGATGACGGTTCTACTACGTTTTCCGCGCCCAGGACGGCTATCGCGGCATTTCTCCCAATTTCGGCACACTCTGGATCGTTAACAAGAGGAGGAAGGTCGAAGAAATACTCAAGTTCGCCTTCTGTATCAAGAGCAGAACAGGTATGGGTTATGATGTTTTTCAGCAACTCCGGCATTTTCCTCCGCGTTTCGGAACTGTAGGTTCTTACCGTTCCGCCCATTTCAACCTTGTCGGCAATGATGTTATTAGCCTGTCCTCCATGGAGTGTGCCAATGGAAACTACTGCCTGGTCGAATGGGGATATTTTTCTGCTTACGACGGTTTGCAGGTTTTGAATTACTGATGCTGCGGCCACTATGGCGTCCCTGGCCCTGTCGGGAACCGCTCCGTGGCCGCCCTCTCCCAGGACTGATATCCTGATCGTATCCACTGCCGCCATGAGTGGCCCAGCCTTGATCCCGACTTTCCCAGCTGGTATGGATGGAGCGGCATGGAGCCCAAAAATAGCGTCAACATCGGGGTCCGACAGCACGTGCTCCTTAAGCATTTCCTTTGCGCCCATATTTTTTTCTTCCGCCGGCTGGAAAATAAATTTAACGGTGCCCGGGATGGATTCCCTAAGGCTAGCCAGAAGAATGGCCGCTCCCAGAACGCAGGTTGTGTGGACATCGTGGCCGCATGCGTGCATGACGCCCTGATGAACAGAAGCATATTCCGCTCCGGTTTTTTCTTCAATTGGAAGGGCGTCCATGTCACCCCGCAGAGCTACACATTTGCCGGGAGCCGCTCCGCGAAGAATTCCAACTACACCCGTTCCTGCCACTCCGCGCCGGACTTCTATGCCGGCTTTTTCGAGGATCCCGGCGATGACGCCGGCTGTTCTGTGCTCCTGGAAGCTCAGTTCCGGGTGTTTGTGAATATCCCTCCTGATATTGGAGAGTGTTCCGGCGATACCCACTGCTTTTTTCCCGATGTCAGACATAGACCTGACCTCCTCAGTTTTCGATTTTCGGGATGGTTACTGCTCCATATTCGAGAGGCGTCAAATAAAGCGGATTATCACGGCAGAGACAAAGAACCTCGGCCCTGTATGGGCCCGGGTCAAAGCCTTCCTTCTCCTGAAGTACGCTTCCTATGATCGCGGCGACCCTCTCGATGTCTCTTTTTACAAATCCGCGGGCCGTCACCGCGGCAGTTCCGATCCGGATGCCGCTGGCTATTGTTGGCGAGGCTGGGTCGAAGGGGATCATGTTTTTGTTCACCGTGATCCCGACCTGCCCGAGCGCGCTTTCCGCTGCGACTCCCGTCTGGTTCCATGGACGAAGATCTACAAGCATCAGGTGATTGTCGGTACCGCCCGAAACTATTCGAAGCCCGAGCTCTCCAAGAGTTTCAGCCATACACCTTGCGTTGATCTGAACCTGCCTTGCGTAGGTCCTGAAACCTTCAGTTGCTGCGATCTTGAAAGTGACAGCCTTGGCAAGGACGTTCTGCAGGATGGGCCCTCCCTGGGTTCCAGGGAAAACAGCCTTGTCTATGGCGGCGGCGTGTTCCCTGCGGCAGAGTATAAAGCCGCCCCGGGCGCCCCGGAGGGTCTTGGTAGTGGTGCTGGTGACCACGTCTGCCCAGGGAACAGGGCTTGGGTGGATCCCCGCAGCAACGAGACCGGCAATGTGGGCCATGTCAACCATGAGGAATGCACCGACGCTGTCGGCTATCTCCCGAAACCGGGCAAAGTCGATGACTCTCGAATAGGCGCTTCCACCTGCGACGATCAGTTTGGGCCCGTGTGTTTTCGCCGCTTCCGCGACCTGTCCGTAATCGATAAGTTCAGTCTTTTCGTCGACACCGTAGGCAAAGGATCGGTAATATTTTCCGGTAATGCTCACCTTGCTGCCGTGGGACAGGTGGCCTCCGTGCCGGAGATCCATTCCCAGGATGGTGTCACCTGGCTCCAGAAGCGCCATGTAAACGGCCAGGTTTGCGTTCACGCCCGAGTGTGGCTGTACGTTGGCGTGGTCGGCGCTGAAGAGAGTTTTGGCTCTCTCGATGGCCAGGCTCTCTATTTCGTCGATCACCTCGCATCCACCGTGATATCTCCGTCCGGGATATCCCTCCGCGTACTTGTTTGTCAGTATCGTACCCTGGGCTTCCATAATGCACTCTGGTACGAAGTTTTCAGATGCTATCAGTTCGATGGTTGTGCATTCTCGAACCAGTTCTCTTGCTACAAGGGCGGCTGCTTCCGGATCTACCGCGTTGAGCTTGTTCACTTAGATCACCTCTTTAGTAAATTTGCGATGCTCTGGTCTACTCGTATTCAGGCGCTTTTAAGGACCTTTCCCGGCATGGCACCTGTCAGTTGGCCTTTACTGAGGGCAAAAACGCCGTTGATAAGGACGTATTCAATACCTGCAGGGTGTTGGCAGGGGTCTGTAAAGGTTCCCCTGTCAATGATCCTGTCAGGGTTGAAGACGGTTATGTCCGCGGCCATGCCTTCCCGGATAAGGCCGCGATCCCGAAGGCCTATTTTCCGGCAGGGAGAGTATGTCATCTTCCTGACAGCCTCACTGAGGGGCATGACCTTTTCTTCCCGGACATATTTGCCGAGGAGCCTGGCAGTCGAACCGAAGGCCCGGGGGTGTGGTTTGCCTCCGACGATTGCGTCGGAGCAAAGCATCATGTAGGGGCTTTTCATGATCTCTTTCAGGTCGTCCTCGCAACCGTAGAACTGGGTCATTGTGACAGCGTTGTTCTCTTCGATGAGAAGATCGCAGACTACATCCAGCGGATCACTGCCTGTATGTTCCGCGATTTCGGAGATCATCTTCCCCTCGGTGAATTTGTTTTTCTCCGTTTTCACGGAATTGATCATGATGCTTTCCCAGCCGCAGCTTGCGATCCAGTTCTCCCAGCGCTCTCCCGTCGTTCCGGCCTGCATTTTCCGGATATCCTCGCGAACAGAAGGGTTTTGGAGCCCCTCCAATAGATGCGCGGTCCCGCCGGTATGAAACCGGGGCGGGATGAGGGCATCAAGCATGGTGCTGCCCGCCACGTAGGGGTACTGGTCAAAAGTGACCTCAAGCCCTTTTTCCCGGAAATCCTCGATCAGTTCAAGAGCCCGGGCGGCGTTGCCCCAATTCTGTTTACCCGCAACCTTCAAGTGTGATATATGCAAGGGACAATCCGCCTCAAGGCAGACTTCGCCTACCTCTCGAATCGAATCGAGCAGGTAGTCTCCTTCGTTTCGCATATGAACAACAAAAAAACCCCCGGATTCCCCGGTAGTTCTGCAGAGCTCGACCAGTTCCGTCCTGTCGGCGTACATTCCGGGCGGGTAGATGAGGCCAGTGGACAAGCCGCAGGCACCCTGGCTGAGGGAGTCGGTCAACAAGGATTTCATGGTGCTGATCTCTCCGGAAGTTGCCGGACGATCTCCCCACCCGACCACCATGGCGCGGATAGCTCCGTGAGGGACCAGCATTGCAGTATTCACGGCCGAAGATCTGGCTTCGACAGCCGCAAGGTATTCCTCCATGGTGTTCCATGGCCATGTTTCAAGGTATGTTCCCAGAAGGCCGGAGACCCTTTGCATCATAGGCTTCTTGTTTGGATCGTCCAGCGGGGCGACAGAAAGTCCGTCCTGCCCCAACAGCGCCGTTGTGATCCCCTGGTGCAGTTTTTCGGCTTCTCCAGGATGGGCGAAAAGGAGAAGATCCGAGTGAGTATGAGTGTCTACAAACCCGGGGCACAAAATGTTTCCCGACAGATCCACCGTATCGACGGCTTCCTCCTCGATTCTGTGCCTCACCAGGGTGATCTTTCTGTCCTTGACGCCTACGTCGGCCCTGAACCAGGGACTGCCGCTTCCGTCAAGAATTCTTCCGTTTCTGAGCAGGATATCGAGCATAGGTCTAACCTCTTTCCCTTAGTATGATTTCCTGTCGCCTTTGCGCGAAGTCAGGGGCCAGTCTGAAAAGGGTTTCCGGTCTTCCCCGGGGGGTGATATGCCGTTTCCCGCACATCTCGATCACTCCAAGTTCGACGAGCGATGAGAGGATCTTTCGCGCGGCCTTCTTCGTGATGTTAATGCGCCTTGAGAAATCCCCTGGGGAAAAGGGTGTCTCGAGCATGCTTGCGGAGAGGAGATATCTCGTGAAGCTGGACACAGTCATTCCGGTTCCCTTGATCAATCCGGCTACCTCTCCGCTTGAAAGGGGAGGAGCGGAGTTCTTGTTCTCCGTTCCAATGGGAATGGCTTTTTCCCCATCGATGACATAGCAGACTGCTCCTTCGGTGCCTCTGGTCATCTCCAGCGCCTTTTCCGCGTATTCCTCGGCGATGGTGATGTTTGAGCCGGCGCCATACCCCAGATCTATACGGATACCGGTACTGCTTAAAACGGCCTGGTATATCTCATTCCGGGCAAAATTCTGGGTCTGGGCGCTGAGCTGCCCCAAATTCTGGATGATCCGGAAGCTTCTGTGATCCCGCGGAACCACGAGCAGATTGTATTTCTCCGAGTAGGTCAGAAGAGCCTGATGAACAGAAAGGATGCTTCTGTCGAAACCGATCGGACTGTTTTTATCAAACAGGGGAGAGACGATCCCGACAACGACCTTCATAGAATCTTTTGAGGATTTTTCGATCTCGAGATTAAGCAGCTGGATAGTTCTTCGGATCGTAGGCAACGCCGGTACCACGGTGAAGGTGGGAATGTTTGCGCCGACCAGTGCCTTTTTAACGGTTTGTACGCAGGTTATGGCGAAATCCGTCAGGCCGCGCCGATAGAGATCCGCATGAAAAATAAAAAAATCCTCTGAAGGGTCTGTCGGAGTTGTGTATGGAAGCGCGTAAATAGCGTCTAATTGCAGGTTGGTTTCTCTAAGGACATCCTTGGTTTCACTTTCTTCGACTGTATCCACGCTGAACCTTAATCCCCCAGTGTGCGGCGCGGCCAGCGAGGCGTTAAGGAGCGCAACGAGAAGCCCCGTCGAGTCATAGGGTAGATAGACCCAGGGACATTTTCTGTCAACGGTGGAAGAGGCTATGAAAAAGGGAATTGGACCTGAAAAATACAGGCCCTTCGCCCTGTTTTGTGCAGAGCGCACAATTTCCGGAACCTCTCCGAAATGCCTGTATATCAAGGGGAACGGAGGATAGAGGAAAAACGACGAGGAGTTCGTGATGATTCTCTGTACGGAATCCTC
>JAUSOU010000123.1 GCA_030656095.1 Thermovirgaceae bacterium | reverse complement strand
GTAGCCGAGGGATCTATATCAGGTTCAGATCCCTCGGCTACGCTCGGGATGACAAACTTTGGTCTCCAGATGATCTTGCCTTCTTCCTGTTCTTCTGTTTCCTGTTGCCTGTCCGCCGGTAGGCGGATCTGCGATATCCTGTCTCCTGTCTCCTGTCTCCTTACCTGGGGTTTTGGCTTTCCTGCCTTCTGTCCGCCTGTCTCCTTTTCTTCCTGCTCTTACACCATTTGACACAACAGCGGCGGATAACATATACTACTTTTTGCATACAAAGCTAGGCAATAATACAATCTGCCTGTTTCAGAAGGAGGAGTTTGCATGAAGGCTGTACAGATTGGCGGAGGGCTTGTAGGGCAGCTGATAGTCGCGGACATGATGAAGGATTTCGACGTTACCGTAGTCGATCCCAACGAGTCGGCCCTCAGGGAGATCGAGAAGAAGTACCCCGGCGTAAAGACCGCACGGGCATCTGCGACCGACCCCGCGTCTCTCGGCCCTGTCCTCGAGGGTGCCGACATAGTCACCGCCGGTGTCCCGGGACGCTTCGGGTTCGAGATGATGAAAACAGTCATCGGCCTCGGCAAAAACATGGTTGACATCTCCTTCATGGCCGAGGATTTTGAGGATCTGGACGCAATGGCCAAAGAAAAGGGCGTCACGGTGATACCCGACATGGGGGTCGCTCCGGGAATGTCCAACTTTCTGATGGGCCGCGGCTCCGCCCTGCTTGACGAGGTGGAGAGTGCGAATATCTTCGTGGGCGGCATCCCGACCAAACTTGTTCCCCCTTTCAACTACCAGGTCACATGGTCCCCTAAGGACTGCATCGAGGAGTTCACCCGTCCGGTAACCATCGTGAAGAATTTCAAAAAAGAAGTTGTAGAGGCGACATCCGGGCTTCACCTGCGCGACTTTCCCGGTGTCGGCACTCTCGAAGCCTTCTACACCGATGGTCTCAGGAGTCTTGCAAAAAACATAAAGGCGAGGAATCTTGGCGAGATGACCCTCAGGTGGCCGGGGCACGTGGAGCAGATGCGCCTTCTGCGCTCCATGGGGTTGTTCGATGTGACTCCGAAAATCCTCGGGGGGAAAGAGGTAGTCCCGGTTGATGTCGCGGCAGACCTTCTTTTCCCCATGTGGAAGATGGATCCCAAAAAAGGAGACAGGGATCTCACTGTCATGCAGATAGAGGTCCACGGATTCAAAGGCTCCGACGAGGTCACGCATTCCTGGTACCTTCTGGATTACTTCGATGAGAAGACATGGAATACTTCCATGAGCCGCTGCACGGGATGCTCCTGCTCCATCTTCGCCAGGGCGGTCGCAAACGGCCTGGTGAAGCAGAAGGGCGTTCTGCCTGCCGAAAAGCTGGCCGGAGACGATGCCCTGTACTCTTTTGTCATTGAAGAGCAGAAAAAACGAGGCATCAGGTACGTGGAATCGGTAAAGACGGTCAAAAACGCCAGGTAAGACAAGCCGGAGAGGCGCATTTTTCTAAAGGCCAGGGAGGAGAGTGTTTTTTCTCCTCCCTTTTTTACGCTCGGGAATAGCCCTCCCCGCTTTTTAGCAGATAATTCCATCAGGATCTGTGCTTTTTGTTTGACGCACTGCTTTTTAAAGGTGTAGGATAAAATCGAGAGTGAATACAAGTCGAACTGATTTATCATTGGCAGGAGGGAAAGACATGCAGTCGCGCGACAGAAGGGAAATACCCATGTGGAAGGGTGTAACGGACTCCGAGTGGAACGACTGGAAGTGGCAGCTGTCGAACCGTATCACTACAGTAGAGCAGCTGCGACAGGTCATCGACATCGAAGACGCAGAGGCCGCCAGGGTTGGCCGCAGCCTGGGGAAACTTCGGATGGCGATCACGCCGTACTACGCATCCCTGATGGACCCGAAGGATCCGAGTTGCCCTGTGAGGATGCAGGCGGTTCCGACGGAGAGGGAGACGAAGATCGCGAAGGCAGACCTTCACGACCCGCTTCACGAGGACGTTGACTCCCCCGTACCGGGATTGACCCACCGCTACCCCGACAGGGGGCTGCTTCTCATCACCGACCAGTGCAGCATGTACTGCCGCCACTGCACCAGGAGGCGTCACGCGGGAGAGACGGACAAATCGTACGGCGTGGAGCAGATAAAGAAGGGGATCGAGTACATAAGAAACACCCCCTCCTTCAGGGACGTGCTCCTGTCGGGTGGAGATCCTCTCACGGTAGACGACGACAGGCTCGAATGGGTCATCTCTGAACTCAGGAAGATCCCGCACGTTGACTTCGTGCGTCTGGGGAGCCGTATGCCCGTGGTATGCCCGCAGAGGATAACGGATAAACTATGCGGCATGCTAAAAAAATACCACCCCATGTGGCTGAACACCCAGTTCAACCATCCGAAGGAAGTCACCCCCGAATCCGCGAAGGCCTGCGCGATGCTGGCCGATGCGGGGATACCGCTGGGCAACCAGAGCGTACTGCTGAAAGGAATCAACGACTGCCCCTATCTTTTCAGGGAGCTGAACCAGCAACTGCTCAAGATCCGGGTGAACCCCTACTACATCTACCAGTGCGACCTCTCGGAGGGTATAGAGCACTTCAGGACGAGCGTCGGCAAGGGGATCCAGATAATAGAGTACCTCAGGGGCCACACGACGGGGATGGCCCAGCCTCTGTTCATAGTGGACGCACCCGGAGGCGGGGGCAAGATCCCTGTGGGCCCCAACTATGTTCTGAGCCAGTCTGACAGGAAGCTCATCTTGCGCAACTACGAGGGTGTCCTGACGGTCTACACCGAACCGGATGACGACATCAGCCACCCGGAGAACCTCTACCACTGGGAGGAGTACACGGCAAGGCAGAGATCTCTTTCCCGTGAGGGTCTCATCAAGCTCTTCGAGGGCGACGCCATATCCCTCGAACCGGAACACCTCGACCGTAGGGAGAGGAACAAAAAGAACAAATAGGACGCAAATCAGTTGATGTTCATCTTCATGGGGGTGTAAGTGTTGGAAGAGCTGCTGGTTTCGCGTTCGGGAACTCCATTTCCCAAATGGATGAAGTGGGCGTGCCTCGCGGTCGGCATTATGCTTGTAGCCGATGGAATGAGAAGCTTCATGTTCCACAAGATACTGGTGGGGGCTGTTCTGGCCTATGTTTCCGGCTACGACAAGCGAATCTTCCTCTCTCCCGAGGGTGTTGTCCGGCAGACGCGGACATGGATAACCGGGCACTCGACTATTCTTCCATGGGACGAGATCCAGCATGTCGGGTTTGCTTACAGGGGCTCGAAGATGCAGTGCTTCTTCGAGCAGGAAGTTACGGGGCTTAAGGTGCTCTTTGACAGGAGCGATGAGCCCGAGGTACGCAGGATCATTGCTCTTTACATCCCCGATGTCGAAACAGCCGTTATCGGGGAGAAGTAATGTCGCGGACCAGTGTTTCCGCAGTGCCCATTATGGTGTAACATAAATATACAGTAACACTTTATCATTTCCAGTCTTCATCGTGCTTGAGGGGGTGATTTTCCTCGTCCGGGGAAAGTGGAGATATCCCCGGGAGTGAGAGTTCGATCCGGCAAGACATTTTTTCCTGAGGGGGGTTACTGATAATGGGTAAAAAAGTACAGGTCAAGCCAAGTCTTGGTCTTTCCATCGCAGTGTTCGTCGCAGCAGCCGTCATGATAAGTTTTGGAGTTCTCAAGCTGGGTGTGGATGCGCACATCCCTATCGTTTTTTCCGCCGTCCTCGTATGCATCGTAGGTCTTGTCGTCCTTAAGATGCCTTGGTCACAGATCGAAGAGGGTGCGCTCAACGCCATCGCGGTGGCCCTCCAGGCGGTAGTCATCCTGATGATCATAGGCATGGTCATCGGTATCTGGATGCAGAGCGGAGTTGTTCCGAGCCTCATCTACTACGGGCTTGACCTTCTCGCTCCATCGATCTTCCTGCTGGCCACGCTTCTTATTACATCCGTCGTCTCGCTCTCCACGGGTTCGTCCTGGACAACGGCGGGAACGGTCGGCATAGCCATGATGGGGATCGCGCAGGGTCTTGGTATCCCGGCACCGCTCACCGCAGGAGTAGTAGTTTCCGGCGCTTACTTCGGTGACAAGATGTCGCCGCTTTCGGACACGACCAACCTCGCCCCTGCCGTCGCCGGATCCAACCTCTTCGATCACATCAGGGCGATGATCTGGTCGACCGGGCCCTCCTACCTTATCGTTGCCGCCATCTGCGTTGTGATCGGACTTAAATACGGCGGCGGCACCCTGGATGCCGAGAAAATAACCGCCATGCAGCAGATGATGAAGGCGGAGTTCAGCATCGGCCTTCTGGGCTTTCTTCCCCCGGTCGTGGTCATCCTCCTCGCGCTGAAGAAGACTCCCGCCATCCCCGGACTCTTTGCCGGCGTTCTTGTCGCGGCGCTCATGTCGGCTTTCCAGGGCAACGGGATCGGTGACATCATCAACGCCATTCACTACGGCTACGAGGCAGGTTTCTCCGCAGAGATCGGCGGCGCCGAAGGCGACGCCCTGTTGAGCCTGCTCAGCCAGTCCAACCTCAACATCCTGCCCGAAATGGCCACCGAGGTCGGCGCACTGCTCACGGATCTTCTCTCTCGCGGCGGGATGGACTCCATGATGTGGTCCATCTCTCTCGTCTTCTGCGCCCTCTTCTTCGGCGGCGCCATGGAGGCCTGCGGCTTCCTCGAGACGATAGTCGGCACGGTAACGAGCAAGGTCAAGACAGTCGGAGGGATGATGGGAGCGGTCATAGCATCATGCTTCCTCGCCAACCTGTTCCTTGGCGACCAGTACCTGTCGCTTGTAATTCCGGGAAGGATGTTCAAGACCACGTTCGAACAGAAGGGGCTTGCCCCCAGGATGCTCTCCCGTGCCCTTGAAGATTCGGGGACCCTTACTTCAGCGCTCGTTCCGTGGAACACCTGCGGAGCTTTCATGAGCAGCGTGCTTGGCGTTGGGACGCTGGCCTACGCCCCTTACGCATTCCTGAACTACATCAACCCGATAGTGTCGATGATCATGTCCTACATGAAGATCGGCATCTACTGGAGGAAGGCCGACGGAACCGACGTCGTAGCAAGGGAGAAACCGTAACCGGTCTGTTTTCTGGTTTTAAATAGTTTTTTTGAAGGCGGAGGGTATTCCTCCGCCTTCTTTTTTGCCTGAGACAGGAGGGTCAGGATCTGATCTTGTCCTCCACCGACCGGACCTTGCTCTCCATCGTCATCTCCCTGTCGCGCCTTTCGTCTATCCGAAGGGTAGTTCCCACCCGGAGAGCACCATCCCTGAAAGGTATTTCGTGCGCCGCTCTTACAGCCTCAAGGACAACATCCAGATCCCCCTCAAGTATTGTCCCCATCGGCGTCAGCATTGTTTTGAGTCCGAAACTCCTGAGCGTCTTTTCCACCTCTGCCACGTATTTCCCGAGGCTTGGCGACCCTGTTCCATGCGGTACTATAACTACCTCCGCAATAACCTTTCCCATAATGACCAATCCTCCAGTGTTTTCCGGCATCTATGCCTGAGGGGCGTTGATATCGTAAAGTATAATCAATAACAGGTCATAATATTGGTTCGGGCGCACTGATCAAAGATCATAGAACTACAGGAAGGGGAGACCCCCATGGAATGGCAATTGTTCATTGGAAAGTACCTTGGCAGGTTTACCATGCCTGTTTTTATCCTCGCGGTCTGGTATATAGCCGACAGAATTCTCGCAAAGATCGTCGGGAAGGCTTTCGATCGGGGGATATCGTCGGTCCAGAATAATAGCGTGGGCCATATGGCTGATTACGAACGCCTGACGCGGGTCAAAAGGCTTGGAACCCTGAGGAATCTTGTTCTGGATGTTCTGCGATGGGGACTTGGAGCGGTGGCTATTTTGACCCTTATGAGCTCGCTGGGAGTCAACATTATGCCCATCCTGACGGGGCTGGGCATAGCGGGGCTTGCAATTTCACTTGCCGCCCAGAATATCATCCGCGATTTTCTTAATGGCATTTTCGTGGTTATCGAAGATCATTTCGCGGTGGGCGATGTCGTCAAGATAGGGGAGCACTTCGGTCTTGTCGAAAATTTTACCCTCAGGACAACGCACCTTTCCGACCTTGACGGCAACTACATCATCATCCCCAACAGCAACATCTCAGAGCTCGTTAACGCCACAAAATACTGGTCACAGGCCCAGGTTGTCGTTGGCGTATCATACGATACTGACATCCGAAAGGCTTTAGGTATCATGGAGAGGGTCGCAAGGGAGATAAAGGAGTCGTTCCCCGGAAAGGTGAAGGAGGACGCCCAGGTACAGGGCATCCTCTCCTTCGACGACAGCGCCGTCTCGCTGAGGACCCTGATAAGGACCTTCCCCGGCGAGCACTGGTTCATAGGCAGGGAGTACCGCCTCAGGCTCAAGGAGGCCTTTGATGCCGAAGGGATCACGATCCCGTTCCCCCAGATGGATATCTGGATCCGTTCACCAGAAGGGTTCAAAAAAGCCGGTCAGAAGACGAGCGCGTAAGGAACCGGCCTGATGCCGCCGCCGGAGGGAGAATTGACTATCCGTCCCCTCCACCATATCGAGGAGGAACCTCCCCCGTCCAGGTTCAGCGCGTCTACCAGGCCCAGTTGTCTGGCTACCCGGGCGGCTTCCTCTATTGTTACCCCGTTGCTATGCCAGGGATCCCTTCCGTCGATCACGACGAACCAGACTTTTTTCCCGTCGAAACCGACTATGGATCTGGGGTGCGGCACAGAGAGTGTCCTGGCGCTGAAACCTTCGGAGTTGTACTGCGCCGCCCCGTCTTTCACAAGCATAGGTCCCGCCTGCAACACGTAATCCATCCCGCTGAAGGCTGGATCCGACCACTCCGTCCGGACAGATACGGGCGTCCCGTCCTGAACCTGCTGTATGAACTGCGAGGAGTACCCCCTCGATATCACGAGGAAACCCTCCCGGGTGACAAAGTGGTTTGAGGCCGCAGCGTGACGGACCCCCGCCGCCAGGCCTCCCTTTACCGTCATCTCGACTCCGTCAGCAGGAGCTCCCGTTACGTAGGTCCAGACATCAGGCGTAAATAATCCGATGCCCCCCTGCGGCGGGACGCTGTTGACTGTTGAGACCGGTAACTCCATGCTCCCGATCGTAATGATCGTTTTGAAGTCGCCTCTGCCGAAGTGGATACGGGACCCGGCGGCGGACCAGCCCATGGCTGAGCGGTCTCCGTAAGAGCCGCTGACCGGCCCGGAGCGGATAACCAGTGAACCCACAATTTTCGCCCCGCTGAAAAACCCGCCGTTTATCGCGCCTTCCGCGCCGGAGTTCTCGGCTATCAGGTCGACAGGAAGCCTTCTTCCGGAGATCGATGTCGCTGTTACGATCCGGGGAGGCATTTTCGAAGGATCGAATCCCAGAGCGGCAACGAAAAGAGCCCTGCTTGGGTTTTGCGTGAATGAGACAACTGTCATCTCCGGGGATGGGATATTCATCATTGTCTCCCACGCCTCAAGATAGTGGGCGAAGGGACCTATCCGGACAACCCACGACCATTCCAGCGGCTGAATCATGGCGGAATGCCCAAGACTTCTCAGCCTCTCCGCGTAATTGCCGGCTTCCTCCTCGCTGCCCAGTTCCACCGACTGGACAGCCCATTCGGACGGGGGTGTTCCTACATTCTCACGCGACAGCACAAGAACGGAGTCTCCCGCGGAAAACTCTCTCTGCCATCTGAGTTCCCGCCTGCACTCACTGAGCCATCTTCCAAGAGAGACAAGGTCCTGTCGGGATATCGCCCCTCCTGGGTCCAGCAGAAATTCCTGTGGGGGTGAGGGCTGTATCTCCTCTGCCAGCGAGAGGTAGGGCACGATATACAGCGGCATATCGGGGCGCGCGTTTGGAGCGAGGATCTCCATGAGTGAGGCCTCTTTGCGGAGTCCCATCGCCTGAAGCGCGAACATCAGCGCCTCCGCCCTGCTGGCTTCAATGTCAGGATAGAACTGCTCGGTGGGGTGTAGTATGCCGAGAGCCGCCGCGGTCTCTATCGAGCGGGCGAAGGGGTGATCCGGCTCCAGGTCAGTGTAGTGCCTGCCGCCCGACCATTCGGGCAGTTCCAGCGCTGTGATGACGGTATGGATGGTCTCTCCCCTGGTGGCAGCAAGCGAGGTATTGGTGTTGAAAGAGGCAAAAAACATTGCAATGGCGATAACAGTGACCAACCGCATATACCTGAAACCCGGCATTCCGACCACCCGCCCCGGCCTGAATTTTGAAGAAAAAAATACATAAAAAAAGTTGCTCTTGAATGCCTATTGTATTCTACTAGAGGAGTTGTATAATCCGCAAAAGAAAGCTTATTTTGAGGGAGCAAGGCATTCGGCATCGTTTCAGGGACAGCGCCAATGAGCCCCTAAAAGGCCCCCGCGTTCGTCCTGTTCGGATCACCGCATTCCGCCTGAACTGCAGGTGGCGGATGAAGGAGGATTCCGTTCGGAGTTGCAGAGGCAACTCGAAAACGGTGCAAGGTCGCCAGGCTTCCAACCGGAGGTGAAGTCTTTCGAACGGCTGGATGAAGGGGCATATCACCAGTCACGGCGCTGCCCTTAGAGGGCGGCGTATCAAGCAAAACAGGGGGCGAATAGAATGAAGAAGGAAGATCCTGGATCATCCCTGAATGGAAACAGGCTGGTCCGGCGGATCGGCATCACTTTCAACCTGAAGCGAAACGGCGTATCGGCGGATGAGCCTGATGACCGGTACGAAGAGTATGATTGCCTTGAGACAATACAAACCCTCGAGAGGGAGATCCGGAAACTCGGTTTCGAAACGGAACGTTTCGAGGACGATGACACTTTTCTCGAGCGGATTTCCCAAAACCCTCCCGATTTTGTTTTCAACATAGCCGAAGGCCGCGGCAATACCCGTGGAAGGGAGTCGCAGGTTCCCTGTGTTCTGGAGAGCCTTGGAATCCCGTTTTCCGGGTCTGATTCCGTTGCGCTTGCCGTCACTCTGGACAAGTGGCTGACCCATCATGTCCTCGCTGGCTGCGGTGCTCCAGTGCCCGATCTTTTCATGTTTTCCTGCGAGGCCGACCTCCAGAGATCAATGGAGCTTTTTGAAAGACACGAGACCTTCATCGTCAAGCCGAGATGGGAGGGGTCATCCAAGGGTGTTTTCGCTGATTCCGTCGTCGATAACCCCGTTGACCTCGCCAAAAGGGTTCGCAGGCTATGGAAGAACTACAGGCAGCCGGCCCTTGTCGAGGAGTTTCTCCCCGGCGCCGAGATAACCGTAGGAGTAATGGGGAACAGGAATCCGGTCGCGGTAGGAATGATGGCCATCGACGCAAAGGCGATAGGGTCGAGCGTCGTCTACTCCCTTGACCACAAGAGGAACTGGGAGGAGATGGTCCGGTATCTTGGCCCCGAGACCATCGGTCCGGATATCCGTGCCGCCCTTTCCGTTGAAGCAGTCAAGATTTTCCGTATCCTTGAGCTCAGGGACATTGCCCGCGTGGATTTTCGCCTCGACAGGAACGGCGTCCCGAAGGCCATCGACGTCAATCCCCTTCCGGGTGTTTCGGAGACGTACGGTGACTTTCCCATTCTTTACAGGATGGGCGGGGCAACTTTCGAATCCCTGATCAAGAGAATACTCAAGGAGGCCTTCCAAAGGCAGGGTCTCAGATGGAACAGTGCCGCGAAAGCAAGGAACAGCCATGCGGCCTGACAGATCCGTAGCAGTTGTTGCCGGGAGAGAGGACACCGACAGAGAGGACGTTCTCGATGTTCTTCGTTGCAGACAGACCGTCATAGACGCACTTTGTTCGAGAGGTTTCAGTGCTTTCCCGATAGACATCACCAGGGATGATTTTTCCCGCAGCCGCGGGGTCGCGCGAAAGATTCTGAGTGCCTCTCCCTCGTGCGTCTTCAACCTTTTCGAGGGGTTCAGCGACGCCTCCTGGCTGGAGATAAGATTTGCGGATATTTTGCAGTCTCTGGGCATTCCCTTTACGGGAAACCGTTCGGAGACTCTGGCGCTCTGTCTCGACAAGGATCTTGCAAGACGCACCCTGGGACAGGCCGGCCTGCCGGTCGCGCCCGGACGTTGCGTGCTGCCGGATTATGGCCCGGATGTCGCGGAGGGGCTTCTGTTTCCGTTGTTTGTGAAACCCCGGATGGAGGATAGCAGCGTCGGGATCGACAGCAGATCCGTCGTCGACTCTCCGGAGGAGCTTTTCCGTCTTCTTGACGAGAGACTTGCGTCATTCCCGGATGGCCTCATCGTCGAGGAATTTCTTGAAGGCAGAGAGTTCAACGCAGGATTTCTGGGGTCATACCCTTATGAACTCATGGCGGTCTCCTCGATAGACTTCAACTTCGGGCAGGGGGTCCGTCCGTTTCTCGGTTACGATTCGAAATGGGAGCACGAGAGCAGCGACTATAAAAACTCCGTATCCATTGCCGAGGAAGGAATAGATCCGAAGCTGCGAAAGGAGATCGTGAGGATTTCAAGGGAAGCCGGAAAGATAATGGGATGCCGGGGGTATTTCAGGGTCGACCTGAGAGAACACAGGGGAAGGCTTTTTGTGCTTGAGGTCAACCCCAACCCGGACATCAACACCGACAGCGGATTCGCGAAGCAGAGCGCCCGAAGGGGCTACGGTTATGCGGAAACAGCAGTCCGGCTTGTGCGGATCGCAATGAACGGGAGGCCCCTGTATGAAGAAAAGTCTTCGCGCGAAGGCATCCGAGTACCTGCTTCTGGCGGAAAGGACGGGTGCCTTCTCGAGGCCTGAACTTGATGTTCTGGATGAGGTTCTGAGGGATTGGGCGTCAAAACCGGGCGTCGACTACCGTCTGGAGAGCATAACCGATGAAGGGGCTCTGGCCGGGTTCGCGCTCTGGGGGAGAACTCCGATGACCGGCCGGGGTTACGATGTCTACTGGATCGCGGTCGATCCGACGCTCCAGGGTAAAGGATTGGGCAAGAAGCTGATGGCCTGCGTGGAGGAAGGAGCCTGCAGAGAGACAGATGGCTGCATCCTCCGTATCGAAACTTCAGGCAGGGAAGAGTACGCCTCCCAGAGGATCTTCTACGTGCGCTGCGGATTTGAAGAGGTAGGGCGAATAAAGGATTTCTACCGGGAGGAAGACGACCTGGTGACATTTGTTAAGAGACGTAACTCGTAACGCGTGACTCGTAACTCGTAACTGGTCGCTTGATCTTGTCATTCCGAACGAAGAGACGAAGTGCCCGGCGTTCTTTGCCAGGGTAGGAATCTGGTTCATGGATATTTTGGTTATTATCGAGATTCCTCGTCGAAAAACCTCCTCGGAATGACAGGACCAAAAAATCGTGAATCGCTTGATCAGGTAAGGGCAAAAACAGAAGAACTTAACGGATTGTTGTTTTGTAGTGAAGGCTTGATCGAGTCACGAGTCACGAGTAACGCGTTACGCGTCACAGAAATTGTTGACACCTTCCTTTATGCTCCGTATAATGAGCGCCGTCACTTTCAGGGGGTTTAGCTCAGCGGGAGAGCACTTGCATGGCATGCAAGGGGTCGGGGGTTCGAATCCCCCAACCTCCACCATTCTTCGTTCGAAACATTTGAGAACGAAGAATGCCACGGCGTAGTGTATTTTACGAAGCCGGGCTACCAACCAGTGAAAAAGCATCAGCCTTTGAAAAATATCTCAAAACCCATTCAGGAAGAGCATTCGCTTCAAAACACTTTTGAGAACCAAAGCAGTCCTTGCAATCATAAGCAGGGGCTGTTTTTTTGTGCTCTTTGCCAGAACCTGACCCTGTCTCACCACAGAGGACGCAGAGGTAGGGCAAGAGAGAGAAAATCTGAATATCTGTTGAAGAGCAAGGACCAAGGCCAATGGTTCACCACAGGGGGCGCGGAGGACCACAGAGAAGGGCAAACAGACAAAACCAGTATATTGTGTTTAAAACCGAAAACAATTCTTGCACCACAGAGGACGCAGAGTTGCGCAGACAAGGTGCCCGAGCGTAGCGACGAAGTGCCCGCCGCAGGCAGGGGTAAAGGGTAGGGGAAAAGAGAGAGTTTTTTTGCTCAAATCCGGCCCTTGCACCACAGAGGACACAGGGGGCCGCGGAGAAGAACTTTTTCTGTCAGGGACAAAGGCATGTCACCCTGTTGGCTTGGTTCTTGTCTTGG
>JAUSOU010000121.1 GCA_030656095.1 Thermovirgaceae bacterium | reverse complement strand
ACAGCATATCTTCCGCTCTGGCCATGACATACGGCGGGGCCAGGGGGCAAACGGCGGCACAGATGGAGGAGGCTTTGCGGTTCACCAAAGGACAGAAGGGCACCCACGAGGCATTCAGGGGACTTGGATCGCTTCTGGAGGATATCCAGGCCTGCAAAGAGGTGGAACTTGCAGTCGCCAACTCGATATGGCCCCAGACCGGTTACGGTTTTCTTCCTGAATACACAGAGCTTTTGAAGAAATACTACGGGGTGGAGATAACCCCGGTCGATTACGCGAGAGCGCCCGAGCCGTCCCGGAAAAAGATCAATGGATGGGTAGACGTAAAGACGAAGGAGAAGATCAAGGATCTGCTCCCCGAAGGGAGTATCGATTCGCTAACCAGACTTGTTCTGGTCAACGCGATCTACTTCAAAGGTGACTGGGAGGAACAGTTCGACCCTAACGACACGATCAAGGCGCCTTTCTTCGTTTCTCCCGATAAGAGTGTCGAGGCTTCCCTCATGACCCGGACCGGGGATTACGGCTACTCGGATATGGGTGATCTGCAGATGCTTGAACTCCCTTATGCGGGCGAGGACCTGTCCATGGTAGTGATCCTCCCGGAACCTGGAGGCAGTATTTCCGATCTGGAAAAGAAGATGACCATTGAAAACTACTCACAGTGGAAGGAGAGCATGTCCGAAAAAGAGGTAAAAGTCTTTCTCCCCAAATTCAGTATCACCTGGGGTTCTTTTTCACTTGTCGAAGCCCTGAAGTCCCTTGGCATGATCGACGCCTTCAGTGAAATGAAGGCGGATTTCTCCGGTATGAACGGACGTCCGGGAGAGCTCTGCATCACCGATGTTCTTCACAAGGCATTCATTGACGTCAACGAGGAGGGGACGGAAGCGGCGGCGGCTACTGCCGTTGTAGTGGGTCTCAAGTCGTTGCCCGTGCCTCCCGCGGTATTCCGTGCGGATCGCCCGTTCATTTTCATCATTCAGGAGAACAGCACCGGCAGCATTCTCTTCATTGGCCGGGTGGCCGACCCGACGAAGAAAGGCCAATAATTCCTGCCGTACGATCTTGAACCCGGGGTTTACGCAAATCCTGATCGGGGGTATACTCTTTGAAAATAGACCTCACATTAAACCCCTTGTGGGCGTAAATGTAAGATAAGGAGGGTTCAAAGACATGGTTACCGATTTTCTTACCGCTCTTGCTGTTGTTGTCAACGGGATCCCTCAGGGCATACTGGCCCTCAGCTTCGGCTTTGCGGCGCTCCCCACGTCGATCGCTTTCCTGATCGGTATTGCAGGTTCTCTTACCTTTAATTCGGTAGCGACGATCTCCTTCCAGGCTGAAACCATCACTCTGGCCGGCACGATGGGCAAAGACATACGGGAACGCCTGAGCATGGTCTTCTGGGGAGCGGTCTTCCTGCTGATCCCATCGCTGCTGGGGCTCAACGAGAGTATCGTGGCATTCATAGGTCCCGTCATAGTTACGTCCATGATGGCGGGCGTGGGAATAATGCTGGCCTATGTATCGGTCGATCTGCTGCGTTCCGAGAAGTATTCCGGCCTGGTTTCGATGGTCACTGCTCTCGCGGTCTGGTTCGTAACGAAAGACCTCGCGAAGACGATCATTATCTCCGTTGTGCTTTCAACGGCAGCCTATAACTTCATGAAGCGCTACCCGGCCCTTGTAAAGGACGAACCGGCGGCGAATCTTGAAAACGAGCGCTTCCGCTTCGGGAACATCGAATGGAAATTCTGGTCCAATCGAAGAGTTCTCCTCGGTGCCCTTGCGCTGGCGTGCCTCAACATCGGAGCTAACATCAGTTTCGGCAAGATCACGGGGAGCATTGCCGGAGTGGATACGAACATCGATCATCTTGCCATCTACTCCAGCCTTGCCGATATTGGTTCCACCCTCTTCGGAGGAGGTCCGGTTGAGGCCATAATCTCCGGAACGGCGACGGCGCCCAACCCCCTGCTCTCGTCGGTCATGATGATGGGTATCATGGCCGCCATCCTTCTGTTCAAGCTGCTGCCTGTTATCGGAAGATATGTCCATCGTTCATCCATAGCGGGGTTCCTCTTCATCCTCGGGACGTTCGTGACATTCGCAACCAACATCCAGGGAGCTCTCTCCGTGGCCCCCGCTTTCCAGGGACCATTCGGCTTCTCCCCCTGGGGAATGATCATAGGAGCCACGGTTCTTGTCTCGGCCAGGTGGAACCCCTTCTACGGGCTTGTCGCAGGCGTGGCCATCAAGCTGGTGTTCGGTTTATGAGCAACGGATTTTTCGAGCTTCGTGTGGCCGGTCTTACAAGAAGGCTTCCCAAGATCAAAGTGGCCGAAGGCCTGGTGATAGCTTCGTTCGTCATGCTCGGAGATACCGAACTTGTGGAGCGGACGGCGGAAGATCTGACAGCCAGGCTGCCTGCCGAACGAATAGACATCCTTGTCTGCCTCGAGGCAAAGGGGATCCCCCTGACGCACTCGATCGCCCGCCGCCTCGGCGTCAACTACGTTACCGTCAGGAAGTCGGTCAAGAGCTATATGGAAGACCCCCTTATAGAACAAGTGAGTTCCATCACTACCCGGGGAGAACAGATACTGGTTCTCGACGGGGTTGACCGCAAAAAGATCTCTGGAAAGAGTGTCTGTGTGGTGGATGATGTGGTATCCACCGGAGGGTCGCTCAGGGCTGTTCAAAGGCTTCTCGAGAAAGCTGGAGCGGTAGTTGTCTGCAAGGCCGCAGTTCTGCTGGAAGAGGGCGGCTACGACGGAAGTGATCTGGTATTCCTTGAGCGCCTCCCGGTATTCCGGTCCTGAAGGAGTAAGCCACCGCAACAAGTTCATCCTCCGGGACCAGGCATATTTCCCTGTTGCACAGCCGATGGTTTCCATGAGACCTGCAATGTCGCGGCGGCGGCAGTTTCTTGATCAGGTTTTAGGCAATAGACAGTTCATGGGAACTCATCCGGCATAAGCTATCCATCCAGCGGAGGGGGTTTTGGAATGAAGATCCTGCGGCTGGTTGCGATCCGCAAAACCCTTCTTTCTCTCATTGCGCTGCTGTTTTTTGCGTTTCCACTGGACGCTGCTCAACTGACAATACTCCACGTCAACGATACTCACGGGCATATCTGGACGGAAAGCGGCAAGGGCGGTTTCGACGCTCTTGCCCTGCTTGTGGAAGAGGTACGCCGGGAAGTCACCTCAAAGGGCGGGGATGTCATCTTCCTGCACGGTGGGGACGTCAACACCGGGATTCCGGAGTCGGATCTCCAGCAGGGCCTCTGCGATCTCTCCATTCTCCGTAAAATGGGGTGCGACGCCATGGTCCTCGGTAACCACGAGTTCGACAACCCTCTGGCTTTGCTGCGTTTCCAGGAGACTTTCGCGGGCTTTCCCTTCATATGCGCCAACTTCGTCGACAGTCTGGGGAAACGGCCGTTCTTCACCCATGTTTTGATCGAATCGGGGGATCTGAAAGTTGCCGTTCTAGGGCTGACCACCGAAAGCACCGGCCAGTCGGAACCGCTTTATCTTGAAGGCGGCCGCTTCCTTGATGTGATCGAAACGGCCAGGGATATGGTCCCCCGGCTGCGTGAAAATGCAGATATCGTGATCGCCCTCGGACACCTCGGCTGGGATAATGTCGTTCCAGGTTCGACAGGTTCCGGGGATCTGGCAGGAGCCTCCATCGAAGGGCTGGACGTGATAATCGACGGACACTCGCACACGCTCTTCGACAATGCGGCCCTTATCGGATCCACACTTGTTGCCCAGGCGGGAGCTTTCGGGAAGTACCTGGGACGTTTCGACCTCGAGATAGAAGATGGGCGGATAACGGACTGGAAATGGAAGGCCATTCCGATCGACCCGGCCGGGGGGGAAGATCCGGAAATTACAAACCGGCTGGATTACTACGAATGGGTCGGTTCCCGAAAGATCGACCAGGTCATTGGAAGCAGCAAGACCCCACTGGACGGCGACAGGGTGAGAGTTCGTTCCGGGGAGACCAACCTTACCCGCCTCGTCGCCGATGCCATCCGGGAGGTTGGGGGAGCGGACATTTCAATAGTGAACGGCGGAGGCATCAGGGATTCGATCCCCGCCGGGGAAATAAGGATGCGGGATGTCCTGGCGGTACTCCCGTTCCGCAACGATCTCGTCTGCATCGACCTGACCGGCAAGGAAGTTGCCGGGCTCCTTCATGGCGTTTCACTCATCAAGCCTGGGCTGGGAGCCTTTCCCCACGTTTCGGGGGTCAGGGTCCGTTTCATTGATGGAGGAGCGGAGATATCCATTGATGGAGCGCTGCTCGATCCCGAGAAAAACTACCGGCTGGCTACCAGCTCCTACCTTGCCTCCGGAGCCGACGGCTACGACGTGATGCTCCCGTTCAAAGGCCGCGCTGTGGACATCGGCTTCACCGACACTGATGCGCTTGCCCGATACATCGAAAAGCACACCCCGATAGATGAAAAAGCCGAGGCGGAATAGCGCCTCGGCAGAAGGTAAGGCCTGGACGGGTAAATCGTGATTCGCAGCCTGAACTTAAAGGCGTAAACAGCCGTTAACGCCCTTGGGGTTTCCCGATTCCCGCTCCCTGCTGTCATTCCGATCCGCCTGCCGGCGGATAGGAATCTGGTTCAGGGTTATCTGAATCAAGAAGGAGATCCCTCTCCGCCGGCAGGCGGATCGGGATGACAAACAAAACCATCGACCATGAAGGCGAGAGGTTTTTTCTTTTTGCTTTCATTCACCCTTCACCCTTCAAACTTGCCTCTCAGAGCTCTCCCATGCTGGCGGATTCGGAATGACAGGCATTCGCCCCTCCGTTCACCGTTGACCGTTCACGCCTTTTGCCTTGTATGGGCTTTCCCGAGTCCCGAGTCACGAGTCACGCAACTGCCGTTCACCGTTCACCGTTAACGCCCTTGGGGTTTCCCGATTCCCGCTCCCTGCTGTCATTCCGGCCGATCGTGACCAGTATATCCGTGATCCTGTCCCCGCCCGTGATGTTGAGGTCCATTGGACAGACCGACACCGCGCATACAAGGTTCATCAAGGCTCGAAAGGTGATGTGATCCCCCGCCTTTGATACTACCGGCAGGTGAACCAGGTTGCCTTCCTCATCTATGGTGGCGTTCTCGAATATATTCAGCGGGTCAGGGATGGATTCGCGCCCGATCCCCCAGGGTTTCAGGACCTCCTCGAAGTTTGCCACGCAGTTGCGGTGGTCTTTGACCCCGTAATCGACAATGTATCGCTGTTCGTCGCATGCAGGAACCAGCATGTCGTGGGTTCCGACCGTATCGGCGATTATCTCCATCATTGGTTTTCTGAGGTTTGTCCTGAGTGAGTCCCCGATCCTGAACTTGATCGAGTGCAGCCCGAGGCGGGTATGCGAGCATGACAGCTTTTCCGACAGATTGTCTGCATTGAAGGCGATCAGATCGGCGATCTGGCCTCCTTCGATGTCCTGGACTGTGAAGACCTCCCCTTTTGAAACCTTGAAGGCCCGGGTGAATCCGGCAGGAACTGTTATGGTGTCTCTCTCTTCGATCTTTGCGGACACGATGGATTCCTCCTTTTTGGGAGTTGTTGCCGTAAAGCTCGTTTACCATGCAATTATATATTAAATTTGCGATCCGGTCCGGTGATCCGTGAATATTAAGGAAAGTCTGTATATAATTATGCTCAGGCCGATACAAAAAGGAGGTGCCAGGATGGTTTTTTCGGGAAAAGAAGACAGGCTGTTCTCAACAGGCAGGATAGAGGCACTTTCCGACGGTGTATTTGCCATAGTCATGACGATCCTGGTCCTCGACCTCAGGGCGCCTTCCAACCCCGATCGCCTTGGACATGACCTGTTCCGGAGTTTTATTTCGGGGCTTGGCGAACCGCTATTCAACTTCTTCATCAGCTTTCTTCTGCTCTCGCTGTTCTGGATATGGCAGCACAGGCAGTTCAAGGAGATAAGAAGGACCGACCCGGTTCATATAACGATAAATCTGACGTTTCTCGCAGTGGTCAGCCTCATCCCCTTTTCCACGTCCCTGATGAGTCGGTTCATTGACCTGTGGGAAGCCGACATGGTCTTCCATTTCAACATATTGGCTGCGGGGTTGCTGCTGCTGCTCAACTGGCATTACGCCACCCGGAAGAAACGACTTGTGGATAGCGACATTGATCCGGAAGCGGTGGCCAGGGAGATGAGACGAAGTCTTACGGCTCCGCTCATGGCTCTCTTCGGGATATTTACTTCCCTTTTTATCACAGGAGACAGCTCGGTTGTTTACATGCTCATTCCCTTTATGAGTACCATAGGCGGTGCCTGTGACTCTGACGCTCCGGAGTAGAGCAGACCTGAAAGGATGATCAAAATGATAACGATTTATGGATGTGGTGCCCTCGGCAGCCGCGTTGCCGTAAAGTTCAAAGAGGCTGGCATTGATGTCCAGTGCGTGTCCCGGCCCGGTCCCCACCTCGACAGGATCAGGTCTGAAGGGCTTCTTTTCGGTGAATCGAACGGTGAACTGCGGACGGTCCGCCTTGATCTGTTTGATGATCCCTCCGCCTGCCCTCCGGCGGATCTGGTCATAATACTTGTGAAAGCCTGGCAGACCCCCGGGATAGCCCCACGCGTGAAGGACCTCCTCTCCCCCGGCGGTTTCGCGCTGACCCTGCAGAACGGCCTCGGCAACGTGGAGGCCCTGCAGGGGCATATCCAGGGCGATCGTCTGCTGGCTGGATCGATCAGCTACGGGGCGTTCAGACCGGAGCCGGGTGTTGTCCGAAGCGGGGGAGACGGGTTCATACGTTTCGGTCCTGTGCAGCCGGGGGTGGATGCCCGGGTGGTGCTCGATCTCTTCCTCTCGGCAGGGTTTCGGGCCGGTCTTGAGGAGTCGCCGTGGTCCATCATCTGGGAGAAGGTCATCCTCAACGCAGCCGTAAACCCTGTTGCCGCCCTGACGCGGTCGCCCAACGGAGGCTTGCTGGATTCTCCTCTCACGATGAAGATCATGCAGGTGCTCTGCCGTGAGGCTACGGCAGCGGCTTCTGCGGCCGGCATAAGCGTCGATCCTGATACTCAATGGGGACAACTCAAAAAGATCCTTGAAATGACGGCAGGCAACAGGCCCTCCATGCTCCAGGATATCGAGGCAGGCAACAGAACGGAGATCGAGGCGATCAGCGGGGAAATTCTGCGCCAAGGGGAAAAAGCCTCCCTGAGCCTTCCGTATACGGAGGTCGTCTACGGTCTCGTGAAGGCGCTGGAAGCATCGTCTGCTAGCGGGGTTTCCTGAAAAAGCGGATGATCGGCGGCAGAAAAAAGCTGGCGTGCGATTCTGGTTCATCTGGCAGTCTCCTTTTTTGGGGGCCTCCAGCGCTTACAATAAACTGATACCAGTTTGGGATAGAATCCGGGAGGAATGATCCAGCATGGCAATGAAACAGGTAGAAACACCGGCATCCCGCGAAACCCGCTCCGGCCTCTACGCGGCTTTGGCCGCCTATGTGGCATGGGGGTTTCTGCCAGTCTACTGGAAACTTCTGGGCGGCGTCCCGGCGCTTGAGATATTGAGCCACAGGATAGTGTGGTCGCTTCTATTCGTCACCCTCATTCTTCTTTTCCAGGGACGGATGAAAGAGATCGCCGCCGTATTCCGCAGACCCCGCACTGTATCCATGCTTTTTCTGAGCAGTCTGCTCATAGGGGTGAACTGGCTTCTGTACATCTGGGCCGTCAACTCCGGAAAGGTTCTTGAGACGAGCCTCGGATATTACATCAACCCCTTGGTGAGCGTTCTCTTTGGTTTTGTCTTCTTTCGCGAGCGAATGGAGCCGATACAATGGGCTGCGATCGCCATTGCCACAACAGGTGTTTTGTTCCAGGTCATCCGATACGGCAGATGGCCCTGGGTCGCTCTTGGCCTGGCTCTTTCGTTCGCCCTCTACGGATTGATCCGCAAGCAGGTCCGGGTGGAGGCGATACCAGGTCTCTTTGCGGAGACAGCTTTTTTGGTGATCCCGGCCATGATCTTTCTCCTGCACGCCGGGGTTACTTCGCAGGGATCGTTCCTGGCGGGCAGGTTTTCGCTCGACATGCTCCTTCTCGGGACGGGCGTCGTCACCTCCATGCCCCTGCTCTGGTTTGCCTTCGGCGCCCGCCGCCTCAGGCTTTCGACCATTGGCTTCCTGCAGTATATTGCACCTACACTGGGTTTTATCCTCGGGACGGTGGTGTTTCACGAGCAACTTGACTTCCCGAAGATAGTCACATTCATCTGTATCTGGATCGCCCTTGGTCTCTACTCCCTGGGCAGTTTTTGGGCTTCACGGAGAGAGGCCCAGATCCTGGAGAAGGCTTGAATGAACCTGTTCAAGAGGAAACAGAAAAATTCAATAATTACAGGGAGGGTTTGGAATGGAGTCCTGGAATAAGGCAAGGAAAGTTCCGGAAAAAACGCTGCTCGGCCCCGGGCCTACCCCCGTGGACGGAAGAATACTGCGAGCAATGGCTGAGCCGACGCTGGGTCATCTCGATCGTGATTTCGTTGCGATAATGGACGAAACAAGGGATCTTCTGCGAATGGTCTTCCAGACGAAAAATGATCTCACGGTCGCCATGTCGGGAACAGGCAGCGCCGGAATGGAGACCGCATGCGTCAACATGATCGAGCGGGGGGACAAGGTCATCATCTGCTCGCACGGGGTATTCGGCACCCGGATGCAGGATGTTGCGGGCCGCTGCGGTGCGGAGGTCGTCGAGGTCAACGCCCCGATGGGAAGGCCGGTCGATCCTGGGGACGTCCGCCGGGCTATCGCGGCAAACCCTGACGCGAAACTGCTCGGGATTGTTCATGCCGAGACATCCACCGGTGTTCTCCAGCCCCTCGATGAAATAGTATCCATCGTTCATGGAGCGGGAATGTTCATGGTGGTTGATGCCGTAACATCACTTGGCGGGATGGATGTCCCGGTGGACCGGCTTGGATTCGACATGGTCTACAGCGGCAGCCAGAAATGCCTCGCCTGTCCTCCTGGACTGGCGCCGGTCACCGTCTCTCCCAGGGCAGTAGAGTACATAAAGAATCGGAAGAGCAAGATTCAGAGCTGGTACCTGGACCTCACGATGATCATGCGCTACTGGGGCCAGGAGCGCTTCTATCATCACACCGCTCCGGTGAACATGATCTACGGGCTCAACGAAGGCTTGAGGATGATAGCGGAGGAGGGGCTTGAAAACCGCTTTGTCCGTCATCGGAGGAATGCCGAAGCCCTCTGGGCTGGACTCGAGGCTCTTGGTCTGGAACTTCTGGTTGAGAAGGCCTTCCGTCTGCCAAGCCTGACCTCCGTGAAAATTCCGGAAGGTATCGACGAGGCTGTGGTCCGGGGACGGCTCATGGACGAATATTCAATTGAAATAGGCTCCGGGCTAGGTGATCTCAAGGGGAAGATAATCCGCATCGGTCTGATGGGAAGCGGCTCCAACCGGAAGAACATTGTTCTTTTCCTCTCCGCTCTTGGAAGGATCCTTTCGGATCAGGGGTTCAGGACCGACCTCGATACTGCGCAAGAGGCTGTCCACAAAGTTCTGGCCCGGGATTGACCGATCTGATAGATCCGGCCTGAAAGGAAGATGAAAATGGGGGAAAGCACAGGTACTGTAAGAGTGGCAGTCGTCCAGGCGGCCCCTGTCATCATGGACAGGGAGCGGACCCTGGAGAAAGCCCTGGGTCTGATCGAAATCTGTGGACGAGAGAACGCCAGGATCATTGTTTTTCCCGAAGCCTTCATTCCCGCCTATCCGAGGGGGTTGACCTTCGGAGCAGTTGTTGGAAGCCGTTCTCCCGGTGGGCGGAAGGATTTCAGGCGATACTTTGAGAACAGCGTAGAGATTCCGTCTGAAACGACCATTGCCCTTGGAGAAGCAGCGAAGAAATTCGGGGCATACCTGGCAATGGGGATCGTCGAGCGGGCTGGAGGAACTCTTTACTGCACTACGCTCTATTTCGGATCCGACGGCAGTCTGTTGGGGAAACACAGAAAACTCAAGCCCACCGGATCTGAACGTATCCTCTGGGGTGAAGGGGATGGGAGTACCCTGACCGTGGTGGATACCCCCTACGGGAAAATGGGTGGCCTCATCTGCTGGGAAAACTACATGCCCCTTGCCCGTGCGGCCATCTATGGGAAGGGTGTGACTCTATACCTGGCGCCCACCGCTGATTCGCGGGAGGAATGGCAGTCAACCATCAGGCATATCGCTCTTGAGGGACGCTGCTTTGTCCTGTCCGTAAACCAGTATGTTCACAAATCAATGTATCCCGAAGACCTTGCCTGCTACGGTGATCTTCGGGATCTGCCGGACCACATGTGCCCTGGAGGAAGCGCCATCATCGACCCTCTGGGCCAGTATGTCGCCGGTCCGGTGCGCGACAGAGAGGATATTCTTTTTGCCGATCTCGACCTCGGTGCGATAGCCGAAAGCCGGTTCGATTTTGACGTCGTCGGACATTATGCAAGGTCTGATGTGCTGAGGCTTGTGGTGAACGAAAATTCTCTCGAAAGCGTGACTTTCAGCAAGGAAGCCGACCCTTCAGGATATCCTTCCAGGAAAGAGTCGAACCGGGATTGATCCAGCTCGTGAGAATTTCAGGGAGGCTTAGGGGAATTCTTGCTGCAGTGGCAGCGGCTATCCTCTTTTTTGCGGCGGCCTTCCCTCCGGCTTTGTCCTCTTCTGCATCCCTCAACATTGTCGCTCCGCGTGAGAGCGCCGTCGGCAGGCCGTTCCTGGTCTATGTATCATCCATGTCGAATATGACCGGGCTGACTATCTCATGGGGCGGAAAGATGATTCCGGTAGAGGTCCGGCGTGAGGGTGACATCAGCGAGGGTGTTGCCCTTCTCGGGACCGATGTGGGAAATTCGGCCCCCGGAACAAAAAAGCTTGAGATCAGCGCCGGGATCGATGGTTCGGTGGAAACGGTTTCAAGGGAGGTCCAGGTCGCCAGTGTGGAATACCCCGTCCAGAGGCTGACGCTCCCCGAGGCTATGGTCACCCCCCCGAAGGTAGTTCTTGAACGGATCAGCAGGGAGAGAGAGGAGTCTTCCTCTGCTCTTGCCGCTGTATCCCCGGAGAGGAAGTGGGACCTTCCCATGGTTCGACCCGTTCCAGGTGTGACAACCAGCCCCTACGGATTCAGGAGAATACTCAACGGCCAGCCCCGCTCGCCGCACCGTGGAGTTGACTACAGGGCGAAGGAGGGTGACCCTGTCATGTCGTGCGCCGCCGGCACCGTCCTGCTCTCAGCTGATCACTACTATGCCGGAGAGTGTCTTTATGTCGATCACGGCAACGGGGTCGTGTCGGTCTACATGCACCTTTCAAGCCGTATGGTCTCAGCCGGGGACCAGGTTTCGGCTGGAGATGTAATAGGCCTTGCGGGAAGGACCGGGAGGGTCACCGGGCCCCATCTTCATTTCGGGCTTAGCCTTCAGGGCAGTATGGTAGATCCGGAACCCCTTCTGGGAAAATGACTAACCCTTTACATGAATGCTGTTATTGGTTAATCTGAACCTGTCAGGCAGCCTTTTCGAAAGATGGTGTTGCGCTTGCTGACTCGAGGCATTAAAGGAGCCCCCCTTTACCTTATCGTCTCCGGTTTCGTTGTTCTTCTCGCCGGCCTTGCGGTCCCTCTTCTTCGCTGGGCGGGGCTGGCCATGCTCTTTCTTGGGGTCTTCAGTCACCTGTGGGCATGCAACCGGAGGAAGGCCTGCAATTTCTGCGGGGCGAGGATCAAACTCGATGCCGAGAGCTGCCCTCACTGCGGCAAGTGGGTGGCGCCCTGCGATCAGGTATTCCAGAGCCCTAAAACCCCTGATAACGGCAGGCAAGTCCCTTAATTATCGATTATTGCCCCTGCCCCGCCCCCCCGACGGCATCCATCAGCTCTTCCCATCTTTGCATCATCGAGAGAGTCTCCTTCTCGAGTTCCGAGCGCTCGATCATCAGATCTTTCACTCTTTCCGAATCACGCAGGGTTGCGGGATCCGCCAGGGTGAGATCTATCGAACCGATCCGTTTTTCGACCCGTTCGATTTTTTCCTCCAGCGGACGCAGTTCGTCCAGGAATTTTTTCTTCTCCCGGTATATCAGGTTTCTCCTTTCGGCTTCGATCCGCTTTCTCTCTTTCTGGCCGCCTTCATCTCCGCCGTTCGCTCCATTCCGGCCCTGTGCGTTATGTTCCTCCCAGGCCTGGGATTCGGCCCTCTTCTCGATGAACCAGGAGTAGTTCCCCTGGTAGTCGAAGACCCTTCCGTCGCGTATCTCTATGACCCTGTCCACCAGGGCGTCGAGAAAGTTCCTGTCGTGCGAGACGATCACGATCGTTCCTCCGTATCCGAGCAGCGCTTCCTGGAAGAGCTCCCTTGTACTCATGTCCAGGTGGTTCGTCGGTTCGTCCAGTATCAGCAGATTCGTAGCCTGCAGGAGGATCTTCAGCAGAGCCAGGCGTGATTTTTCTCCACCCGAAAGCACTCCGACCGGTTTGTCGATGTCGCTCCCGGAGAAGAGAAAGGACCCAAGCAGGTTTCTGCGCTGAGGTTCATCGCAGACGGAAGGAGTGCTGCGGATCTCGTCCCACACTGAATGGCCGTAGTGGAGGTTTTTAGCGCTCTCCTGCGAAAAAAAGGCGCTCCTGACGTTGTGTCCGGGAGTGACGGTTCCGGCCGAAGGCGTCTCTCCCTGGCTCAAAAGGCGGGTCAGCGTCGATTTCCCCGCGCCGTTCACGCCCACGAGGGCAACCCTCTCTCCCCGCCGGATGGTCAGATCGATACCCGAAAAAACGGATTGGACTCCGTACGAGTGTCCCAACCCATCCGCACTGATCACCTCGAGGCCGCTTCGGGGGCATTTGGGGAACCTCATCGATACCCTTCTGGCCACGGTTTCGGCCTCGGAGCGGGAAACTTTTGCCAGGGCCCTGACGCGGCTTTGCACGAGCGATGCCTTCGATGCCTTGTACCTGAAGCGTTCGATGAAAGCCTCGGTACGGCCGATCTCCCTATCCTGGCGTTTTTGTGTTTTTTTTGCGATCTCAAGTTCCTGGGCGCGCTTTTCGAGAAATACGGTGAAGTTGCCGGAGTATACACGCATCCTGCCGCCGGAGAGTTCCGCCGTGCTTGTCGTCAGCTTGTCGAGGAATCGCCTGTCGTGTGAGATCGCGAGAAGGGTTCCCGGAAACGAGGACAGGTATCCTTCGAGCCATTCCATGCTCTCGGTGTCGAGGTGGTTCGTCGGCTCGTCGAGAAGGAGAATGTCCGGCCTGCAAAGAAGAAGCGACGCAAGAGAGATGCGCATCTTCCATCCGCCGGAGAACTCCGCGCATGAGCGGCCGGAATCGCCGTGTCGGAAACCCAGGCCCTTGAGGATTTTCTCCGCCATGGCCTCAAAGCCGTATCCTTCGAGCCTCTCGTAGGAGTGTACCGCCCTCTCGTGTCTTGCCAGGAGCGATTTAGGCTGTTCCGTGCCGATGCCCGGCCGGGAAAGCTTCTCCCCGATCTCCTTGAGCTCTCTCTCGAGTGCCGCGATCCCGGCTCTTTCTTTCAGAAAAGTCATCAGGAGGGCGTCTCCGATCTCGACAAGATCCTGCGGGAGGTGTCCCAGCTTTGAGCCGGTTGGTTTACTGACTTGCCCCCGGTCGGGGGACACCTCGCCCGCGATCATCCGGAAGAGGGTTGTCTTTCCCGCCCCGTTGTCACCGACAATGCCGAACTTTGACCCCCGCGGGACAGCAAGGGACAGATCATCGAAAAGCAATTTTCCTCCCAGCACCAGAGAGATGCCGCTGCAGCGTATCAAGCGGTCACCCCGCCGGAAGTTGCCTTAAAGGACATTCCCATCGCTTTTCTTAAAAAGGGTCGAATCCGGGACGGTAGATAAGCACCGAGCAGTTGGCGTAGCGGGAGACATTCGTCGTGGTGCTCCCGATCATCATCTTTTCGATACCGCCGCCGCCCTTGAATCCGATGACGATGAGGTTGAAGCCGTCCTTTTTCCCGGTTTCGATTATCACCTTTGCGCTGTCGCCCTGACCGAAAAGGATCGGATGTTCCTCGTGTTCAGAAAGCTCCGGGTGTTTCTCTTCGGCCTTCCTGATGAAATACTCGATCTTTTTTCGGGCGCTCTCCTGGGCCTCTTTCGTGATGTCGGGCTGGACCCAGGTTCCGTAACCCACCCACGTGTGTGCGCTCGGAAGGACGTGAAGAAAGGAAACTTCAGCATCAAGACGGTGGGCAAGGCTGTGTCCGTACTCGACGAGATGTTCCGCCATTTGGCCCATATCCACGCATACGAGGATCTTTTTCGGCATGAGGTCTGCCTCCCTGTTTGTGTTTATTTGTGTGCATAGGAATTATACGATACAAGTTCGCCCGAAAGATCAAAAAATCTCCGATACCTTATACTTGAAGAAGATCGATCAGGGACAAAGGTCTTATAACCGAAAGGGGATCATCCAGATGAGCTCTTCAAGCATTTTCAACCACGTCCTCGGGCCTGTCATGCACGGGCCGTCCAGCTCACATACAGCGGCATCCTTTCATATAGGGCGCATGGCCAGGAGCATTCTGGGGTGTGAACCCGCGGAGGTGGAGTTTGCCTTTGACCCGTCAGGGTCGTACGCTGAAGTCTACGCCCAGCAGGGAAGCGACAAGGCTTTTGCCATGGGGGTGATGGGTTGGGACATAACCGATTCGAGATTCTCCCAGGCTCTTGTATCCGCCAAAGATGCAGGCGTGAAAATTACGTTTGCGGTAAGGCCTCTCCAAGAGCAGGGGCACCCCAACATAGTCGAAGTTGCGCTCACGGGAGAGGATTGCCGCAAGGTAAGGGCCTGCGCTCGTTCGGTCGGAGGGGGAGCGGTGGTCTTCACATCCATCGACGGATCACTCTTATCGCTGAAGGGCGATGCCTGGGAGCTGATCCTTCTCGCAGGGGAGGAGTCTCTTCCCGGTCTTCGAAGCGCCGCTGAAAGGTTGACTCTTGCCCCCGGATACCCCGAGGAGAGGCATCAACAGGGCGGCGGGGTGCTCTTTCATGCCAGATGTCTTGATTCACCTCCTCCGGGCGTTGTCGATCGGATGAAGGCCGAGAGGGGAGTTGTGAACTCAACTCTTGCCGAGCCGATTTTTTTCCCGCTCCGGGGCAAGGCCCTTTTTAAAAGCGCCCTCGAGATGACGGCTTTTGCGGAGAAGGAGAACATCTCCCTTGGAGAGGCCGGGATTCGCTACGAAGCGGCCCTTTTAGGCCTTTCCCGCGAGGAAGTTATCGGAGAGATGATCCGGAGATTCCGGGTCATGGAGGACTCCGTCAGGGAGGGCCTTTCCGGCAAAGACCTCCCGATGAAACTCCTCCGGCCTGTAGCCGGGAAGATCATGAAGGCTGAGGCAAACGGCAGCCTTGCCATCGGAGGCATCCATACCAGGGCGGCGGCAAGGGCAATGGCCGTTATGCATGTCAACGGGGCCGGTGGTCTGGTATGCGCCGCGCCCACTGGCGGCTCCGCCGGGACGATCCCCGGTGTCGCCGTGACCCTGAAAGAGGAGATGGGGCTTGCCGATGAGGATATCGCCCGGGTCCTCTTCGCCGCTTCGGTGGTGGGAGTGATAGTCTCCGAAAGGGCGACTTTCGCGGCGGAGGTGGCCGGATGCCAGGTCGAGATAGGAGCCGCCGGGGCGATGGCCGCGGCGGGAGTGGTCGAGTTCGCCGGCGGCGGGGCCGCTCATGCGTGCAGCGCGGCAGCCATCTTCTTCCAGAACTGGATGGGCTCTGTCTGCGATCCGGTGCAGGGGTACGTCGAGATCCCCTGCCATACGAGGAACGCGGTGGCAGCCTCTTCGGCATTTGTCTGCGCCGACCTTGTGCTCGGGGGCTACGAAAACCCGCTTCCCCTGGACGAGACGATCGACGCGGTCCTTGCCGTCGGGAAGATGCTCCCCAGGGAACTCAGATGCACCGTCCTTGGAGGGCTTTCCCTCTGCCCCTCGGCAAAGGCGATGAAGGTCCGCAATTAAGGCGTAGAGGCCTCAGGCGTAACTGCGGATCTCATCGATGGCCTTCCTCTGCTTCGGCGCCTGCAGCGGCCTGTCGGTATACCCAAGGCATATCAGAAGATCCACCCTGGATCCCCGCGGAAGGCCGAGCATGCGTTTGACGCCCTTTTCGTCGAACCAGCCGAAATAACAGCTTCCGATATCCTCCTCGGCAGCCTGGAGCACGAGGTGTTCGCACGCTATCCCTATGTCGATCAGCGTGAAATCCACTCCGCGAAAAAAGCCGCCGAACCTGGCCGCAGGTTTCGCGCTCTCCCTTACGACGGCTATGTGTACGGGGGCGGCTTTCGCGAACGAGTTCATGGAGTGCAGGCCGGAGAAAGCTGCCTCGGTGAACTGCTCCCGAAGTTCGGGCCGGTCGACCACGATGAATTGCCAGGGCTGGGAGTTGCATGCGGATGGGGCAAGGCGGGCCGCCTCCAGACACCTCTCGACAGCTTCGCGGGGAATGGGATCAGGACTGTATGACCGGACGCTCCTTCTTTTTCCTGCAAGATCCAGAAACGACATGGCGCACCTCCGTGGATGGTTCCGGTTTTTGTTCCCGGACTCATCTTGTACCTTTTTTAAAGCCGTTTTGCAAGTACCGGGCAATGCCGGGCATGGGAGCTTCTCACACAACTGCCGGCTCTTCCCTGATCGAGTCGCGCAGCAGATGGCACTGCTCCCGGAACGCCGCTATCTCAGCCTCCAGGTTCGGGTTCGGCGACTCCCCGAACGATGCGTGCATTGTCGGTACTATGAGGTTCGGGTCCGTGCGCCTTTTGGCCTTGATCATCCCCCTGATCCTCGCGGTGGCCACACCCTCCTGCATGCAGGTGAAGGGGCCCACATGGAATATTCCGCATACGGGGTGTTCCGGGTGAGTGGTTAGCCCGCCTTTCAGGAAAGAGTTGAATATCCCTACCGAAATAGCTGATTCACCCCTTATGTCCGCGTGATATATCTGCGACCGTTCAAGCTCCACCAAGGTATCCTCCGGGTGGGGAATGACGTTTCTTTCGCTTAAGGAGTCCCGGGTCTCCCTGCGGATGATCTTTTCCGCATAGTTTATGTACATGGCGGCCGCCTTGTACTCCAGGCGGGGGTCCTTCCTTTCCGATATGTGGATCACGTAACGCAGCCACTCCGTCATCGGGCCCCTGACAAGCTCCAGCCCCTCCGCTTCGAGCATCTCCGCGACGTGTCCGGTGTAAGGATCGTGCTGGCGCATGTAGATCTCTCCGAGATACAGGACCAGTGGGTATCTTTCCGCGTCAGGCCGCGAGAGCGCCCGGAACAGGCGAGTTGACTCCTCCGCCCATTCCAGTATCCTCTTCAGCGATGCCCCATTCTTTTCCAGCCTTTCTTCAAGAAGCCAAAGCCTCTTCTGCGACGTTTCGCGAAACAGGTCGCGGTCGAGTGCGTAGGGTCGGAATCTCAGGACCAGGTCGTCATAAAGATCCGCGGCGCGGAAGGAGTTGTAGATATCCCGCATAAACCCGGCTCTTGCCAGAGTTGACCACGGGAGCCCCAGCGATTTTGCGTCCATGTAACCGTTCGCCGTGGTGGGAGATAAAATGGGGACCCCGCCGAAACCGAGACTGTCCAGAGTGATACCCATTACTTCGGCGTACTTGCCGAAACGGCAGGGGCCGCTGGTCGTGGGGAGGAGCACCAGGTACTCCTCGTTGACCCTATCCTGTCCTTTTTCACGGGCCTCCCTTTCCAGGTGCGAGATGATATCGCCGATAACCCCCTTCAGCGGGAAACACGTCTCGGTCGAAATGAGCCTGTCGGCCGCCTCTCTTGCTTCAGGCGTCGCAGTGGAAGCGGTGAGCGCATCAAGCCCCCAGTGACGGCAGGTTGCGGCCGCCAACAGGCTCGAGTTCCCCATGGAGGGGATCAGCCACCTGCGGCCGCCGGTGACGTCGGGGCGCTTTCTTGCGAACGAAAAAAGGCTCATCGGAGTCTCCCTGGGGCGCCATCCGGACACCACACGCTCGAAGGCCTCGGCCCTGGTGACGAAGGGCGCGTTGTTCGTCTGGGCATCAGTGAGAATGTGCAGGAAAGGTTTCCCGGCCCTCCTGAAGATCGCGTCCTCCATCATGAACTTGATCGAGTCCGGCCCGCAGGCGAAGTTCATCTGTCTTATGGGGAAGAGCCTCTCGTGGCGGGCGGTGAATATGGAAGCCTTGATGATCTCGGAGCTGTGCTCCCAGTACTCGTTTGGCACGAGGTCGTCGACGGGGACCGGGGCGTAAAGATGGCTCAGGAACGTCTGAGGGATATAGTTCATCCCGCGGACGGAGGAGAACATCCTGCCGGTATCCGAAGATGCCGCCGGATCCAGCACCACGTAATCACGCCCCAGTCCGACATAACCCTTTTCGGCCCTCTCCTCGAGCAGGGCCAGGAATCTGTCTCCTGTAGCCGCTATCTCCCGCCGGAACGCCTCTTCGCGTGAGTCTGCCTTTTGGAAGGCATCGATAATGGTTTGAGCGGAAATCTCATGCCCGACACGGGCAAGGTCCTTGCTCAGGGCCCCGGCCATCTGTTTTCTGTCTCCCAGATGCCAGACGGGCCGGATGATCCGGGAATCGGAAAGGCCAAGATCGTCCGCGGGGAGAAATGCCTCGGCCTCGGTATAGATGCAGAACATGTGAGCCGGCTCGGTATCGCGGGTCCGGTCGATGAGCCCCGGGATAAATATGTGGTCTATCCGCCTTTCACCGGCAAGAAGGGCGGTGTGTCCCGCCGAGATCTTCATGGCGACGCAGAAGTCGGTGGGGGAGTGGCGCAAGCCCAGGCGGGAGATCCTTTCATCCGACACCGGGGAAAGAACGGGGAGAAAACCGAGGGCCGAAAAGAGGACCGAAGACCACACTGCACGGCTTCCGATGGTGGTCGTGCAGCGCCGGATGCCGATCACGGGGCGGCCGTCGCTTTCGACCTTTTCCAGGCCGTCGAAAAACACTCCGTCAAAGTGCCTCTCCACCAGAGAGTGGAAGACCCGGACATAATCGGGTCTGCTCACGCCCGTTCCCTCGCTGTTGCCAAGGGGACAGAACCCCCCTGTCACCATCTCCTCGCCGCCGATCGAAAATACCTTCAGTGTGCAGTCGCGTTTTCCGCAGGATCTGTTGCCGAAGTGATCCCTGCAGCTTTTCTCGAAGTGAAAGAAGGGCTTCCCGGCGGCGTTCCACCCTCTGAAGGCGGATGATGCCGGAAGTCCGCTCTTTCCTGCCGAGAGAACTCTATCCCTTGAAAAAAGCGCTGCCCCAAGGGCGCCCATCAGCTCCCTGTTCGGGTAGGCGTGGATCTCCTGCCCCGTAACACCGGCCATCGCGGCCAGAAATGCTTTCCCCAGGGCGGGACCTCCCTGGCACGAGCATTTTTCGCGGACATGCCTCGACCCGCCGACGAACTTGTTGAAATAACTCGAAGCCGTTGCCCGGACGATCGCGGCGGCTACCTCCGCGGGGGTGTGGTTTTCGGCTATCAGACGGTGCTCCTCCATCTCCATGAAAACCCCGCAAGTGGCGTCTATCACCGGTACCCTTTCGGCGCGGAGTGCCTCTTCCTGGAGAGAATCCTTCACGTCGAGGCCCAGTATCATCGCCATGTTTTCGAGGGTCTGCCCGGCACCCGCCTGGCAGGAGTAGTTCATTCTGGCCTCGTCCACCTCGTCGGTGGCGCGTTCACCATCGCGTCTGAACGTGGTGAACTTCATATCCTGGCCGCCTATCTCGAATATGGTGTCTATATCGCCGTCCATCGACCTTATTCCCATGGCGTGGCAGGTTATCTCGTCGATGGCCCCATCCGGCACAAGCTTTCCATCATCCTCAAGCCGTTTTCGCATTGCGGGACTCGAGAGAACCCTCTCGAAAAGCTTGCGCGCCGATCCTGTCGTGCAGACACCGGCGACCTGAGGGTTGCCGAGAGATGAAGAGAGGCGGCGCATGATCTCCGCGAGCGCCCCTAGAGGGTTGCCGTGCGTGGAGACGTATTCGCCGCCCAGAAATTCCCCGGTTTCAAGCGACACGACCACCGCCTTGGTGGTGGTGGAGCCTCCGTCGACGCCAATGACAACCTCGCCCGCTTCCGCCATCTTTTCCCTGACTGGATGCCTGGAAGCAGTGTGGATGAAAACCCGCGCCAGGAAATCCGACAGGGGAGGGGCATACTGCCTTTTGGAGCGCGCAGCAATGATCACCTCCCCGATTCTGCTTATATCGATCAGGCTCCTGTTCCCTCGCTCGATCGCAATAAGAGCTGCCCCTGCAGCTCCAACGTTCGTGAAATGGGCCGGGCGTTCGATGTTAAGAGGTGTGATCTCGCGGATATGCTCAAGTATGGGGCCGCACCCGGCCATCCACCCGGTGAGGGCGGCCTTCGATCCTGGCTCAAGGTCCCGGTTGCCGATGACGTCCTGCACGATGTTTACCGCGATCGTCCGGAAGAGCCTCGCCATTATCCGGTCCCTGGACATGCCCTCGTTCTGGTCGTGGATCAGATCCGACTGAAGCACAACGCCGCACCTTGCGTTGTAGCCGCCAAAATCCCCGTGAGCCCCCGCTTCGAGCTCGGCCAGTTGCAGCATCTTCCCGAACGACTCCGGATCGTCCTCCTCCAGGGGGAACAGGCGGCGGACCTGCTTCTCCAGAAGGGTCCCGGAGCCGGCTCCGCACTTGCTGCTGGTGCTCCAGTCGAGAAGGATCGGGCGCTCTGTCGCGCCGGCCACTCTGAAAAAATAGGCGTCCTTTGCGCCGAGATGGAGAATGATGCCGCTTTCGGGGCTTGCCAGCTTCGCGCCGCGGACAATGCATATGCTGTCATGTTCCCGCAGGACACCTGGGAAGACCTCCGGAAAGTGGGCCGATCCGATGCCCGTGAAGGACGTTGAGACTATCGATCCCGGAGGGAAGAGATACATCATCTCCTGCCACTGATTCCTGAGTGCCTCGACGGGTTTTCCCCGGTGCAGGGATGGAGGGGGGGAGTAAACGACAGAACGATCAGCGCTCACCACCGAACAGTGAAGAGCCGCGGATCCGATATCAAAACCGGCAAAAAGTTCGGTGGAAATGGCCGCCACCCCCTTCAGGAGCAAAAGCCTTTTGACGCAGGTTGAGTCTCATGACGTCAGATGATTATACAACTGGTCGCAAATGGTTGATCTCCCCCCGGGAAGAGAGAATATGATATTTTAGAGCCGGTCTGTCAATTAAGTCTCGGAGGTGTAAAAATGCAGGTCAAAACAAACGCTCTTTCCCCATCGCGATGGACGGGGGACGCGATCGTCCTCTTCCTCTTCGAGGGGGACATGGAACCTATCGGTCTGCTGGGGGATGACGTCGCTCAAATGACCGGTGACAGGGCGGCAAGGGTAGTCTTTTCAGCCAAAGCCGACACGTTTCTGGCGCTCAATGCCCCTGGCGAGAGAGTGCGCAGCGTCTACCTGGCAGGACTTGGCAAGAAAGAAAAGGTTTCGATCGACGCCTGGCGCAGGGCAATGGCGGCGGCCGTGAAACAGGCTGGCAGAGACAGGCACCTGAAGATGCTGGCGGTTCCGGGCGGGGAGGCAAGCCCAGCCGTTTCGGCAGCGCTTGCGGAAGGGGCTTTGTTGGGGGAGTACCGCTTCGATAAATACAAGAGCAAGGACGACCCCTCTGAAGTTCCCACGGTGTTGGAAGAGCTTCACATCCATGAAGGCGACAAAGAGGCCATTGAAAAAGGCCTGATAACTGCACGGGCCCAGAACTTCGCAAGGGATCTCGCCAACGAGCCGGGCAACGTCATAAACCCCGTCACCCTGGCTGAACAGGCCCGTCGGATGGCGGAAGAAACAGGGATAGAGTGCACTATCCTTGACGAAAAGAAGATGGAAGATCTGGGCATGAACGGTATTCTCAGTGTCGGCGGAGGTTCCCACACCCCCCCGAGGCTCATCCACATGATCTACAGACCCGTCGGGACCCCGTCCAGACGGGTGGCCTTTGTGGGCAAGGGGCTCACTTTCGACAGCGGCGGCCTCAATATCAAGCCCGGCGACTACATGAGGAGCATGAAGGGCGACAAGACCGGCGCCTGCAACGCGATCGCAATCATGAAGGCCGTCTCGGAGATAAAGCCCGGTTTTGAGATCCACGCCTTTGTGGGAGCAGTCGAGAACATGCCGGGGGGCGGGGCCTACAGGCCCGACGACGTCATCAGGATGTTCAGCGGCAAGACCGTGGAGGTCGACAACACCGATGCGGAGGGGCGCATAGTACTCGGGGACGTTCTCGCCTATGCCTCGAAACAGGAGCCGTCGGTTATCGTGGATATGGCGACGCTCACGGGCGCCTGCGTAGTTGCCCTTGGCGGATACACCGCTGGGATCTTCACAAATGACCCGGACCTGGCCGCATCCTTTATGGAAGTCTCCCGTTCCACCGGCGAACGACTGTGGGAACTTCCCATGGACGACGAGCGCCTGAAGAAGAAGATCCGCTCCGAGATGGCCGATGTCGTCAACTCCGGCGGCAGGTACGGCGGAGCCATAACGGCAGCCATGTTCCTGAGGGAGTTCGTTGACGAAGGCATCAAGTGGCTTCACATGGATATTGCGGGTGTCGACACATCCGACGAGGACTACGGCTACTACCGCAAAGGGGCCACGGGCTTCGGCGTCCGCACCTGCCTGGAGTGGCTAAGTAAATACGAAAGCCGTTAATCGTGAATCGTAAATCGTAAATGGTAAATCGTGAATCGTAAATCGGAGTGGCAAGGGCTTGTCATCCCGAATCGCCGTCGTATTGCCTCATTCAAAAATCTAACCGTGACAAATCGTCGCCTCTTTTTGAATCTTAGCACCTCGGTGTTGATTAGCCCTGTTTTCAGGCGGTTTTGCGGCTCTTTTGCTCCTTGAGGACGTCTGCGGTGACTTGTCTGT
>JAUSOU010000118.1 GCA_030656095.1 Thermovirgaceae bacterium | reverse complement strand
TCGACAAATTGGGATTGTACAGTCTGGTCGATGAACTGGGTAAGCAGCGAAGAATATCAGCTTAGGGAACCGCCGTGGTACGGAACCGTACGCCCGGTGGTGTGAGAGGCCGGGGGAAGAAATTCCCCCAGCCTACTCGATCCGACTTGATCTCCTGAAGGCTGTTACCCACAATGCGCTGACAATGAACCACCCACAGGCTGTGAGGATGACAGTAGCGCCTGTTGCCGTGCGCGCCCACTCCTGGGCTGATATAAGAAGCCCGGCTACGGCAGATGAGAGGCTGATCAGCAGTGCCCACCAGAAAACCGCCCCCGCGGAGCGGGAGAGATTCCTTGCCGCGGCGGCGGGGACTATCAGCATGGCGGTCACGAGCAGAACTCCGGTGGCCCAGACCGATATCATGACTACCAGCGAGAGAAGACCTGCGAAGACGTACTGGTAGGCCGCCACGTTCACTCCGTGGGCCTTTGCGAGCGCGGGGCTGATCCCGATATACAGGAGCCTGTTGTAGCTCCAGGCCTGGAAGGCCACGAGGGCCAGAAACAGGAGAAATAGCCAGATAATTCCGCTGTCGCCTATTGTCAGAATATCGCCGAACAGGAAGCGCTGAAGATCTCTCGCCACCGAACGGTCGCGGCTGACGGCCGCCAGGCCGAACGCGATGACGGCGGAGAAGAAGACCCCTATCACCGTGTCGGAAGAAAGAGAGCTGTTTCTCTGAACAGCCATTATCCCGACCCCCACGAGAAGCCCGAAGATCGGCATCGTCCAGTGCGGGTTAAGCGAGAAGATCAGCCCGAGGGCGACTCCCGCGAAGGCTGAGTGGCTTATTGCGTCCGAGAAGAATGCCATCCTGAAGTTGACGACCTGAACCCCCATGGCCGCGGTCATTGGGGCCAACAGGACCAGGGCCACGAAAGCCTGCTGCATGAAGCGAGCCTCCAGGCAGGAGAAGGGGAGCAGGTGCGGGATCAGGCGGTAGACCGCATAAAGAGAGGCAGGTTCAGTCATTATTTTATCACCCCGCATGAAGGTTCCCCGTGCACGCCGTTGCCGGGTATTGCTCCCTCTTGGACCAACCCCATGTGCACCCCGAATGTAGCCGCAAGGGTTTTCCTTGTAAGGACCTCACCGGGAGATCCCTCGGCCAGGACACGGCGGTTCAGACAGATGACGTGGGTTGCGTGGTGGGTCACCGTGGCAAGGTCGTGACTGACCATCAACAGAGTCAAATCTCTCTCCCTGCGGATCCGCTCCAGCAGTTCGCAGAAGAGCAGCCCTCCCTCCGGGTCCACCCCGGCCGCTGGTTCGTCCAGGATCAGAAGCTTCGGATCCCGCATCAGAGCAAGCGCCAGAAGAACGCGCTGTATCTCCCCGCCTGAGAGGGCTCCCAGGCGGCGTTCCGCAAGATGCGCACATCTCACTCGCTCAAGCGCCTCAAGACAGAGGGTTCCGTATTGTCTTGGGACCCCGAACCAGAGAGGACTTCGCTGGATCCCTGCCGAAAGGAATTCCTTAACGGTCACAGGCGTCCCGCGGTCGAAGGAAAGGCGCTGGGGGATATAGCCGATAACAGGAAGTCCATCGGTGTTGGCGACCCCGAACAGGCGGATCTCACCCCTGAAGGGGATCTCGCCCAGAAGAGCCAGGAGAAGGGTGGTCTTGCCGGCTCCGTTTGGCCCCACGATCGCGGTGCAGCTCCCGGGGGGCGCGGATGCGGAGACATCCTCAAGGATCGGGATCCCGTCCATCTCCGCGGAGACGCCCCGGAAAACTATCGCCCTGTCTGAAACTGCAGCGGATTCGGTGTTGCTAACGTGTGCCAAGGGTCTCTTCCAGTACCGATAGATTTTTCCGCATGACCGTCTCGTAATGATCCAGCGGGGCATCATCCGGACCTGTGGCGGCCGGATCGAGTTCCGCGAAAGGGATGCCCGCTTCCCGGGCGATAGTCTGGCTGATCCTGGAAGGGTATTGTGGTTCGGTGAAGACAGCTCCCACTTTTAGCTCACGGATCAGGCGCACAGTCTCCAGCATCCCGGCGGCGGAGGGTTCCTGGCCTTCGAGAGAAAGAACTGCAGCAATTATCTCCAGGCCCATGTCCCTGGCGAGGTAATCGAAAACACCGTGCTGGGTGACGATACGGTTGTTTTTCAGTCGCCTGCCGAGCTCCGCGAAATCCCCCGCAAGAAGGTTCATGCTTTTGGCGTAAAGGTCGGCGTTGGTGTAATAGATGCTTGCACCCTCGGGGTCGATCTTCGAAAGCTCTCCCGCTATGTTCAGTGCGACCGCCGCCGCCAACCCGGGGCTGGCGAAAAGGTGGGGGTTCAAGCTGTCTTGATCGTGACCATGTCCCTCTTGCGCATGGTTATGCGCGTCCTCGTAATGCAGGATACCCCCGATGCCCGCGGAACTGTCGGCGACCCTCATTCCGGCTTTTGCGCTCTCAATTGCCCTGTCGAGAAAACCCTCCATCCCCAGGCCGTTTATTATCAGAAGGTCGGTCCTTGCCAGTCTGCCCATGTCCTGAGGGGTGAGGACATAGTCGTGAGGGCACCCCATTCGCGAAGGGAGCATGAGAACGATGTTCAGCGCTTTCCTTCCCGCCGCCACGTTTCTGGTGATCTGGTAGATCGGAAATGTGGTTACGAGCACCTCAAGCCTGGAAGCTGCGTCCGCGCCTGTGGGAAGGAGCATCGGCAGAAACAACAAAAGGCCGGCGGCGCATGCGGCGGCCTTGCGAATAAATATTTTCATCCCGATTTTCCTCCCTCCCGTGCATTTATAATATCCTGAACCGGTCGGGATCATTTTAAACCAAAAAAGGAGTGTCGATCATGCCGGAACGCTGCCCCTGGTCAGAATCCCACCCTCTCCTTCTCGAATACCATGACACCGAATGGGGGGTTCCCCTGCACGACGACCAGAAGCTTTTCGAATTTCTCGTCCTCGAAGCTTTCCAGGCGGGTCTGAGCTGGCTGATCATCCTCAAGAAAAGGGAGCGGTTCCGGGAAGCGTTCCACGGTTTCGACCCTGAGAAGGTGGCCAGGTACGGTGATGAAGAGATCAACAGGCTGCTCGCCGCGGAGGGGATCATCCGCAACAGGCAGAAGATCACGGCAACTGTCAGCAACGCCAGGGCATTCCTCGAGCTTCGCGACAGGGAGGGCTCGTTTGCGTCCTGGATGTGGCGATTTGTCGATGATGTTCCAATTTTGAACAGATGGAAGTCCCAGTCCGAAATGCCACCCGAGACCGAACTGTCCGGAAAGATCAGCAAAGAGTTTCGGGGCAGAGGATTCAGATTCCTGGGGCCGGTCGTGACATATTCGCACATGCAGGCCGTCGGAATGGTCAACGACCACATTGTGGATTGTTTTCGCTACGGCGAAGTCTCCTCCTCAAGTTCCAGCTCTTCCTCAAGGGAAAGGTCGTCGACCCCGGCGAGAGATTCGATATGATGCCTCAACTCATGGACAACCGTATCCTCGATCTCTTCCTTCCACTCCCCGATCGAGGCATCACACAGAATCTCACGGAATGATCCGTAGTATAGAAAGATCATTTTTCCCATCCCGGGGTCCTCTATGTACTCACCCATGAGGAGGTATTCCCCCTCTTCCTTTGCCGAAGGTTCGACGAAGATGCCGCCGTCAAGTTGCCTGAAAAGCTCCGGAGGAAGAGCTTCGGCCACCTCGTTTGCGAACCTGGTGAAATTTTTTAGACTCATAAACGCCATTTCCGGTATCGCCTCCTAAAAGATATTAAACGTATATAATGTGCAGTATCCAGTGCATGCGTTAAATTGTTCCAATTTTTCCAAACTGTGTGGTAAAATGCATGGTGCATCAATAACAACAGGACAGGGAGGTGGATATTTAATGAATTTTTCCAAAAGAATAACCGGGATGCAATCGTCCCCGATTCGCAAACTCGTTCCATATGCCGAGGCCGCGAAGGCCCAGGGTAAGAAGGTCTATCACCTTAACATCGGTCAGCCCGACATCAAGACCCCGCCAGAATTCCTTGATTCTATCAAAAATTTTGCCGAAGACGTTATTGCGTATTCGACCTCACACGGCAGCTACGAACTGATCGACGCGATGATCGGCTATTACAAAGGTTTCAACATGACACTCCAGAGGAAAGACCTCATCGTCACCAACGGCGGCAGCGAAGCCCTTCTCTTTGCATTCCAGGCTCTTTGCGACCCCGGGGACGAGGTTCTTGTACCCGAACCCTTCTACGCAAATTACAACGCTTTTGCCTCATCCGTCAATGTCAAGCTGGTTCCGATAACGACCAAGGCCAAGGAGGGATTTCACCTTCCCGCCAAAGCGGAAATAATGAAGAAGATAACTCCAAAAACGAGATCCATCCTGTTTTCCAACCCCGGCAACCCCACGGGCGTCATATACACTAGCGAAGAGATCGAAATGATCGCCGATATCGCCCTGGAGAAGAATATCTTCGTCATCGCGGACGAGGTTTACCGTGAATTCGTCTATGACGGTCTAAAATACACGAGTTTCGGCAACATCAAGCGTATCGAAGACAGGGTCATCATCATCGATTCGATCTCCAAGCGCTACAGCGCCTGCGGAGCCAGGATCGGCTGTATCCTCTCCAGGAACGACGAACTCATGGCCCAGGTCATGAAGCTGGCACAGGGAAGACTCTGTGTCCCCACTCTCGAGCAGGTCGGCGCCGTTGCCCTCTACAAAACTCCCAAATCCTACCTTGATGAGGTCAACAAGGAGTACCAGGGACGCCGCGACATCCTCTATTCCAAGATGAAACAGATGCCCGGAGTTATCTGCGAAGAGCCCAAAGGGGCCTTCTACGTTGTCGCCAATCTTCCCGTTGACGACGCGGAAAAGTTCGTCATCTGGATGCTCAGGGATTTCCACGTGAACAACGAGACGGTCATGATGGCCCCGGCGGAGGGTTTCTATGCCACCCCGGGTCTTGGAAAGAACGAGGTGCGCCTGGCATACGTTCTCAAGAAAGAGGACCTTTCAAAAGCGATGGACATATTCAAGGCGGGCCTGGCGGCTTATCCCGGCAGGGTCTAGGACACAACCGCCCGGTTTTTAAACTGATTTATAAAGCCGCCTCCCGAAAGGGGCGGTTTTTTTGTATCTTGATTCCCGGGAAATAGCCTGCTATCATTTCGCTGTTTGACGAAATGAATGAGTGGGGGAAGAAGGAATTGGAGAAAACCCTTGCCTCTATAAAGGCTCTTGCCGACACACAGAGAATACGCATAGTATCGGCACTTTCCGGCGGAGAACTCTGCCTGTGCAGCCTGCAGGAGATTCTTGGTCTTTCCCCCTCAACGGTATCAAGGCATGTCTCAATCCTCAAACAGGCAGGCCTGGTGGTCTCCCGCACGAAAGGGAAGTGGAGATACTTCAGCCTGACCTCCGGCATTGAAAACACTCCGGAGGGTGGCCTGATCCGATGGCTTCTGCAAAACCTTGAGAACAATTTCGCGGTAGATGAGGAGAAAAGATCAGCCAGGAAACTGAGAGAGAGCCAGGGGTTGCAGTGCTCTCCCTGCGCGGCGCAAAAAAGACAGATCGAAGATGAAAATCGAAAGGAGAATGCAGGTAAATGACCGGACATCAGGCAAACGGCGAACGCAAGCTCACTAACATATTTGAACGCTATCTCACTCTCTGGATCGGATTGTGCATCATTGGTGGCATTATTCTGGGAAAACTTGCCCCTGGCTTGGCCCGGGCTCTGGACGGCATGTCGATCTTCGTCGATGGGGCTCCTGTCGTTTCCATCCCGATAGCGATATGTCTTTTTTTCATGATGTACCCGATCATGGTCAAGATCGATTTCGGAGAGGTGATCAAGGCGGGCAAGAGCGGCAAACCGGTTTTTCTGACCCTCTTCGTCAACTGGGCTATCAAACCCTTTACCATGTACGCAATAGCGATGTTCTTTTTGGGATATGTATTCAAGGGGTTTATCGGTCCAGATGCGGTGGATCTCGTCAAGATGCCCTTCGGCCTCAACCTGCCGGTCGGATCCGTTCACGGGGCCGGCGTTGTTGTTCTCGAAAACGGGATCAAAATGCTCCAGGTCCCGCTCTGGAGAAGCTACCTCGCCGGAGCCATCCTTCTGGGGATTGCGCCATGCACGGCAATGGTTCTTGTATGGGGGTATCTTGCGCGCGGGAATGACGGCCTGACCCTGGTCATGGTGGCCATCAACTCTCTTACGATGCTTGTGCTTTACGGGGTGCTCGGGGGATTCCTGCTGGGGGTTGGCCGGCTGCCGGTTCCATGGCAGGCCCTGGTCCTTTCCATCGCTATCTACGTAGCTCTTCCTCTTGCGGCGGGGTATATTTCCAGGAAATGGATCATTTCCTCAAAAGGCGTTACCTGGTTCACGGAGAAGTTCCTGCACATCCTTTCACCCATAACGATCATAGCCCTGCTTACGACGCTGGTTCTGCTTTTCAGCTTCAAAGGTGAAGTCATCGTGGCCAAACCGCTGACCATCCTGTGGATAGCGATACCGCTCTTTATACAGACGATCCTGATATTCGCCATAGGATACGGGATCGCCAGGGTTATAAAACTGCCTTATGCAGATGCCGCTCCGGCGGCGATGATAGGGGCATCGAACCATTTCGAGGTAGCCATCGCGACGGCGACGATGCTTTTCGGTCTCTCGAGCGGTGCAGCGCTGGCCACGGTGGTAGGGGTCCTGATAGAGGTCCCGGTGATGCTCATGCTTGTCGGGTTCTGCCTGAAAACCCAGCACTGGTTCCCATCGCAGGAAAAGGTCTAACTAAGGAGTCTGTTGCATAATTGCTCTAAGCGCATACCTTCAGTTACCTCACTAACAAAGATCTCACTGCAGGGCCCATCTTTTACGCATTGAGGGTATACTTTTAGTACATCATATGTGTTGAAAATGGTATTACGCAACAGACTCTAAGGAAAGAAGTAAATAGAATATTTTTCAAGGATTCTTGTAGGCACTGACCTTTCCGAAGCATCGGAACGCGTGATCTGTTCGCTGGAAAGACTTAAGGAATTAGGGACGAAGGATGCGGTTTTCATAAACTGCTTTAACATCCGGGACGTCGGGACCCTGGCTCCAGGCCTGATGGAGCTTTCCAGGCCCGCCTTCGAGAAACAGAAGAAACTTCTTGAGGATATGGGTTTTAAGGTTACGGCCGAAATGGTTCTTGTCCTCAGGCTCAACGGTGACGAAAATGGACAGTCGGAAGCTCCTACCTGCAACTTTTTTGGACATATCCTGTTCCCCACGGATTTTTCCGACAATGCAGAGAGGGCTTTTGCTTTTGTGGAAAAGTTCGCTAAAAGCGGAGCAAAGAAGATAACTCTTTTCCACGTCCAGGACAAGGAGAAGATAGATGCCTGTCGCCGGACAGCGATAATGTCACCCCTTTAGGGGACAGCGAAAATGTCACCCCTTTAGTAGAGAATAGACTTTATGAAGAACGAGGGTGACATCAAAGTGAGCATCAAGCAGGCGCGCAGAGTCTTTGTTCTCGAGCAGCTTTCACAAGGAAAGACAACCAACAACGAAGCGGCTATAGCCCTGGGGCTTTCCATACGCCAGGTTCAAAGGGCCAAGTTCCGTTTCAGGATAGAAGGGGTGTCTTCCCTGCTTCACGGCAATTCCGATCTGAAGCCCCACAATTTCGTTTCTTGTTTTGTACGGGATCTCGTGGCAGAGCGGGCCGAATCACTCTGGGAAGGAGCGAGCGCACAACATATGTCGGAACTGCTTTTAGACGAAACCGGTGTTTCCATCTCAGCAAAGACGGTGATCCGTATACTGCGAGAAAACGACGTCGATGTCATCTTCTCGCACAAGGGGCCACGTAAACACAGAGGCAGAAAGCGAAGGCCGCGCTTCGGGGAGATGCTCCAGATCGACGCGTCTCCCTTCGACTGGCTTTCCAACGGCTCCATGCTTTCCATGCACGGCGCCATAGACGATGCTACGGGAAGGGTCGTCGCCTTATGGCTCGAGCCTACGGAATGCCTCAACGGCTACTTCCGCGTCCTCGAGCAGACGATCCTGAGATGGGGTATTCCCGTATCCATATACTCCGATGCGCATACGATCTTCTTCTCCCCAAAATCGGGCAAACTGACGCCACAGGAGGAGCTGGCGG
>JAUSOU010000113.1 GCA_030656095.1 Thermovirgaceae bacterium | reverse complement strand
ATGCGGGGGTTGGGAGTTGTATCCGGAGTATAAGGGTTTGCGGAAGCGGCGGTAGAGTTTGCGGCCCGCCCAGATGAAAAGAAACAGCAGCAGCCCCAGTGTGATAAGGGGCAGCAATACTGCGAGCACTGAAAGCAGAATGGATCCGCCCGCCTCGGCCGTTGAAACAAGAGGATTTCCCAGGCCGCCTGTTGTGAAGGATGATGCGGCACGGGTGAGAACGGTAGCGCCCTGTATGACCCCGGCAGCGCTTCCTCCCGTTATGGCGGCGATGGTCCATTTGAGGAACGGCGTCATCTCCGGCATGACGGAGGCCGTGATGAAAGTGCCCGCGATAATGGCCGCGGGTGTGGCCGCAGCGTCCAGCATGTTGTCGATCCAGGGGATGTAGTAGCCGCCTATCTCAAAAAATGTAGCTACCCCCAGGGCAGCTGTAACCATGGGCGTAGCCGCCCACTGGAACCCTTCGGCAAGCTCCAGCTGTCCCGTCTGCGCCGCAAGGCTCATCGCAAGAAGCGGAACGAAAACCCTGAACCCGCAGGCCGCGCTCAATCCCAATCCGATCATCAGTGCGAACAATTCTTCCATGAGGTGAATTCTAGACGTTCGAGGAAGAATTGAAAAGGTTATTTCTGCTGATAAGAGCAGACTTCGATCCGCAGTTATTCTGTTTTTTCAATCATCATTGCTGGATAGAGCATTTGGAGAGTTAATGATAGTTTAGTAAGATGGAGTGCAAGGAATATCCCGTAGGTAGGCTATCTTTCCGGAGTCTTAAAAGCCTGAAGAAGAAAAACACTCAAACACCTCATCTCGAAAGGGGCGCGATCTTCAAATGGATGAAACCCTTCGCGAAAGAACGTTCGTAAAGCCGGGCAGACCCAGGGTCTGCACCACCTACAGGCTCAAGGCCCGGGCCGGGCATCTGCTTGAAAACAGAAATGACGCTTATGACCGGACCATTGATACGGTGCTGGAGTGGCTGGGCAGCAAAGCTCCGTTGCCGCTTCCCGATCCAGCCTATACCCGCCAAAGCTTCCTTCTGGAAGAGCACGGCCAGAGGCTCGAATGCGTATCCATCCCCGAAAATGGCATCTGGACCATCCGGTTTTCCCACCCCGACACCGGTCTCAGCGACATACCTCCCGCCCCGGGGAGGACATGGGTAACCGATATCTCCATAACCAGGCAGGAAGGCTTTGCCGATTTCGGTGTACAGATATCGTGCTCCTCACTGCCTGACCGCGACGGCCTTGTCGCCTT
>JAUSOU010000095.1 GCA_030656095.1 Thermovirgaceae bacterium | reverse complement strand
CAGGCTCGACAAGGTTCTGGACAACTTTATGGCATTCAAATTTTTTGGGGTGACTGTACCGACCGGGCTGCTGCTCTTTTTCGCCCTGTTCTGCGCCGGGATCTGGATCTTCTCAAGAACAAGAACCGGGATCGCCCTTTCGACGGTCGGGGCAAATCCTAAATTTGCCGAGTCCTCCGGTCTTAACGTGAACCGGTACAGGATCATCGGCTCCACTATCTCACAAGCCCTGGGCGCAGTGGGGATTGTAGTATACGCACAGAGCTTCGGTTTCATTCAGCTCTACATGGCCCCGCTGTTCATGGCATTCTTCGCCGTCGCTTCCATATTGATCGGAGGCGCAAGCCTCAAGAGGAGCACGGTCACTCACGCTGTGATCGGTACATTCCTCTTCCAGTCGATCCTTGTAGTCTCGATGCCAGTCGCGAACATCGTTGTTGCGGACAATATTGCTGACGTCATCAGGATCATCATAAGCAACGGAATTATCCTTTACGCCCTGACGCGAAAAGAGATCGGAGGTGATCTCAGTTGAGCGATGACACCCGGGATCAGGGCAAAAAGATGGCCCTTCGGGCTGCTGCGCCTCAATCGCATCGCGAGCAAGCTTACAAGTACTATCTGCGAAAAAATGTCGTCCCGCTGGTCTTTCTGGTCCTCTGCGTCTGCGGCGGATATTTCAGCGGACTGAGCCTTCCGTTTCTGATCAGTGAGATCATCACCCGTATGGCTCGAAACAGCTTCATGGTCATATCGCTCATCATTCCGATACTGGCAGGAATGGGGCTGAACTTCGGGATCGTACTTGGGGCAATGGCCGGACAGTTGGGATATGTCGCTACGGCAAATTATGAGATGGCCGGCTTGCCGGGATTTCTGGCCACCATAATTATCTCGATCCCTCTCGCGATCCTCTTCGGCTGGCTCACTGGGAAGCTGTTCAACCAGTCAAAGGGCAAGGAGATGATCACAGGGATCATTCTGGGATTTTTCGCCAACGGTATTTACCAGTTGATAATGCTCTATTTCATGGGCAACATCATCCCGATCAGGGTTCCGACCATGCTGCTCTCCACTGGAATAGGGATCCGTAATACACTCGATATAAAGAATATGCACTACGCCCTCGACAACCTCTGGAAGATCAGCATCAAAATACCGGGGTTTGTCTTTCCGATAACCATCCCCATGGTCACTCTGGCAACCGTTGCAGTTCTCTGCGTGGCCATCCACTTTCTCGTCAGGACCAAACTGGGGCAGGAGTTCAGAGCCGTAGGCCAGAACAGGCACATAGCGGAAGTAGCGGGGATCAAGGTCGACAAGATCCGCATAATAGCCATAATCTTCTCGACAGTTCTCGCCGGAATAGGACAGGTAATATTTCTTCAGAATCTGGGGAACATCAATACCTACGGGAGCCACGTGCAGGTGGGCACTTTCGCCGTCGCGGCTATCCTTATAGGAGGAGCTTCGGTAACCAAGGCAACCATCAGCCAGGCTCTTCTGGGAACACTTCTTTTCCATACGCTTTTCATAGTCTCTCCCCTCGCAGGTAAAAACCTGATCGGGGACGCAATGATCGGAGAATATTTCCGTGTGTTCGTAACCTACGGCGTTATCGGCGTAGCCCTGGCTCTCCACGCATGGCAGGCCAAACAGAAACGCCGATAATCAGGAGGATCCCTATGTTTGATACCGGCAAAATGTCCCAGGCGTTCCCTCTTGTCGCGGCAAGCGGATGCGACGCTCTTGTCATCGGCCCCTCTCCCGATCTTGAATACCTCACCGGATTGGCTCCACACCCCGGCGAGAGATTCAACGGGCTCTTCCTGATGGCCGACGGACGCTCTTTCGCGGTGGTCTCAAAGATCTACGCCCAGGAATACCGGGAGACTCTTCCTCCTGCAGTTACGGTGAACGAGTGGGGCGACGAGGAATGGTTCTACTCCACCCTTTCGAAAGCCTTTTCCGACCACGGCATTCACGAAGGTGCCGTCATCGCCTTCAACGATTCGATCATGGCCGTGGATGCTGTAGAGATAGCCAGACGCGAGAAGATACAGTCGGCCAACGGCTGGCACACCCTCGCACCGCTGCGCCTCATCAAGGACTCCGAGGAGGTCGCCTGCATGAAAAAGGCAGGCGAAATATCCGACAGCGCTCTTGAGGCGCTCATTCCGTTCATCCGCCCCGGGCGCACAGAAAAGGAAATACGGCGGAAACTGCTTGAACTCCTTGAAGATTTCGGGGCAACCTCTACGGCATTCTCCCCGATCGTCGCACGCGGAGAAAATGCTGCAATGCCGCACTATCCCGGCGGAGAAGGAGTACTCAAAGAAAAGGATTCCCTCCTGATCGATTTCGGCTGCCGCTACAAGGGGTATTTCTCCGATATAACCAGAACCTTCTTCATCGGGGAACCGGATCCGGATATCAGGGAGATTTACGAGGTTGTCCTGAAATCCCAGATCAGGGGAGAAGAATTCGCACGCCCCGGGATCACATCCGAGTCGCTCGACATCGCCGCGCGATCTGTTATCGAGGGAGCAGGTTTCGGACCCTTTTTTAACAACCGCCTCGGGCACGGGATAGGCCTGGCAATACATGAATCCCCAAACATCATGAGGGGCAACACACAGATCCTCTCAGAGGGAATGACTTTCAGTATCGAACCGGGGATATACATCCCCGGAAAAATCGGGATCAGGATCGAGAACTGCGTTGTCGTTACATCCGGCGGCTGTGAGCCGCTGACCCGTTTCCCCAAAGATCTGCGAATCCTTTAAAAGGAGGCCGAGTAATGGAACATGACGCTCTGCTGGAAAAATACAGGCCTCAGATCATCTCCAGCATCAGGGAAATGATCCGGATAAGAAGCGTTGAAGCCCCTCCCGAAAAAGGCAAACCCTTCGGGGAAGGAGTCCACCAGGCTTTGACCCTGGCTCTTGAAACAGCCTCCGACCTGGGTTTCCGCACTGTGAACCGTGACGGAATGATAGGGTATGCGGAGCACGGGGCGGGAAAAGAGATGATAGCTGTCCTTGGGCATCTGGACGTGGTCCCGGAGGGAAAGGGGTGGACCTATCCCCCCTTCGGCGCGGAGATCCACGATGGAAGGATCTACGGCCGCGGGGCGACCGACGACAAGGGGCCGACTATGGCCGCTCTCTGGGCACTGAAGATCCTGGCCGACGAGGATCACCGTCTCTCTAAAAGAATACGAATTATTTTCGGGACCAACGAGGAGAGCGGATTCCGCGGGATCACATGGTACGCGGAGAACGAGGAGCACCCCGTTGCGGGCTTCACCCCTGACATCAACGAAGGGATAGTCTTTGCCGAAAAAGGCGGGTTGCGCATCCCCATGGAATTCAGGACCGGTGATCCTGGGCCTATAGCGCTTTCCGGTTTTTCTTCGGGTGAAGCTGTAAATATTGTTCCGGATCTGGCAGAGGCTGTTTTTGAAGGAGAGGAAACCGCTCTCGAAGAGTGGGCAGTCAAGCTTCGGGAGGCCGTTACACTGCTTCCCTGTGGAGGAGAGGTCGCCCGGGACGGAAACACGCTCCACATAAGGGTCTTCGGCAAAGCTGCCCATGCAAGCCTCCCGGAGAACGGAGAAAACGCGATCGCCGCAATGTGCCTTCTTTTGGGGAAGAATCCCCCTCCCTGCCCATTCACCTCCGTCTTCGGCACGCTTTCCAGATTGCTCGGGGACTCAAGACACGGCAAAGACCTGGGAATAGCGATGTTCGACGAGGTTTCAGGAGTTTTGACCTGCAACCCCGGCCTGGCTTCATTTTCAAACGGCATCCTGACGGTGACCCTGGACATAAGGCATCCGGTCACGATCCCGGGAGAGACAGTCCTGAAGGAACTGCAGGCACGCCTTGCTCCGTTGGAAGTTGGCTTTTCCGTGGCTTCCCGCGCCAATCCCCTGCATGTTCCAAAGGATTCCCCGCTCATCCTTGAACTTGGCGAAGCCTTCTTCGAGACAACCGGCAAGCGTCCAGAGATCATCGCCATGGGGGGCGGAACCTACGCCAAGGCGCTTCCAAACGTGGTCGCCTTTGCCCCATTCCCGAACGCCTTGCCGGAGCTGGCCCACCAGACAGATGAATACATCGAGATCGCGGAACTGATGGCCTCGATCAAGGTGATCAAGGCGGCGATGCTCCGCCTCGCGAAATAGATCCTTTTATTAATAGTGCAGGGGAGACCGTTAGAGGTCTCCCCTTTTTTATTTTGAGCTCATGTTACAGCAAGTAACTTTTCAAATGAATTGTCTTAAAACCTGTTCCGGTGAATTTTTTCGAAGGGAAGCTCCTCTTTAGGTACTGGGAGTTTTTCTTCGGCAGGGTGCCCTATCCCGATAACACAGACGACCCTGAAAGGCCTGGAAATATCGAGTAGTTCCCGAACGTGATCCTCAGCGGTCTTTTGTGGGGAGTGGTCACGGTTTCTGATATGCGCCCAGCATGAACCCAGTCCGAGAGAAGTCGCCGTTAGTTGCGCGATAATGGCGGCCAGCGATGCATCCTCGACCCAGGTATCGGCAACCTCCTCGTTTCCGAGGACCACGATTGCAACGGATGAACCGGCAAGGAAGGACGAACTGCCTCCTCTGACTTCGGAAAGCTTCTGTAGTATCTCCTTGTCATCGACCATGATGAACTCCCAGGATTTGAGGTTCTTTGCCGAGGGTGCACGAAGGATCGCCTCCTCCAGAGCTCCCTTCTGCTCCCTGGTCAAGGGACGATCCTGGAACTTCCTGATGCTTCGGCGTTTTCTCAGTATTTCAAGCATAACAGACCTCTCCTTTCCCGCGATTTGTGCTCAGTTGGAAAATTGTTTGTATGAAAAAGGGGCAGCGAAAGCTGCCCCTTGCAGTACATAAATTAATCGGGCTTTCCGGCAGGGGACTTTTTCTTCCAAGCAACCACTCCCTGTTCCAGTTCCCGATACGAGCTTACACTTCTGGACTTACCCTATTGCTGCTCGGTTCTTCCGGTTCTTTCGGTTCTTTCGGTTCTTTCGGTTCTTCCGGTTCTTCCGGTTCTTCCGGTTCTTCCGGTTCTTCCGGTTCTTCCGGTTCTTCCGGTTCTTTCGGTTCTTCCGGTTCTTTCGGTTCTTTCGGTGTTGCATTTCAGGCCGGAAAGCCCGATTTCGAGGAATGCTTCTCCCCGATATTTGGATGATACACTATTTTGAAAAAAATGCAAGGGGGAATATATCGAGTGAATCGATATTCGTGAATCGTAAATTGGATGGCAGGTCAAAGGCCTGTCATTCCGGGGAGTTTGAAAAGACGACGAAATGCCCTGGTCCGCCGGATGGCGGACCAGGGCAGGAATCCGCTTTCAAAAAGTTTTTAGGTAAAAACAGATCCCCGCCGTTGGGCGGGCGTCCCCCCCCCCCAAAAAAATGCGCGTTCGGGATGACAGTCCCTTCGGGTTTGCAGTTCCTGTTTTTTCAATTCCCGATTCACGATTCCCGGATACATTCACCGTTCACGCCTTTGCTGTCATCCCGAATCCTTCAGGGTGAGGGTAGAGTAGAGAACAGGCCTTTTGACCTTAGCGCCAGCCTATCTGTTTCCGCCTCTTTCGTCTGGCGGTGCCTCACTAGCCGATGCATAATCAGGTTAGCCTGTTCCCCCTCATCAAACCGTGCATACGGTTTTCCC
>JAUSOU010000092.1 GCA_030656095.1 Thermovirgaceae bacterium | reverse complement strand
TTGGCGTGACCCATCTTGAATGTCCACTTCGGTGCGGCGGAAGCCGCGGCTCCGAAGACGAGGACCAGGGTCACGACGAGCGCAAGAGCAACGAGCTTTCTCATCTCTAAAAACACCTCCTCTAAAGATTTGGATCATTAGTGCCTCTTAAAAACCCCTCTGTTGCTGCTGTCCTTTGACTCTTGGCAGATATCGCGTTCTCCTTAAGCCTTTGCTCTGCCACCTCCCTTCAATTATGACGGGTAGGGCCGAATTCCGGCAGGTTTCTACTTTACACCCATAAGCAACCCCGGCAGCCACATCGAAAGACCGGGTAAATATGTGGTCATAATTATGACCGGAACCTGAGCGAAGAACATGAACTTGAGGGCCGGCTTGAAATATTCGTCGATCGACGACCCCCCAATTCGTCCGGCCAGGTACAAAATAGGAGCGCACGGCGGGGTAACGTTTCCAAGCCCCAGGTTGGTTCCCATGATGGCGGCGAAATGGACCGGGTGAACGCCTATCTGCATCATCAGCGGAAGAAGAAGGGGAGCGGCGAGCATCGTGCCGCTGAAGTCGTCCATCATCATCCCGATGATTATCAGGAATGCGTTGACGAGCATAAGCAGGACGATCTTGTTGCTGGAGACCGCCATCATGAAGTCGGCCAGCTGCTGGGGGATACGCTGCATCGTGTAGACCTTCGCCAGTATGGAGACGAAGAAGAGCATCAGGACGCAAACGCCCGTCGTCGTGGAGGAGTTGATGAGCGCCTCTCCGAGTACCTTGGGCGTGAGCTCGCGGTGGATGAGGAAGCCGACGAGAATGGCGTAGAAGACTGCCAGTGCGGCCGACTCGGTCGGTGTGGTGATGCCCCCGTAGATGCCTCCAAGGATGATGACCGGCATAAGAAGGCTCCACATTCCACGCCTCGTGGCCTTTCCTATGACCTGCAGCTTCTGGGTGAAGGGTATCTGGGGTTCGATCTGTACGGTCCCCATTCGCCTTACCTCGAACCAGTTGACGACGCACATCAAAAATGTCGTGATGATGCCGGGGATGACCGTTGCCAGGAAGCAGGCCGCGACCGACTGCTGTGTGACCCAGGCGTAGAGGATCATCGGAACGCTGGGCGGAATGAGCTGTCCCAGAACCGATGCGCACCCGACCAGGCCCACCGAGTAGCCGCGCGGGTAGCCCAGTTTTTCGAGGCGCGGGATCATGATGCCGCCTATGCAGGCGACGGCCGAGGAGCATGTCCCGGAGATGGCCCCGAAGATGGCACAGGCCACTATCGTTGCCGCTCCCATCCCACCCCTCATCCGCCCCAGAAATGCCTGGGCGAAGTCGGTGAGGCGTTCGGCTATGCCCGAAGAGGACATGAGCGCTCCCGCCATGATGAAGAACGGCACCGAAAGGAGGGTAAGCGAGTTGAGGGCGTAGTAGCCGCTCGGGAGAAGGAATGCAAAGCTGAAATCATAAACTGTGCCCATGTAAATGGCGGCCGACATGAAGCAGAAAGGAACCGGCAGTCCGATGACGATAAGGCCTATCAGAAGGGCCAGGTTGATCGCGATTACCATTCTTTACCACTCCCCGTACTGGATCATTTTGGAATTACTTGACATCGCAGATCACCGGAGCGTCAACCGGGTTGCAGGAGTAATCTCCAGGCATTTCAATGGGCTTCTTCCCGATGGCCTGGAGAAAGTAATCCGTAAGTTCGACCCAGAAGTAAAAGAACATGAGGATCGCCCCAAGGAAAAGGCTGCTCTGTGAATAGATCATCGGGATCATCAGCGTCGGGGAGAGCTGCATTTTCGTGTAGCCCCAGACGACGTACCCCCAACCCCAGTAGACCATCATCCCGGAAAGGATCACTGTGAGAACAGAAGTGAACACCTTTATCCAGATAAGTTTTCTGGGATCCTTGACGACAGCCTGCATGACATCGGCCTTGATGTGGGTCCTCTCGGCCGTCCCCCAGGAAGCTCCCATGAGATAAAGCCAGAAGCCCACCATGGTGGCTATCTCTTCGACGCCCATCAGGGGTAATTTGAATACGTACCTGAGCAGAACCTGGACAAGGACCAGGGCGAGGATGGCCATGGACGAAATTATCATGACCGTTTTCTGGAAGATGCCGAGCACTCTCCAGAGTTTTGTGTTGACTATCGCAAGCATTCATTCAACCTCCTTCTTGCCTCTTCCGCAGAAAATTTTGTTGCCATGATATCACGAAACCCGGGTGGAATCCTCAATGTTTTCAGATTCCCTGTCTATATAAACCCGGGGAACGCGTCTGCTGATCAGAGTGGGCGGAACACAGGTAATGGTCCCCATCCTGTCGGCGATCTCGTCGAGCGGGATCTCGCCCTCTCCCTGCTTGCCTATCAGGACCACCTCGTCGCCCACCACCGCGTTCGGCACGGCGGAGACGTTGACCATCATCTGGTCCATGCATATACGCCCGACCACCGGGCATCGAACCCCTCCGACAAGAACCTCGGCCCCCTTGTCCCAAAGTTCGCGGAAATATCCGTCCGCGTAGCCGATGGGGAGCTGGGCGATTCTCTCCGTTCCCTTCGTCGTGTAGCTTAGACCGTAGCTTATTCCCGTCCCCTCGGGCAGTTCGCGGATGAGCCCTATCGCGGTCTTGAACTCGAAGCACGGCTTCACGATGATAGAGCGCTTTACCTCGGGAGAAGGGTACATTCCAACAAGGATATGGCCGGGCCTCACGGCGTCGAGGGCCATCTCCGGAACCTCAAGCGTAGCGGCGGAGTTGCAGCAGTGACGAATTTTGAAGCGTATCCCCTTCTTCGACAGCTCATCCAGTGCGGAGAGGAAACGACCGTACTGTTCGCGCGTGTAGGTCATGTCCCCAATGTCGGCAGTAGCAAAATGCGTGAAGGCGCCTTCCATCTCTATCCCCGGGAGCGATGCAAGCGCTTCTACGTCCCCGATGGAGGATCCCGGAATAAACCCGATACGCCCGAGGCCTGTATCTATCTTTACGTGCACGAAGGCCTTCTTCCCCTGGCGTACCGCCTCCGCGGAGAGGGCTCTCGCCATTGCGGGGTCCGTGAGCGCCGCGCGGATCCCCAGACGCACGTACTCCCCGGCAACGGAATAGGGCGACGTGCCGAGGACAAGTACAGGGCTGGTTATGCCTCCGTCCCGGAGTTCGATCGCCTCGTCAGGGATAGCTACCGCGAAAAAGTCGGCTCCGGCACCCCTCAGGGCCCACGCCGCCTGCATAAGCCCCAGGCTGTAGGCGTTGGCTTTGATGACGGCTATTACTCTTGCGCCCTTGACATGCTCCCTGATAAGCCGGTAGTTATAGCGAAGGTTGTCCAGATTCACTTCCATTCGGGTAGGACGCCATGCCATTTGTTCTGCCACCCTTCCTCTCCGGGGCTACTGCCCCGGAATTTTTTTAGAAGCTCACTCCGTTTTCCCTAACGCGTTCTTCCGCCATCTTACGGGAGAGCCTTGTATCTTCGCACAGGAAATCGATGTCGGCGTCAGACATCACGGTCTTGTCTCCAAGGCTTTTGCAGGCGTTTTTCACGTAAGATTCGCGAAGCCTGCCGAGGTCCACCTCATCCGCAACTATCTGTTCGGGCTTGAGCGGAATGATAATGTTCTTCCCGGGCTTTTCTTCCGCGGGGTCGCCCCTGAATACCTCGACCCCCATCTTCTTAGCGAAAGCGATCTGGGCGTAGGGGTGTTTGCCCGCTCCAGTATACTCCGTCTCGTTCACCACCACTACGGCATCTTCGTCCATCGTCTGCGCGATGGAGAAGGCAGCGGTCAGGGACGTATTTCCTGCAGGGCCTCTCTCCAGCCCCTCCAGTTGCGCAAGAGCCTCCGTTATGTAGAAGACAGAGCCCTGGGTGACGGTGACGTAGCTGTCCAGGTAGCGAAGCACCCGGGCCGCGTTCCTCGGGACATCCGAGCGGTCGGGCCATATGGCGAACGGGAAACCGAAACCGGTGTGTCCGGTGGTGAAAGACTTGCGGTTGAAGTCGTGGTCGGAGGCCATGTGAAGCCCCTGAAGGTTGACGCTCGCTCCGATTATGAGCGTGTCGGGGCTGCCGGCCTTGATGACCCCTCTTGCGGTACCCGTGGTGATGCCTCCCCCTGCGTGGGTGCTGACGATGGCATCGGGATTGCGGCCTGTCAGGGCACGGGACTGTTCGACGATCTCGGTACCGAGCGTCTCTATCCCAGCAACGGAGAAGGGCGTGTAAAGGGAGGCGTTGAAGAAGCCCGTCTCCTCAAGGACAAGGAGAAATACGTAAAACAGTTCCGGCCCGACGGAGAGCTGCAGAACCTCTGCTCCGAAAGCCTCGCATGCCCGCCCTTTTTCGGCGATCTCCGGCTGTTCGAATCCCTTGCTGTCGAAGACCTCCTGGACGATGATGCACGAAAGGTTTTTTCTGGCGGCCTGGCTTGCCACTGCTGCGCCGTAGTTTCCGCTCGTAGCGGCAACTACGCCCTTGTAGCCTTTCATGAGAGCGTTGTGTACCGAAAGGGAGGCCCTGCGGTCCTTGAAAGACCTCGCGGGGTTGTTGGCCTCATCCTTGACGAAAATGCGGGCCCCTTTGCCGGGGCCGGAAATACGGCGGACAAGGCGCGTGAGGTTCTTCAATTCTATCAGCGGGGTGTCCCCCACGTTTGATTCGCGCTGGATCCTTTTGACCTCTTCGAGCGCGTAACCGGTCTCGGACATCATGCGCTCGTAGTCGAATGCGATCCTGCCCGTCGTGAATGTATCGTAATCGATGCCGACCGAGCTGCGCATTATCTCGCCCCTGCGGGCCATGACGGAGGCGTAGTCCATAGCCCTGTTCATGATCTGGACCCCTCTTGCCCCAGGAACCTTCTGAGTTCCGCGCCTACGCAACGGAGCTCCACAGGGGGCGGCCCAAACCCGACATCGTAAGGCGGGTCTATCGCGACCATCTTCCCGGTGATCTTTCTTCCGACAGCCGTTTCAACCGAAACAGTGTCGCCGATCCCCGCTGTTTCTTCAACAAGACACCCTTTTACCTTCATTTCCAGGGGGACCTTCGCCGTATCCTCCGGTACCTGGGGAGCACGGTCCCCGGCTTCCAGGATCACCAGGTGAACCTGGACCCAGTCTCCCCTGCGCGCTTGCACCTGCATTTGCACTGCCTCCTCGATGAAAAGTCTGATCCAGGATAATTCTATGGTCTGATAGACCTGAGGCGATTTATGAGTAACTATGTATATAATCGTTTTAATATGCAATATTTTTCGATCCTTGTCAAAATTGATATGATATTCACAAGGTTTGAAAGCAGCAAACAGGGAGGAGAGAGAAACCTGCATGAAGAAATTTGCGGAAAAGATCGCTATCGCCGCGCTGCCGACTCCTATTTACTCCGCCTCAAGGCTTTCGAGCATCCTCGGGGGACCGGAGATCCTCGTGAAAAGAGACGACATGACAGGGGTCGCGGTCTCGGGGAACAAGGTCAGGAAACTTGAGTACTGCGCCGCGGAGGCCATAAGCGAAGGGGCGGGAGTTCTGATAACCTGCGGGGGGCCACAGTCGAACCACGCACGGGCCACAGCGGCCGTAGCGGCCAGACTGGGGCTTCGTTCACACCTTGTTCTCGGGGGCCCCCCCGAGAAGGTACCCGACGGCAACCTTTTTCTCGACCGCCTCTTCGGCGCCGGGACGACTTTCATCCCGGGAGCGGCCCTCCTTGAGCTGGCCGAAGCAATGGAAGAAACAGCCGAATCTTACCGCAGGGAGGGGGTAAAACCGTACATCATCCCTCTGGGTGCATCCGACGCCCTTGGCTCCCTCGGCTACATAGACGCCATAGGCGAGATCAAAAAACAGATCGGAGAGATGGGGATCACCATCGACCATATCGTTTTCGCATCAGGCTCCGGCGGGACTCTTGCCGGGATCGTCGCGGGCTGCCTCGTTCACGGCCTTGAGTGCGGGGTGACCGGGATCAGCGTAGCCTTCCCCTCATCATGGTCCGATACTAAACTGGAAGAGGTATTCTCCGGGCTGAGAGAAAGATTCATCCCGGACCTCCCGTCTCCTTCGGGCAGATATTCGGTGAACGCCGACTACATCGGCGAGGGTTACGGAAAAGCCTCGCCGGAACTCATCCGGTTCATCCGCGAAGCGGCCTCCCTCGAAGCCCTGCTCCTGGACCCGACCTACAGCGGCAAGGCCCTTTTCGGGCTGGCCGGTGAGATAGAAAAAGGAACCTTCAAAAAGGGCGAGCGGGTCCTCTTCATCCACACAGGCGGAACCTTCGGGCTCTTCCCATACAGGGAGCAGTTCGCAAGTGAATTCTAAAGGCGTGACTCGTGACTCGTGACTCGTTACTCGAAAATGCAGGGAAAACAAAGGCGTTGACAGTGAACGGTGAGCGGAAGAGTCAAAAACAGAGAGGTCCGTTCCAGGCTCAGCACCACATACTTTTTTCTGAAACGGAGTGAGAGAAAATGGCTGATGAACGGTACCCTTTCCTGAAACTTTCAGGAAATCCCCTGGAACGCGGGCGCCTGTACGGCCAGACTTTCCGGGCCGAGATCGAGGTGAGCATGGTCAGCTACGCCGCGATGTTCAGGGATTACAGCGGGGTAAACTGGGAGGAGGCAGGCAGGCGTTCATTGGAATTCCTTCCATTTATCAGGGAGTACAGTCCAAAACTTGTAGAGGAAATGGAAGGGATCGCAGAAGGATCCCAAAAAGATTTCAAGGATATCCTGACTCTAAATTCCAGAAGCGAGATAGTCCTGGCCACTCAGGTTGACGGCTGCACCGCCTTTGGGGCAACCCCGGCAGTGACTTCCGACGGCAAAACATATCTTTGTCAGACCTGGGACTGGATCCGCCGACAGGAAAGGTCCCTGGTCATTATCCAGATCGAACAGCCTCCGGAACCGACGGTCCTCATGATAGCCGAGGCGGGGGTCATAAGCGGAAAGGGCATCAACAGCTCCGGGCTTGGCATCGGTTTTAACGCTCTTACCACAGGTTCCGGCAAACCCGGGGTTCCTGTGCATATCCTTCTTCGAGGTTTGCTTGATTCCCCGCGGCTCGCGGATGCCGTCCAGGCCGTGGCGGTTCCTCAGCGCTCAAGTTCAGCGAACTTTATTATCGGAAGCTCCGAAGGCGAGATAATCGACATTGAGACATCACCGGATGATTTCTGGGTTTTCTATGCGGAGAAAGGGTGGATCTCCCATACGAATCACTTTACCGCCACCTTTCTTCCCGGCCTTGCCAGGGATAAGGGAAAGGTCATCATTCCCGACACTTTTCAGAGACTCGGCCGGATCAACACTCTCCTGGCCGCACATGAAGGCAAAATAGATTTCGGGCACTGCAAGGCCTTTCTATCGGATCACATCAACCACCCCGACTCCATCTGCAGGCATGAAGATCCGCGGGACCCCGAGGGTAAGCAGATCGCCTCCGTCTATTCAACCATCATGGATCTGACGGATGGCGTTATCTGGTTCAGCAGATCCAACCCCTGCCTTGACGGGTTCACATCATTCGGGCCCATACGATGAGGGTTTCGCAAACGGCCGCAACACACTGCCGGAGGATAGGGAGTCAGGGGATCGAAGACAAAGTGCCGCCCTCCTGGGGCAGAGTATCCCCTTATAAAGGGCCTCGTGACTATTCCGCCTGCTTGGGCGGGCTCTGAAAATCAGGTTGCAGGCGAAACTGAGCCAATGATGTGACTTTAAGAGACTCCACCGCGGATAGTGAACGGGAGAAGCAAAAATAGCGGGGGCCGATTTACTTTCTACCCCCATACGCCCGAAATGAGCCTTACTCGATCTAAATCCTGAAATCCCAACAGATACACTGAAGGGAGTGGCATAACAATGCCCGCATTCGCACAGCGCATGAAGACCATGGAAAAATCCGCCGCGATCATCCGCGGACTGTTCAGCACCATGGGCGACCCCGGAGTAATATCCTTCGGCGGCGGCGCCCCTGCAAGGGAGGCCCTTCCCGTGGACATCGTCCGCGAGATCGCAAACGATGTCATCAGAACGGACAGCCGGGGCGTGGAAGCCCTTCAGTACGGAAGCGTCATGGGCCTGCCCGACCTTCGGGAAGTCGTGGTCAACGACCTGCTTGCTCCCAAGGGAATCAAGGCAGACGCCGCCAATATCCTCGTCACCAGCGGCGGCCTCGAGGGCATGAACCTCCTCTGCCAGCTC
>JAUSOU010000085.1 GCA_030656095.1 Thermovirgaceae bacterium | reverse complement strand
CGGCAGCGTTTCAAGATCCTGGACACCATGATCCCCCTGTACTACGGTCGGGTGGCCTCACTGGTCAATGAATTGAGCGATAAAAACCAGGAGCAGGCCGAACAGCACTTTGAAAAACAGGCAATGGAATTTGAAGAGAGGAAGGATTACCTGCTGAAAATTTGGAAGAAGGGAAAATACCATGGCTGATTTTTTCCAGAACGGTGTGATTGGCACGTTGCAGAAATTGAGAGAGAGGCCCCTCGACGAACTGGAGTCCGAGTTGAAGTCGATTTCGAAACGGAGGAGAATGGTTCTCCTTCTTCCTGCGCTCTTTTCCGAATTTGAAACGCCGTCCATGCCCCGGATCATCGAGGAACTCCGGGGCATAGACTATCTTCATACCATTGTTCTTTCCCTTGACCGGGCCGACGAAAAACAGTTCAGGGAAGCCCGGAACAAGATGTCCGTTCTTCCGACGGACGTGAAAATCGTCTGGCATGACGGGCCGAGGATGCAGAAGCTATACAAGGAGATAAAAAGAAACGATTTCGATCTGAGAATGCCCGGCAAGGGAAGATCCGTCTGGATGACGATGGGTTACATTCTGTCTCTTGGAGACATCTATGCCATCGCCTTGCACGATTGCGACATTGTCAACTACAGGAGAGAAATCGTGTCGAGACTGTTTTATCCCGTCGTTCACCCGGCTATGGACTTTGAGTTCAGCAAGGGGTACTATGCGAGGGTGACCGACAAGATCTACGGGCGGGTCACCCGGCTCTTTTACACACCCTTGATCAGGACTTTAAAACGCATTCTGGGATATAACCCGTTTCTGGAATTTCTGGACAGTTTCCGCTATGCCCTCTCGGGAGAATTTGCCCTCATCAGCAGCCTGGCCAGGGGCATCCGGATCTCTCCCACCTGGGGTCTTGAGGTCTCCATCTTGAGCGAAGTTTACCAAAATACGACCGTGAGGCGCGTCTGCCAGGTTGAAATCATCGAGACTTATGAACACAAGCACCAGATCCTGGAGAAAGATAAGCCCGATGAGGGCTTGATCCGCATGGCAAGCGATATCGCCAAGGCCCTCTTCCGGGTTCTGAGCCAGGACGGTATCGTTATGAGTCAATCCTTCTTCAGGACCCTCTGTACGGCCTACGTGCAGGAGTCCCGGGGGGCTATTGAAAAATATCACGCCCTGTCGCTTTTGAACGGTCTGGCTTATGACAGGCACGGGGAGATCGAGGCGGTCGAAGCCTTCACGGGGTCTCTCGGAAGGGCGATGAAAGAGTTTGTGAAAAATCCCGCGGGCATTCCCATGATGCCCGCCTGGGTGCGGGTGGCAGCGGCCATTCCGGATTTT
>JAUSOU010000078.1 GCA_030656095.1 Thermovirgaceae bacterium | reverse complement strand
TGTCGAAAAGCCTGACCGCAGAGATTGATTTGAGAGTCCTGGATATCTGTATCGGCGCCGTTAAATGGTCGGCCTGGACAAAAATGTGAACATGGTCAGGCATAATCTCCAAGGACTCAAGATTCCAGTCGTATGCAACGCATGTTTCAGCCAGGATCTTCTTCATCTCAACTTCCACCGCACCCCGGAGAATCGGGTTGCGGTACTTTGTACACCATACAATATGGTACCCCAGTGAATATGTTGCATGATTGCTTGACATTGTTTTCATAGTTATATATTATATAAACATGTTGCGTACAATGTCAATACCTACGGATCTGGCTCCTTCCCAGTTTCTGCCTCTCATGAAGACGTGTTCGCAGATTTTCAACGAACATGTCAAATGGTCTATGGAGAACAAGACCTACAACAAGGGCAGAGCCCACAAGTCTCTGTATGCGGATCTGCGCTCCCGCTATCCTGAGGTCCCGTCCGCCCTTATCCAGTCCGTAAGGGACACCGCTATGGAAGCGGTAAGGGCTCAGAAGTTCAAGCGTGCGCCCCGGAAGAGCGAATATGGGGCGCTGAGGTATGACGCCAGGACCATGAGCCTCAGAGGGGAGCGGCTCACGCTGTCCTGTATAGGCAAGCGGGGGAAAACCATACTGAAGGTACCCGAATACTTTCGGGAGATCTTCGACAACTGGACACTGAAGGGCGCCGCTGTAGTGTGGAAGAAGCGGGATGGCAGAATATGGGTCCACATGGTCTTCGAGACGGATACGCCTCGAAAGACGGAAGGTGGTGTAGCAGGTATCGACAGGGGGCTTCGCCATCTGGCCGTCACGTCTGACGGACAGTTCTACTCCGGCTCCCGGATTCGGGCGAATCAACGTAAATACCTTCATAACCGACGCACGCTCCAGGCAAAAGGCACTCCCTCGGCAAGACGCCGGCTTAAAGCCATGTCGGGCAGGGAGAAGCGGTTCAGCCAGGATGTGAACCACCGGATATCGAAGGGAATAGCCCAGACGCCGGAAACGGCTACATTCGTACTGGAGGATCTTTCTGGAATTCGTGCGAAGAGGCGAGGAAAAAGGCTGAACAAGTGGCTGGGTTCCTGGCCCTTCTATCAACTTCAGATGTTCCTCCAATACAAGGCGGAAAAACTGGGCAAGGAGGTGGCCTTTGTGGACGCCCGCTATACCAGCCAGAGGTGTAGCAGATGCGGCCATATATACAAGGGCAACCGAAAGGGCGGGGCTTTTTGTTGTGTCAGGTGCGGATACACTGACCATGCCGACCTGAACGCCGCCAAAAACATCAGGGATCTCTACATTCTCTCCACTGCCCGGGAAAACGGGTCTGTGGAGCAGGCTGCCGTCAACCAGCCGTATGCGACGGACTTCGGTCTAGTCGCAAGCCACCAGGCTTGTCCTGGTGGTAGTTGACTCTATCCGGTACTCCATGTAGGCGGCGGTCCTGTCTGCAGTCTCCCTGCCGAAAAGTCTCTCGACAACATAAAGGCTCATGTCCATGGCGGCACTGATCCCGGCAGCGGTAATGACCTTGCCGTTGTCGACAAAGCGCTCTCCCCTTTCGATTTCCGTTTCCGGAGACATAGCCGCGAATTCATCCATCACGGAGTGGTGTGTTGTCGCCCGCAAACCCTTAAGCAGACCGGCTCTTGCAAGCAGCATCGATCCCGTGCAGACCGAGAGGACAAGCTCCGCGGTTTTGGCCATGCTCCCTATCCAGCCTGTGACGTCATCCTGGTTCAGAAGCGCCCTCACGCCCCAGCCTCCGGGGACGATCAGGATATCCGCGCTTTTGACTTCCGGGATGGTGCGATCCGGATTCACGGACAGCCCGTTTTTAGCCGTTATGGTTTCACCCATTGGAGAAACCGTTTTTATGTCGAAAAGAGCGTGGCTGTTAAGCTCGTCCGTCACCGAAAAGACCTCGAAAGGCCCGGCAAAATCAAGGACTTCAACGTCATCGAAAATGAGAATGAAAACGCCCTTTTTAGGCATAATACGAAACCTCCAATTTCATATCCAACTTGCTTGAACCCCAAGAGCAGTTCCATCTATACATGCCAAGAACCCTGAAAACCATCCCGAACATATCATCCGCGAGCCATGGAAACTCTCACTGATGTTGAAGCGTTAGCACCCTTTAAACATCAACCTCTTCTGTCCGTCGTTGGTTCGCGTCCTTTAAAACCCTCTCGCCAGGTCTACTCATCTGTGCGCTTAAAGAACCAGATCCCAACGCTCCTCTATAATGTTTTTACCCCAAAGAAAATGGGCCTTGGTCTCAGTCGGGGAAAAACTGTAGATCTCATAGAGATGACGCGCAGCCAGAAGTTCGCTGACCGTCCACAGGAAGACTTTTTCGAACCCCTTCCCCCTGCAGTAATCGAGAGCCGTATCCATCAGGCGCTTCCCCAGACCTAGGCCCCTGAAACCAGGTTCGAGGAGAAACCAGCGCAGTTGGATTTCTTCGTGGGTGATTTCAACAATTGCGATTGACCCAACAACGGTTCCGGCGCAATCGGCGACCCAGACCTCACCCTTGCCCTTCAGGTCGTGAAGGTACTGCACCATTCCGGCCAGGAGGTAATACTCGAAGGTGTCATCGAAACCGTATTCCTCCCGGTAGAGAACGCAATGCCTCCAGGAGATCCAGCCCAGTTCTCCGGCCCTATATGGCCGGAGAACGATCTCCTCAGGTTCAACGCCTCCACGGATCCCCTCCAGTGACTTCCTGGCCGCTTCCTGTTTCTCGAGGGACAGGTCTTGTATCCGGATACCTCTATCTCCCATTTCGCATCCTCCTCTCTCCTGCTTCCTGTCTTCTTGATTTTCTGCCTTTTGTCTCACTTCTAACGGGCTTTGATCTTTTGCCTCCCCTTTTACGATTCGCGACTCACGATTTCCGATTCACGGGTTCTGCGCCTTTCCCATTCACGATTTACTCTCCACTGTGGTATTCTGCATACATTGCGGTTCCTGCACATCCATTTCCAAATCTTACATCAGACAGGGGAAAAATCAGTGAAAGAATTCAGCAAACGTTTTGCCAGTCTCATCTTTGGCCTCTTCCTATTTGCCCTCGGCATTGTCATGACCATGAGGGCAAACCTCGGGTTTGCACCGTGGGACGTCTTCCACCAGGGGATGTCAAACATTCTGGGAATCTCCATAGGCAACGCAAGCATCCTGCTGGGACTCTTTATCTGCGTTGCCGTAGCGTTGGCCGGTGAGAAACTTGGAATGGGAACTCTCCTTAACATGGTCCTGATAGGAATATTCCTTGACCGGATCCTGGTCATGGGGATAATCCCCAAAATGAGCGGGTTCCCCTCAGGAGTGGCCATGATGATGGCAGGACTCTTCGTAATATCCTTCGGCTCGTATTTCTACATGGGTTCCGGGTTCGGAGCGGGCCCCCGCGACAGCCTGATGGTTGTCCTGAAGAGAAAAACCGGCCTGCCTGTCGGTCTCTGCAGAGCTGCTATCGAGTCCGCGGCCGTTCTCTTCGGCTGGTTGATGGGGGGTCCGGTAGGACTCGGCACGGTCCTGGCGGCATTCGGCATCGGTTTCTGCATCCAGACCACATTTTCTCTTCTCAAATTCGAAACCACAAACATCAGACACGAAACGCTCCGCGAAACGTTACAAAACCTCAAGCTATCCTCAAAATATTAAGATTTCCGTTCAAGGTTCACGGTTCCCTTTTTAACACCTCAGGAGTTAACATAGAGACAAATTTCGCCTGATAGGCAAAACTGCGGAGGTTCCCGATGAACAACAAGAATATTCAGCTTTATATCGAACTGGATGGCATCACTCCCAAGATCTGGAGGCGATTCGTTGTGCCGTCAATTATCACTCTGGACCGCCTCCATGACGTCATCCAGATAGTAATGGGCTGGACCGACAGCCATATGCACGAATTCATGATCAAAGGCAATCGCTATACAGATCTTCTGGAATCGGAAGAAACTGAAAAGTGCCAAGAAGAAGGTCTTTTCAGGTTGGAGTCCCTGATCGACAAACATGGAGCGGATTTCACCTACACCTACGACTTCGGCGACGAATGGGTACACAAACTCAAGATCGAGAAAACGAACCTGGCTGACGACGAGGAGTGGGGTAACCTCTTCTGCATAGAGGGCTGGGGAAGTTGCCCGCCCGAAGATGTTGGAGGAATACCTGGTTTCGAGGAGTTCTGCGAAGCGATCTCCGACAAAAAACATCCTGAACACGAAACATTGACGGCTTGGTACGGCGAAGACTTCCTTAGGGACTTCTTCAGCAACGATGAAGCCAACCTTGGTCTTCTCTTTTTCCTCCGCTGGTCCAAAGACCGCATCCTCCCCTGGCAAGAATAGGAAAACACCGCAAAGCCCCCCGGCGATCCCGCACGGGGGGCTTTGCTGATCCCGGATCTCGGTTTTACCATTCACCATTCACCCTCTTTGATCCTCACACAACTATCCTTTCCTGGTGACAATAAATGTTCATCCGGTCGCCCCTCGCGAATCCCACCACGGTAATGTTCAGATCCTCGGCAAGGTCGATCGCCAGCCCCGTGGGGGCCGACCTTGAAACGACCACCGGCGTCCCTATCCTTGCCGCCTTGATGAGCATTTCTGAAGAGATGCGCCCGCTAAGAAGAACAGCCTTGTCGGAGGTTGGCACACTTTTGAGGATCACATGGCCCAGGATCCGGTCCAGGGCATTGTGCCTCCCAATGTCCTCGTATCTTGCCATGATACCTTCCGGACCAGCCAGCCCCGCCGAATGGACTCCGCCGGTAAGCCTGAAATTGTCGGAGTCCTCTTCGAGCTGCCGGATGAGGTTGAGGATCTGCTGCGGGGTAAATTTCACACCGCCTGTGAGCGGCGCTATCTGACCCGCGTCGTTCCGGAAATAGAGCGTCGGGCGGCCCTTGCCGCAGCAGCTCGCGAAATTCCGGCGCAACATGTTCTCCTGCTGCTCCTGTACGGGAAGGTCAGTCTCAACCCAGACGACCTCCTGCTTCTCACGGTGGAAATAGCCCTTCAGATCCGACAAATCCCGGATCAGTCCCTCACCGGCCAGAAAACCGATCACGAGTTCCTTTTGAGCGTAGGGAGAGCAGACGATCGTCGCCAGCTCCTGTTCGTTCAGCATGATGGTGAGCGGCGCTTCAGCAACGACGCTGTCTTCCTGCCTGCTGTACGAACCTCCCTCATAGCGAATGATCACGCGTGTTTCGGTCACCCTTGACTTTTTCCAGTCATCAAAGCTCCCGCCTTTGCTTTGATCTCCCTGTCTTCTGTCTCCTGTCTCCTGTCCCACGGCCCCTACTCCAGCTCCCCCAGCACCCCTTCAAGAATGTCGACGGCCTTCATCATCAGATCCTCGGTGATGATAAGCGGGGGAAGCAGCCGCGCCACATTGTTGTGATGCCCACCGACCTCTATCATCACTCCGCGCTGGTGCGCCATCTTCCTTACCTTTTTGGTCAGTTCCGGGGAAGGCTTTCTGGTCTTTTTATCCTCCACGATCTCAAGCGCGATCATCAGCCCTATGCCCCTGGCTTCTCCAAGGATCTTCGATCTCTTTTCGATCTCCCTGAACCTCTTCATTACCTTTTCGCCCAGTTCCGCGGCATATTCCGGAACCTTTTGCTCCACCATCCAGTTCAGCGCCGCGGCGCCCGCGGCGAACGCCACCATGTTGCCGCGGAAGGTTCCGATGCTCTTGCCTGGAGGCATGGTGTTGAGCTCCTCCCGGTAGGCAATGGCGGAAATGGGGAACCCGATGCCCCCCAGGGCCTTGCTTATTGTCACGATATCCGGAACGATACCAGCATGTTCGAAGGCAAACATTTTTCCGGTCCTTCCCAGTCCTGCCTGGATCTCATCACAGATCAGCAGAACTCCATGGGCCTTGGTTATCTCCCGTACTCTCTTAAGGAATATTGGCTTCGGGATGATCGTTCCGCCCTCCCCCTGGACCGCCTCGAGAATAACCGCGGCGGGTTTGGAGTAGCCGGAGTGGGAATCAACAAGGACGCGCTCAAGATTATCGGCGGCGAACTCATCCACCATGTCGTCGGGGCATCCGAACGGGTTCCTGTACCTGTAGGGGAACGGAATGAACTGGACACCCGGCACCAGCGGGCCGAGACCGTCCTTGTGCCCGCTGTCGCTGGTCACTGCAAGGGCAGCGCTGGTCATTCCGTGATAGGCCCCCTCGAAGGCTATGATTCCAAATCGCTGGGTGTTGAATTTGGCGAGTTTGATCGCCTGTTCAATAGCATCCGAGCCGGTCGGTCCCCCGAAGAATATCCTGCTGAGTTCTTTGGGGAGGATCCCGCGCAGAGCTTTCACCAGTTTCATTCGCGTTTCGCTCGGGATATCCAGGGTATGGGTCACCTTGTCTATCTGCTCGTGAGCGGCCTTCAAAACCTCGGGGTGGCCATGGCCCAGGGCCATAACACCGGCCCCGGAGAAGCAGTCAATGAAAATGTTGCCGTCGACATCCTCCAGGGTTGCGCCATTTCCACGCGCCAGAGCCATAGGCATGCCTTTGGGGTAGGATACCGCGGAGCTCTCGTTCTGCTCCTGAAACTTAAGTATCTCCCGGGATTTCGGACCCGGCGGTGTGGTCAGTATCTTCGGCGCATCTTTGATCGACAGCTCTTCGAACCTCTTCTTCTGGTCCATTTTTAAACCCTCCTTTTATTTAGCCCGCGTCAGTGCCTTCGTTCAGTAGATCTCCAAAATGTTGATCCTTAAGGAGATCATTCATTTCTTCCTTCCGGAATGGTTCGCGCCGCAGCGTGAAGATGTGGCACAGCAGGTTCTTCCGGGCTCCCTCCAGGTCGTTGTTTTCCAGACAGTCGATGATGCCGTAGTGCATCTCGGCGGAAACCTTCATGTCCTGCTCCATGATCATATCCTGCATCATCGCGAGCCTCAGCTGATAATACATATCCGTCAGGATCTTGAAGCTCCACTTCCGCCCCGATTTTTCCCAGATATACCTGTGGAACATTATGTCGCGTTCGGAGAAATTCGTGATCTTTTGTTCGTCATCAGATGGACCCATTGCCAGAACAACCATTTCTCCTACCATCTCCCGAAGCCTTTTGAAGTCTTCGATTGCGAGTTTTCGTTGGGTGATAATTGTTTCAAAAACACGGGATTCGATCATGCACCTGATATCCACGATCTCCAGAAAATCATCGTGGTCAAATTTTGCGACATAGGTACCCCTTCTTGGGAGGAACTTAACCAGACCCTGCTGCTCAAGCTCCCTCAGCGCTTCGCGAACCGGTGCCCTGCTGATATTCAGATGTTCGGCGATCTCCATTTCCTGGATATGCTGCCCCGTCTTGAGCCTTCCCGACCAAAGGATCTCCTCCCTAAGATATTCCGCAACTCGTCGGTTCAGGTTCTCATGAACGAAACGACCCTCTCTCGCCACCCCGGACCCTCCTCCAAAAACACCAAAAAAGAGCCGCCGCTAGTTTGCCGGCTCCTCTATTCTTTCCATTATTATGTCGTTTGTCGACAATTTGTCAAACACAAGTACGCATCTTCCCTGTCCCCTTAAGGGGTGACATTATCGCTGTCCCGCCACAACTCGGCAAAACTTTCTTGAAAAAGATCGGTTTTTACGGTAAACTATTTCCCACTTGCTGCTTTCTCTTTTAAAGACACGCATAATCAGCTTATTATCCGCCGAAACCATCAGACTACCACTGAATATCAACAGCGCCGAATGAACAGAAGGGACAAAAAGGGATAATCCTATCTCCGGAAACCCGAAACAGGTGCGAAACTATATAAACAATCCGGCTTTTTAAGGCAAATCAGGGCTTTACCTGTAAGCAGCTGCTTACAAAAAAGAAGCGATCCGCATTTTAAAGAAGGGAGTGATTCGGAAAGACCGCGCGACAAGAACGAAAAACCGAATTGTTTTGTCATGAACGCTGAATTCCCTTGGAAGCGGGGGACCCATTTTTTGGGGGTGAATCCCACATGTTTGTGGGTAGGGTCAGACTCTTTCGATCCGAACCCGTCAGCTAACCTCGTAAGCGTGGAAAGAGGAAGGATGGTATCTCCGAAATATCAATCCTGAAACATATTCATGTATAAGAGTGTGTTGTCCCTCAACACCCGCACATTCTTGTTCGCCTCTCTTCCTTTTTCCAATTTTCTGATCAACAAACCCGCGATATCTTTATTTAAAGGCTATGTTTTTACATGGCCCTGGGGTTGGTTTATCTACGGCAAAGGAAAAGGGAGGCAAATTCCATGGAAAAGACATTTACACCTTTAAACAGAAAAATAATTTCAAATAAACCGCATCATCTTCGCGAACATCAACGCGAGCACATTCTTGTACGAAAAGCTTCCCCCGAAGATCTGCAGGAGATCTACCACATCGCCTGTACAGTCGGGAAAGCCCAAAAAAATCCTTATCAGGGTTTCCTGGTGGACGACTATGCTTCCGACCCTCGGCACTATAAGGAGCAGTTCAAAAAAGCCATTTTTGAACTGGAGCATTTTTATGTCGCCGCAATTTTTGACAGACTGCTCGGGTTTCTGATGGCTTATACAAAAGACCAGTGGCTAAAATATAATGAAAAATGGCTGGAAGAAGTTGTCTGGCACCCGAATTTTGATTTGAGCAAAACAAAAAACTTCATTCTGGTCGGCAAAACAGCCATCCGGGCTCATCTGACAAATCGGGGCATAGGCAGCAAACTCTATGCCAGACTGATCGAAGATGTAAGATCCAGGGGGTTCCATAATATTCTTGCTGAAACAGTTATTGATTCCGTCCCGAACTTCGCATCCTTATCCTTTAGAAAGAAACAGAACTACTCGTTAGCCGGGATACGATATGGGGAATATAGGGGAGAAATAATAACCGATCTGATCTACCATAAACCCGTATGATCTTTTAAAAAAACCCGCATCCCCTCTGCCTTTCACCACAGACCCGTTTCCACATAAGACATAGCCCTGCGGACCTTACGCAGGGCACGATTAACGCTCTTAAACCAACTTGTTTATGCTAAACTTCGAAATGCTTTTGTTCAGGGGGGTGCTTTTATTGTCGGAAAAATTCAGGACGGGATGGATCGTTGTACTGGCGGGAACAGGCATCAACCTTACCTTCGGAGTACTCTACTCCTGGAGCGTTTTTGCGGCGAATATCATGGAAACTTACGGGTGGACAAGCATACAGGCGTCACTGCCGTACACGTTCGCCATCCTGTCATTCGCCCTTCTCATGATCCCCGGCGGTCGACTGCAGGATATTTTCGGCGCAAGGATCATCTCCACCGTCGCCGGAATTCTGGTCGGAACAGGATTGATACTGGCAAGCTTTGTCCCGACCATCCCGGGATTTGTCCTGGGTTTTGGAGTTATTGCTGGTTCGGGGATCGGAATGGGCTACGCTTCAACGACGCCCGTGGCGATAAAGTGGTTTCCTCCTGAGAAGAAGGGCCTTATTACAGGGATAGTCGTAGCCGGTTTCGGTCTGGCATCTCTATACATCGCTCCTCTCACAAGGTTTCTCATATCCTCCTTCGGGTTACTGAACGCATTCAGGATCCTCGGCGTCTGTTTTCTCGTCGTAGTCGTCTCCCTGGCCCAGCTCCTTAAGGCTCCTGAGAACCCGGTCCCTCACAAGCCTTCCCTTAAAGGGTCACTCCGCATCCCCGCAAGAGATCTCACCTGGCGCCAGATGATAAAGACCCCGCAGTTCGCCCAGCTCTGGATAATGTTCGCTGCCGGAGCCCTTGCCGGGCTGATGATCATCGGGCATCTGACAAAGATCGCCTCCATACAGATAGGACAGGACGTCGGATTCCTTCTTGTCGCGGGCATCGCCGTCTTCAACTCGGCGGGGAGACCCCTGGCTGGCATGATCTCCGACAAACTTGGCAGATCCCGCACCATGATGATTCTCTATCTATGCCAGGGTGTTGTACTTCTCGCCTTCCCCCTGTTCAGGTCCTTTGGAACCGTCCTCTTTGGCGCTGCTGTCGTGACTTTCGCCTACGGAGCCATGCTTTCCGTATACCCCTCAGCAGTGGGGGATTTCTATGGGACGAAAAATCTGGGCTTGAATTACGGGATCCTTTTTACGGCCTGGGGTGTTGGAGGCATTGTCGGCCCCATACTTGCCGGAGCTATTGTTGACGCGACCGGAGGATACTGGTTTGCCTACATGGCCGCGGGAGCCTTCTGTTTTATAGCGGCGGCCATGGGCTGGATGATCAAACCCATGCCAAAAGAGCCTGCCGCAGAGGTGGCATGAGACAAGTTTGAAGGATGAAGTTTTAAAAAGAAAAACCTTTCGTCTCGTCTCGTCGGCCGACTTTGCCAGTGTGCCAGGCTTTTATTGAGCTGGTTTGCTTAAAAACACAACGTTCGGGGCCCGGGATCTCGCAATTCCAGTTCTGGTTGCGGGCCAGGGCCTCGAACGTTCTCTCCCGGTAAAAACCACATGGGTAGGATCCCTTCTATAGTGTCACCCTGGAAAAAGAATCTGTTCTGTCAGGAAGCAGGTCATTACCCCCAGTACTTCCCCCGAATTCAGCAGGCCGCGGAGCTTTGAAAACTCCCGCGCCGGCTGATGAAAATGCTCGACAACCTCCGCGCATACCACGAAGTCATACTTGCTGCCGCAGAAGTTCCTGGGCCAGAATGAAGTCGGTGGCCGAGTAGTAGTAGCCACGAGCGTCCGTATCGAGATAGTAGTCGGGGCGGATCGGGTCGGACTCGCTCCACATCTTGACGATGGGCATGCCGAAAATGACAGCCGCCTCCACGCCGATGGCGTCCATCTGTTTGACAAGGAGCGGAAGCCCGTCGGTTTTCTGGGTGAAGTCGAGGTAGTGCAGGTGGGAGTCCAAGGTCGGGCGGACCATCCGTTGGGCAGCCGACGTTGGCGACAGAAGCGCCAATAGCAGGATGATCGCAAAAAAACGGCCCAAAAGTTTCTTTTCATTATCTTCGATCCCTCCTCGAATTGAACTGGTCCTCTTTTCTGACCCCAAAAAAAATAATGCTTCGGCTGCCATGTTGCCTCAATTGGAGCAGAACCGACTCTCACCACAGGACGCGGACAAAACCCTGCTTCCTTCGGGTAGCCGCTGTCCGGCGTTCTTTGCCAGGTTATGCCCAAACTGCGGCAGGTATGCTCAAAGCGTATAGTCCTGCGAACCTCTCACAGGACAAGAGTCACGTTCTTATGCTTCACGTTGGGTGCTCACGGTTATCTTTCCCTGTGGATTCGGGTTTTCGGAGCACCTATACTGAAATGACAGTTTACGAAAAACTCATCCATTGGAGCGGAGAGGGGAGAATATCTTTGAAGATCGACATAACGAAAGACCCGTTAAAGGTCGATACCGTTTTCCCGCCCGATATGCACGCCCTGTTCATTGAAAACCGGCTGCTGGGCCTGATCTACCTGGCGGACGGCAAGGGAACCTCACAAGACCGTCCTTTTACTGCACGGCTTCCCGGGCAACGAGAAGAACTTTGATCTTGCCCATACGCTGAGGCGCGGCGGGTATAACGTGATGGTCTTTCACTACTCCGGATCCTGGGGCAGCAGGAGGGCTTATTCCTTCAGCCAGAACTACAGTGACCTTCATGCCGTCCGCTCTGCGATCGCCGACGAGGCTTTCGCGGAGACTTTCGGCCTCTTCTCGGGCGGGCTGAACCCGCTGAACGGTGCGACGGCTGAATCGCTCATGTCCGATATCATGGAAAAAAGAAAGAAATGAAACCTGCTCGGCAGCGAGAACGCCTGGTCGGAGAAGAAGATGATGCTGGTCATGGCCTCATGTGATGCTGACGCCATTCCCAAAATCCACCAGATCCCGGTCGCGGAGATGCTGAGCAGGACGGAAGGCCCGAAAACGATCGTCTCCTTCTCATGCTCACACGACTTTTCCGAGAAGAGGACCGCGCTTGCAGAAGCCCTTTACGACTGGCTTGAGAGCTAAAGCCCAAAAAAAATCAAGGCGTTTGCAAGCCTGCACCACAGTGGACGCAGGGAGGGAACCGGATAATTTGATCGTTAATTCCTTCAAGATTTCTCCCATCCCTCATGCTTCCACTATTTCCCCTGGTAACGAGTAACGAATAACCAGTTACGATAATTTCAAAAGTTAAAATCCGACCTCCTTGGACCTTTTTAAATCCCTGGGCCTTTTCGCGGGCATAACCAGGAGGAACTCTGAGAAGGTTTTTGTTTGGAAAATCGCGGACCAAAACCCAGGCCTTTCACCTGTATCCTGCCTCGGGGGGGGAGTTTTAGTGTTGGTGAATACTGAAGCTTTGCCATACCAGCACACAGGCCGCCAGAACAGTGACATTTTGACCTCATGCTTTTCCGGAAAACGTATTAAAATAGCAGCAGACAGATTCAGGATCTGGAGGCGGTGGCAGCCCATGACACAGAAGATGGCTCCAACGCGCGGGAATCTAGTTCAGGCCCGGAAAGCCTACGCCGTCGCAAAAACCGGAAAAGATCTCCTCGAACAGAAGCGGCAGGTTCTCATGATGGAGCTTGTCGGCCAGATAGAATCCGCCCGGGAGATCCAGGCCGACGTAAGCCGCGTCTTCGACACGGCTTACCGGGCCCTGCAGCGAGCCAATACCTCCATAGGGATCGACATGGTGGAAGCGATTGCCATGGCCATCCCCGAAGAAGACAGCCTTACGGTACGCCTCCGATCGATCATGGGAGTCGAGATCCCCGAGATCGATCCTCTTCCCCGGGACATCCGTCCCTGCTACTCCTTCTGGCAAACCTCGGGTTCCATGGATAACGCATTCAAGGAATTCAAGGGTGTGCTGGCGCTCCTGCTGCGGCTGGCCGAGATCGAGACCAGCGTCTATCGCCTGGCGGTGCAGATCCGCAGAACGCACAGGCGCGTGAACGCACTTGAAAAGGTGGTCATCCCTTTCTACCAGGACGCGATGGCCGTTATCGACGCCCTCCTGGAGGAACAGGAGCGGGAGGATTTCGTCCGCATGAAGATCGCCAAGAAAATGTCCGAAAGGAAGCGTTAGCATGTCGTCTCTCCAGGAATTTCTCACCCTTCTGCTCGGCGCCGAAAGCGAGGCCCGCAGGAAGACGGAAGATGCCCGGACCCAGGCCGAAGAGATCCTCACCAGGGCACGGCAAGACTTCCAGCAGGAGCGAGAGGCCCGGCTTGCGACCGTTCGCGACCAGGCAAAGACACTAATAGAGGCAGCCGAAAAATCAACCGAAGCCGAGATTCGCCAGATTCAGTCCATGGAACGGCAGGAAGCTGAAGGGATGGCCGGGCGCTTCCGGACCCATGCCGCCGACGCGGTCGGAACCATCATAGAGGAGACGGCCGCAGACCTGATCAGGAAAGGAACACGCTGATCATGACCCTGGTCGCCCTCGGAGAAGAGACAGCTGCAGGAACCCGGGCCCGAACTCTCTTCAGCCGTCTTCTATCCGACAGGGATTACTGGGAACTGCTGGACTGCGACTCCGTGGATGAGATCCTTGAAAGGCTCAAAAACACGGAAGGATACGCCCGGACACTGGCGGCTCTTTCCTCGGGTATTCACCGTTCCGAACTTGAGACACACCTTGAGGGGATCCCCTTCGTGGAAGCCCGGAGATTTTTGACCTCCGTCACGGCATCAAGGCGTGACTGGCTGGAAGCCTGGCTGGGGCTCTACGACGCGGAGACTCTCAACAGGGTGCTCCGGAAGATCTTTTCAGGGCACGAAGGAGCAAGCGGACTGGAGCAGCGCTTCCACAGAGTCCCCGGCTCATCGCTTCCGGAAAAGGATCTTCTGGCCGCTGACAACTTCGACCAGATTCTCGAAGCTCTTCGAGGCACTCCCTGGTTCCGGGTCCTCCAGGAACCGCTCAAAGCGGCGCTTCGTGAAGGAGGCAATCTTTTCTCCGCTGAAATGGCAGTCGACGCCCTGACCCTGACCCGGCTTGTCCGTACATCTCGAGCCCTTACCCACTCCGGAAAAGGATCCCTTTCAGATCTCTTCGGAACATTGGCGGACCTGCAGAACATCTCCTGGACGATCCGCGGCCTCCACTACTTCGGAATGGGCTTCGAGGAGATGATAAACAGGCTTCTGCCACTGCGCCACCGGTTGAGCTTCGACACCCTGCGCAGACTGGGACGCTCAAAGGGCCTCGATGAACTCTGGGACCACCTGGGCCGGACCCCCTACGCTGCGGTCTTCGGTCCTCATCCGATCACGGACAGCATGGCCCTGGAAAAGCTGATCAAAAACCACCTCTGGAACAAGGCTCTTTCCATCCTGCGCAAAGGCACTCCCTCTTTCCCGGCACTGGGAGCCTATCTCTTCCTCCACGATCAGGAGATCCGGGACATCAAGATGATCATCGAGGACGTCAGGTACGACTTCAACCGGCGTGACGCGGCTCTTTTCCTGGCCCGCCCCCTCATCCGGGGAGGTGAAACCTCGTGGCACTCGTGAAGATGCTCACTCTGACAGCACTCGGACCCAGGGAAGAAGTTGAGAGTATTGCACGCCAGCTGGTTCTGCGGGAGGATTTTCAGCCCATTCCCATTGATACGATCATCACCGAAAGCACCCTCCGCGCCCGGATAGGGACCGCAGGAGAAAACCCCTGCGACGCCCTGCTCAGAAGCCTTGCGACTGTATGGGAAGCCGCTGGTGAACCCCTTCCCGAACCGGCCCCGGTAAAACTTTCCGGGGAAATGAGCCTGGACCGGATAAGGCGGGATGTGGAGGGAACTCTGAAAATACTTGGAAAATGGGAGAAAATGAAGATAGATCTCCAGGAAAGGATTCGTATTCTCGAAGCGGCCGAAATACTCTGGGAGGCCCTCGAGAACCGGAGCCAACCCCTCCACCAGCTCGCTTCCATTGAACGATTCACCGTCTTCTTCGGCCACCTCCAGAACGAAAGCGCCTCCCGGCTTGACGAATCGGCCCGTGACGTCCCTCTCCTGCCCCTGCATCTGACCTCTCTCAAGGGTGAAACATGGCTTCTGGCTTTCGCCCTCCCCGGTTACGCCGAGGGCGCGGGAAAGCTGCTGGAATCGCTCAACTTCCGGGCCTTCTCCATCCCGGAGATAACGGAGTGCTTCGCATCTGGCGGCAAAGACCGGATAGGACACCGGCTAGCCAGCCGAAAACACGCATTCGAAAGGCTTCAAAACGCTGCCAGGCGTTTCCTCCGGGAGAATGGACAGGAACTGGAGCTTCTCTACAGCCGTCTCTTCACTCTTCAGCGGATCTATGACCTCTGCAGAGGACGGGGGGAAATAGGTGATTTCTACGTTCTCTCAGGGTGGATCCCCGCCTGCTCCGTGTCCGGCATCCTTGCCTACATCGAAGATGAAGCCCCTCGCACAGCAGTCTACACCGAAGCTCCTCCTGCCGGGACCACAGGCATCCCCACGCTCATGAGAAATCTTCCCTTCGTCCGCGCCTTTCAGGACATCGTGGCCCTCTACAGCCTCCCGGGCTACGGGGAATCGGACCCGTCGCTTATAGTAGCCATCAGCTTCTGCCTCATGTTCGGTTTTATGTTCGGCGACGTGGGACACGGCCTGATGCTTGTCCTGGGCGCACACCTCCTGGTTCGCAAGGGTTTCATGCAGCGCTCCATGTGCCTGGTCGTCCAGACCGCCGGAACTTTCTCAGTCATCTTCGGCTTTCTCTACGGCAGCGTATTCGGCATGGAGGATCTCCTTTCCCCTCTCTGGTTCTCTCCAATGAAGGACATGGATCTCCTTCTGGAGATCTCCCTGGGGGCGGGCGTCTCCTTCATTACCCTGGGCATGGTGCTGAACATCATAGGCCGCTGGAGGGAGCGTGACTACAGCCGGATGCTCTTCGATGGACAGGGGCTCGCCGGGATTCTCTTCTACTGGACGACGGCCCTGGCGCTCTTTGCCCACTTCACGGGAAGGGATCTCCCCTTTCCGGGGTGGGTCCTGACCTCCGTCCTGGGACTGCTCCTGGCTGCCATGATATTCCGGAGCAGTCTGGCACGGTTCCTTCCCGGTCAGGTTGCCGACTCGGAGAGCCGGGTTGTTCAGTTCTTCGAGGTCTTCCACGTCCTCCTGTCCTTCCTCGGCAACACGGCCTCCTTCGTCCGGCTGGCAGCCTTCACCCTGAACCATATCGGCCTCTCCCTGGCCGTCTTCATGCTGGGTGACATGGTGCGCGGGCTTCCGGGAGGTCTTCTGCTGAAGCTTCTCATCGTGGTGCTGGGCAACCTGCTCATAGTGGCCCTGGAGGGACTGATAGTCTTCATCCAGACCCTCAGGCTCGAGTACTACGAATTCTTCAGCAAGTTCTACCGGGGAGGAGGAAATCCCTTCAACCCGGTGCGCTGGAAGAAAAAGAAAGCCTGGAAACGCCCGCCCTGGCGCACAAAACTCATGGAAAGCCGACAGGCACCAGGCAGAAGCTGACCGGAGAGTAAACCATGAACCATGAAACGGATATAAGCAGAGGAGGAATCTACATGACAGGATCGATCTTAATGGCAGCAGCAATCATCACCACGCTTGGTGCGGGATGGGTTCTGAATGGAAAGCTGGTTTCAAGACCCCGAAGGGTTCTGTCCTTCGTCAGCGGCTGCGCCCTGATCATGCTGTTCGCAGGGGCTGCGCTGGCCGTCACCGAAGGGACCTCGGCTTCCGCCGCAGGCTGGGCTTACATGGGAGCCAGTTTGGCCGCCGGGTTGGCCTGTATCGGCGCTGGTATCGCAGTGGCAGTAGTGGGCGCCGCTGCTCTGGGAGTCGTCGGAGAGAAACCCGAACTGCTGGGCTCCACGCTGATCTACCTGGGCCTGGCCGAGGGGATCGCCATCTACGGCGTTATCGTCGCCCTGCTCATCCTTGGGAAGGTGTAGCGCGTGCGGGCCTTTCTCGTCAGCGACAACCACGATTCGCTAGTGGGGATGCGGATAGCAGGTATCCCGGGCGTTCTCGCCCACGGCGCGGACGAAACGATCAGAGCCGTCCGGACGGCTCTGGAACAGGATGATCTGGGAATTCTTGTCCTCACCGAGAGGGCTGCCTCCGAAGTACCCGACGTTGTCCGGGAGCTTAGGCAATCCGGCGAGCTTCCCATCGTATTGGAGATCCCCGACCGCCACGGCACAAAGCGCTCCCCGGATTTTCTCACACGCTATGTCCAGGAAGCGATAGGAGTGAAGGTCGAATGAACAACCCCGAAACCCGACAAAAACTGGAAACCATGCGCGAACATATTCTGGACAATGCCATCCTCGAAGGAAGGCATGTCCTGGAGCAGTCCAGGGAAAAAGCGGACACATGGCGCAGGGAGGAGATGGAACGTCTGGAAAAGGAAGCAGACCAGATCCTCCGCAACGCCCGGATCCGGGCCGACGAGATGCGGCTCCGGCAGACGGGAGCAGCAGAACGCGAGAGGAACCGCCAGACCATGAGGTCCCGCAACCACTTCATCCATGAGGCCGCCCGACTGCTCGGCGAAGGACTCGATGGCCTCCGCTCCAGAAAAAACTATCCAGCCATCCTTCGGGGCCTCTTTGGGGAATCAATGGAGGGTATGACCGGGGTCGAGGAGGTCAGGATCATTCTTGCAGCGGCAGACCAATCCCTATGCGACGATCTGATAGCCTTCGCCGAAAAGCTCTACCCGGACATCAGGTTTGTCACTGAAAAGAAACCCTCCCCTATTTCGGGAGGACTCTGGCTCCTCTCGGACGACGGCAAACGCCAGGTCAACTCCGACTGGGAGGCCAAAGTCCAGGAACTGATTCCCGTACTGGCCGAGCGGCTTGGACCGCTGCTCTGATGGAGAAGCACATGATAAACGAGGGAAGGATCATCACGGTCAACGGTCCCGTGGTCCGCGCTGCGGGCATGAAGTTCTTCGGCATGCGCGAGATGGTGCGCGTTGGAGAGGAAAACCTCATCGGCGAGATCATCCGGATGGAAGGCGATGAGGCGGTCATACAGGTCTACGAGGAAACGGAAGGGCTCCGCATCGGCGAAGCCGTCCGTGGTACTGGAGAACCACTTTCAGTTTCTCTGGGGCCTGGCCTTCTGGGACACATCTTCGACGGCATCGGCCGGCCGCTGAACACCCTTCTTTTGAAAGAGGGCTCGTTTCTTGGGCGAGGACTTTCCGTAGAGCAGATCGACCCGGATCAGGAGTGGCTCGTCACCCCTAAAACCGCCGCAGGCGAGGTCGTAGCCCCCGGTTCCCTTCTGGCCGTCGTCCAGGAGACGCCTCTGCTGGAACACCGCATTCTCGTTCCTCCAGGTTTCGCCGGGGAGCTGACCTGGATCATAGGAGGCGAAAAGGCAAAATCCGGCACTGTCATCGCCCGCATCCGCGACGAATACGGCCGGGAAGAATCGCTCCCGCTGGTCCATCGGTGGCCCGTCAGGACATCCCGCCCCAGCCGACAGAGGCTCCCGCTTCGGACGCCTCTCATTTCGGGGCAGCGGGTCATAGACGGCCTCTTCCCCATTGCCAAGGGGGGGGTTGCCGCCATCCCCGGAGGTTTCGGCACGGGCAAGACCGTGACCCAGCATCAGCTTGCCCGCTGGAGCGATGCCCAGCTTGTCATCTACATAGGATGCGGAGAACGGGGCAACGAGATGACGGAGGTCCTTGAGGAGTTTCCGAGCCTTAAGGACCCCCGGTCCGGACGGCCCCTTATGGAGCGCACCATACTCATCGCCAACACCTCCAACATGCCCGTGGCGGCCCGGGAAGCCTCAATCTACACTGGGATAACCATCGCCGAGTACTACCGGGACATGGGTTACGACGTGGCCCTTATGGCCGACTCCACCTCGCGCTGGGCTGAGGCCATCCGCGAGATCTCCGGGAGACTCGAGGAGATTCCCGCTGAGGAGGGGTTTCCCGCCTACCTGCCCACACGACTCGCTGAGTTTTATGAACGGGCCGGACGTGTTGAAACGCTTGGCGGAGGCCAGGGGAGCATCACGATCATCGGCGCTGTTTCACCGCCCGGAGGAGATTTTACCGAACCCGTCACACGCCACACAAAACGGTTCATCCGCTGCTTCTGGGCCCTGGACAAGCGTCTGGCCAACGCACGCCACTTCCCGGCCATCAACTGGCTCGACTCCTACAGCGAGTACGCCGGAGAGCTTGAGGACTGGTTCAACTCAGAGATCGATCCGCGATGGAAGGAGCGCCGTGACCAGGCAAGGAGCCTTCTGGCCGAGGACGACCACATACAGCAGATCATCCGGCTCGTCGGAGAGGACGTACTGCCGGACGACCAGCGCCTTGTCGCGCTCTGCGCACTCCTGGTCAAGAACGGCTTTCTCCAGCAGAGCGCATTCGGTCCGGAATCATACCAGTCTCCCAAAAAAGGGTTCGCCATCCTGGACCTGATCCTCCACTTTTGGGAAAAAGCCCGAGGAATGGTCAAAAGCGGCGTCCCTCTTTCGCTAATCAAAAAACCCCCCGAAGTAATGGAGATCACCCGTCTCCGAGAGCTTCCTTCCGACGACGGAGAGGCCATCGCCGGTCTCAGGAACCGCCTGGACACGGCCCTTGACCGGGTGGCCGCCGAGCGGACTGCCACAGGGAAAAGAGGGAATCGTTCATGATCAACACCGAATACGTGGGTATCCAGGAAGTGAACGGACCCTTCATCCTCGTAGAAGGAGTGCGGGACGTGAGCTACGGCGAAATGGTGGATATCCGGGACACCCGGGGAAACCTCCGCAGGGGGCGAGTCATCCTCATAAGCGAAAAAGCGTGCCTGATCCAGGTATTCTCAGGCACGCAGGACCTTGTCCCGGCCACCACAAGAGTGCGCTTCCTGGACCGTTTCCTTGAATTCGGCGTCTCTCCCCAGATCCTGGGACGCATCTTCAACGGCCTGGGAGAGCCCCGTGACGGCTGCGGTACCGTCTACGGAGGCCGGACTCTCAACGTCAACGGCCAACCCATCAACCCGATGGCCCGTCAGTACCCCAGAGACTTCATCCACACCGGCATCTCGAGTCTCGACACCCTGACCACCCTCATCCGTGGCCAGAAATTGCCTATCTTCTCCGGCAACGGTCTGCCCCACAACAGGCTGGCCGTGCAGATCGCCACCCAGTCCCGCCTCGTAGGATCGGACAACTTCGCCGTCGTCTTCGCCGGAGTGGGCATAAAGCACGACGACGCCGAATTCTTCCAGCGCCACCTCATAGAGAGCGGCACCATCCGCAACATCGTAATGTTTTTGAACCTTGCCGACGATCCCGTGATCGAGAGGATCGCCACGCCGCGCTTTGCCCTCACCACTGCCGAATACCTGGCCTTCGAACTGGACATGCATGTGCTCATCATCCTCACCGACATGACCAACTACTGCGAGGCACTGAGGGAACTGGGTGTCGCCAGGGGAGAAGTCCCCAGCCGCAAGGGCTACCCCGCCTACATGTACAGCGACCTGGCATCCCTCTACGAACGTGCCGGCATCCTGACAGACCGCAAAGGGAGCCTGACCCAGCTTCCGATCCTGACCATGCCCAACGACGACATCACTCACCCGATCCCGGACCTGACGGGCTTCATCACAGAGGGGCAGATCGTTCTCTCCAGGGCCCTTGACGCCAGGGGCGTCTACCCGCCCGTTGAAGTCCTCATGAGCCTCTCACGCCTCATGAAGGACAGCATCGGCAAGGGCTATACCCGCGAAGACCACCCCGACCTGGCCAGCCAGATATTCGCCTCCTACAGCAGAGTCCAGGAGATCAAGGCCCTGGCGGGCGTTGTCGGGGAGGACGAACTGGGCAAAACCGACCAGGCATATCTGGCCTTCGGCAGGGACTTCGAAAAACTCTTCGTCAACCAGGGATTCGACGAAAACCGCGAGATCGAACTGTCACTGGATCTGTGCTGGCAGCTCCTGGGCGCCCTCCCTGAGTCGGAACTCACCCGCGTCTCGCAGAGCGAGATAAAGGAACACATCAAGGGCAAAAAAGAAACCGGCCTCCAGGCGGGGCCGGATTCCTCGCACACGAAGTGATCGATAATCAAAGTGCCGCCCTGGAAAACCAGGGCGGCACTTTGAATTTCCTTCCGTGTAGAAAATCTCCTATTTTCCCGAGTGTCCGCCGCCACCGCCACTACCGGAGCCTGCTCCTCCGCTGCCGGCACCACCGGGCGACCCGGCTCCCGAACCTGATCCAGAACCTGATCCCGAACCTCCTGCACCCGCTCCACCATTACCCTGCCCGGACTGTGCCATCGTCTGGGTCATCGTCTCAGCGGTAACTTTGTTCTGAGCCATGGTCCGGATCATCTCGCCAAGGGCTGCTCCCTTGTCTTCGGGCTGCATCGTTCGCATCATTTCCGTTGCCTGTGTCATGACCCTGGTCACGTTCTGGATGGTATATCGACTCCTGAGCAACTGAGCCTCAGCGGCGGCAGCAATTTCCGGCGCCATGCCAGCCCGGTTTGCCGACATGAAGGCAAAGGCCGCATCGGTCATGGCTTCTTTGCCCTGTTCCGTAAGCGACACCCCGAGAACCTTGCCGAGAGCGCTTCCAATTCTTTCCGCATCGGCCTCTTCGCCCGATTTAGTTTGGCCCTTCATGGTCATCGCCATGAACTGGTATTGGTTAGCGTACATTTCGGCGTCTTCCGCGCCGACACCAATTTCAACCATCTCCCGAACGCATTCACTGGTCATGGTCCTCAGCCAGAGCTGATCACCCGTTTCCGCCGCGACTGCGACACCCTGGATCCCCGCCATGACTGCAACAATGATCATGAGACAAAAGATCTTGCGTTTCATATTCATACCTGATTGACCTCCTTATGGGCCGAAATTCTTATTTCTGCTCTTTTCCGAGAAGAGCGAGCCATGCCGATCCTTCGCCCCCATAGCCGGGAGACATGAACCGCTCCGCATAGAGGGCATGGATCGTAAGAAGCTCCAGTTCCGTTCTCCAGGAATTCATGGACTCGACCAAAACCCTGATCTTCAGCCAGTCGGCAGTTTCCTTCGAAAGCTCCTCCGCTATCTGTGTCTGGTACCATTCGATCCTCTCCGTAACCGGAGCCGCCGCGGCCGCGGCAGATCTCCTTATCGGGTCGGCTGTCTGCATCCATGGCGTCGGAACCGCCACTCTGGAGGACATCGCGACGTCAGGGGAACCTCCATGAAGGAACGATCCCATGGCAAACCCCAAGATCAGACAGGCCGCAGGGATCAAAATACTGGCCAGACGCCTGGCCCACTTGCCGCCAGAAGGTAAAACTCCGCTCTTTACGGTAGGAACTTCTTCCTTCAGCTGCCGGTTCAGGCTGGCAAGGAACATTTCATACTCACGGCAATCTTGGCAGCCGGCAAGGTGCAGCTCGAGCCACCGCTCGTCCTCCTGCCCTATCTCTCCGTCCAGGCGTCCCGAAAGAAGATCGAAGGCCTTATCGCATTCTTTCTTCATTTCAAACTGCCCCCTTCCATTCCTTTTCCTGAAAGCATCCTGTAGAGACCCTTTCTTGATCGGGAAACCCTCTGGGCCAGAGCATCCTGGGAGACACCCTGCACAAGCGCCGCTTCGTCATAGGAGAGACCGCCGCAGACAACAAGGAGAAGGGCTTCCCTCTGATCCGCGGGCAGTTTTTCGAGGGCACTTTCCAGATCGATCCTCCACATCGCCGTCTCCTCCGCGATCCCCTCATCATTGGGCCCGTCATAGAGTTCGTCCATGACCCCGAGAAGGGGCGCTTTCTTCCTGCAGCGGCTTCGAACAATGTTTCCGGCGATCCTGAAAAGATAGGCGCCGAACCTGCCTCTTGGCTCGTAGCCGACGGCGCTTTTCGAAAGCATCATGAAGGACTCCTGTGCAACGTCCTGCGCTTCGTGAAAATCTCCGAGGCATCTCCCTGCGTATGCCATGATCCGCGGAGCCCAGCACTTATAAAGTGTCTCCATCGCCTTTTCGTTTCCACTGGCGAACTGCAGCATCAGAAGGTCGTCATCCAAAGGATTCCCTCCCTTTCAGATCCTCTGTTATACAAAACGCGGCAGGACCTCTTTTTCTGACAATTGAAATTATCATTATTCCTTGTATTCTCCCCCAAACTGCGATTTTTCCCTCATCCCCGGCAAATTCTCCAGGTTCGGGCAGTATCCGCACCCCAGCGGCGAAGCCGTGAAAGCCCGCAGGCGATCGAGTAGGCTGGGTGAATTTCTTTCCCCGGCCTCTCGCGCCACCGGGCGTACGGTCCCGTACCAAGGCGGTTCCCTAAGCTGATATTCTTCGCTGTTTGATTCATTCAGCTGGTCGAGGTTACTCCTCACGCATGGACAGGACTCGACACCACAGGCTTGCCCCCCGGATTCCGTCCGGTATTCTCCGCCTGGGCGCGGGATCTTCCGCTTTCTGCCGTTCGTACTGTTCGCACCATGAGGTATCCCTTCCTCAACTCAAGGTTTGGTCCTTCACCCGTGACCAACGTGGCTACTATGACCTCGGCTGACTTCTCATACCGCTTACCGTCACCTCTTGGTGACGGTAGCACGTGGCACGGCATGAGATCTCCCCGGGTAAGACACACCGTCTTTCACGCTTATCCCCGCCGCATATACATACAAATCCTCCGTACAGGTATTGGGCTTTGAATCTAATGGCCTCCTCACTCGGTCTGTATCCCTTCTATGCGGTTTCTGTTCGTCGAGGCAGCGCTTTGCCCGCGGCTTCCTTCAGACTCCGCCTCACGGCGGCAGCCCTTGCCGTCCGGCTAGCAGTTCCCCCTGTCGGGCCTGCAGAGGACTTTCACCTCCAAGTCGGTGCGCCCTGCCGGGCGCAC
>JAUSOU010000066.1 GCA_030656095.1 Thermovirgaceae bacterium | reverse complement strand
GGGAGAGAGGAAAGTCCGGGCTCCAAAGGGCAGGGCGCTGGAGAAATTCCAGTGGGCGTGAGCCCAAGGAAAGTGCCACAGAAACATACCGCCCGCTTTTGGCGGGTAAGGGTGAAAAGGTGGGGTAAGAGCCCACCAGCTGTCGGGTGACCGACAGGCTAGGCAAACCCCGCCCGGAGCAAGACCGAATAGGAGGGGATGAGGCTGCCCGTTGACCCTCGGGTACGGTCGCTTGAGAGCCGGCGCAAGCCGGTTCCTAGATAAATGACCGCTTCACACAGAACCCGGCTTAAGGAATGCTTCCCGCAACAAATCCGGAAACCCCCGGATATATCCTGTTTATCAATTCAACGGTCTGCCAAAACAAAGGAGCACATCATTTAGTGATGCGCTCCTTTTTTGTTGTGTTGTGGCGAAGATGGTTCTATAGAACCAGAAAAATTTAATGAGTAGGGACCATATAATTATTGATTTTCAGGAAAGAGTGATAAAGTGGTGCAAAGTGGCAGGTAGTGGTAAATTATGGGAGGAAAACCCCATGCTAGTGGGAACATACGAACACAAATTCGACAACAAGGGAAGAATAGTTCTGCCATCAAAGTTTCGTGACGAGTTGGGTGACAACTCTGTTGCGACGGTTGGAATAGATCAGTGTGTCTCAGTATACCCGGAAGAGAAATGGCAGGATCTACTGAAAAGGTTTCAGCAGATGTCGTTTTCCAAGGGCCGGACCAGGGATTTCTTAAGAGTCCTTCTTGCAACCGCACACGAGATACAGTTTGACGGATCCGGAAGAGTCCTTATACCGGTCAATTTGCGGCAGCACGCAAAACTGGATCAGGAAGTCAGCGTTATCGGAGTCGGGGACCACATCGAGCTTTGGGATACGGAGTCGTGGAACATCTACCTTGAAAACGTCCGAAAGGATCTTCCCGATATCGCGGAAGAGGTCGAAGGATTATGAACGGTCATATTCCAGTCATGCTTCCGGAAGTTTGCGGGATCCTTGAGGGCATTCCTGCGATCCGGGTGGTGGTGGATGCCACCCTCGGATTTGGGGGCTATTCCGAGGCGATCCTTTCCAAGTGGCAGAAGGTCGCGGTGATCGGCCTGGATCAGGACCCCCAGGCCATTGAATCCGCCAGGAGGAGGCTTCTGTCTTTTGGAGATCGTTTCAGAGCAGTTCACGGCAATTTTAGAGATCTTTCGATGATTCTTGATGAAGCGGGAGTGAGTGCACCCGATGCAGTAATTTTTGACCTTGGGATCTCCAGCATGCAGGTAGATACCCCCGACAGGGGGTTTTCTTTTCAGGAGAACGGTCCCCTGGATATGCGAATGGACAACGCAGACGATCATCAGATGATGGCGGCGGATATCGTTAATACCTACAGCATGAGAGATCTTATAAGGATTTTCCGGGTTTACGGCGAGGAATCCTTTGCGGCGCAAATTGCCCGCGGAATCGTCAGGTACAGGGAAAGGGTCGGCCCGATTGCCCAAACTGAAACGCTGGTCACGGTCATAAGAGAAACCCTGCCTGCTCCTGTGCAGCGGAAAATGGGAAGAAACCCTTCGAGAAAAATTTTCCAGGCCCTGAGGATCGCGGTGAACGATGAATTGGAGGCGTTGGAAAACGCCCTTAATGAATGCGAGGAAATCGCAGTCAACAGAATGGCAGTCGTAGTTGTAAGTTATCACTCTCTTGAGGACAGGATAGTCAAGAAGAAGTTCCGGGATTGGAACTCTACGGGGAAGGGGGTTTTGCCTTTCAGGAGACCTCTTGTTCCCGGGCCCGAAGAGCTGGAGGAAAACTGGAGATCCAGAAGCGCCAAACTCAGGGCTTTCCATTTTCAGGGGGATATGCCGGGAGGGAAGAGAAAATGAACGGTCATGCAATGGAATTAACCTGCACGGGCAGGAGACCGATAAAAGGCAGTGGTTCTGTCTGTATCCTTGTATGTGCCGGAGTCGTGGCTATCCTGATGGGTCTGGTCGCTTTAAGGCTCTATTCCCTGAATATGGAATACAAACTGGCAGAGATACAGCGCCAGATCGTGACAAGGGAAGAGGAGCAGTCCCGCCTGGAAAAAGATCTCGCAAGTTTACTGAATCCTACAAGAGTGTATAGTTATGCGAGGTCGGAATTGGGCATGAGGGCTTCCGCCAATATCGGGCTTGTCAAAGTTGCGGGTCCCAGAGATATCGTATTGGCAGACAACGGCAAAGCTTCCCCCGGGACCGGGAAGTTGAGAGAAGTACTCGCCAGACTGGTGGATACTATCACCGGAAAGGCTTCAGCCCGCCAGTAACCATAAATTTTTTTTGGAAGGGACGGGCAGGATCATATGAGCCGCCTGAGGAAGAGTCCGTGGATTTTGTTGTCTATAAGCATTTGTGCAATCCTCTTCAGGCTTTATTCTCTTCAGATTGACCCGGATCCCCGAGTCCGGTCACAGGCAGGCAGTCAGTACTGGGCCAGGCTCCGCGTTACTGCCCCCAGAGGTTGTATTCGCGATAAAAACGGAATATCTTTGGCCCTTTCAACTCCTGCCCTCAGTTTTTTCATTGACCCCACCCTTTGGGATACGGCGAACGCGCCGCTTCTCCAGGATCTGATACCCCAATCCAGATTGGAAAGGATTTCATCTCCGATAGATGGGCGATATTTCCTTATCGCCAGGAAAATCGAGCCCGAGACTGCGGATAAGATTGCAGGCCTCAAACTGCCAGGGCTTTTCTGGGTCAAGGAGACAAGGAGGGTCTATCCCCAGGGAAATACACTTGCCCATGTTCTTGGATACTGCGATGTGGATGATGTCGGGTTGGCAGGGCTTGAACTCTTCTGGGATTCGGTTCTGTATGCTCCCCCGGAAGGGCGGATCATCGCAAAAGACGCACGTGGGAATTTTGTCGACGTGGCGATACCAGGGCAGTCAATCGTTGCCGAGAACGATGGATCCGTGCAGCTGACCATAGATTCCAGGCTTCAACACATTCTCGAAAGGCGACTCAGGGAAGGCCTGATGCTCAATAAAGCAGAATGGGCAGCGGCAATTATTCTGGAGCCGGGGTCTGGACGGATCCTTGGAATGGCGAGTCTCCCGGATTTCAACCCGAACGACAGAAACACTTTCAAGGACAAGGAGTCGCTGCGAAACAATGTGACATCAAGAGTCTTTGAACCAGGCTCGACATTCAAACCTATCATTATGGGCAATGTTATTGATAATGGAGAGATTTCAAAACAGGATACGTTTAATTGCCAGGGGAAGATAAAAGTATCCGATGTTGTAATACACGACATAAAGGCGCATGGAACAATAGACGCTTCAAGGATCATTGCAGACTCCTGCAACGTCGGGATGGTTTTAAGCATCCGGAATTCCGATCCTTTTCAAACCTACTCCTACCTTAAAAGGTGTGGTTTCGGAGAAGTTTCCGGCATTGAGATCCCCGGTGAGGAATCAGGCCTTCTGGCCCCACCATCCCAGTGGAGAGGATCGGTTCCGGCAACCATCGCAATTGGTCACGGGATCGGAGTAACTCCTCTTCAACTCGCGGTTGCCACCGGGTCGATCGCAAACGGCGGGAAGATCATGAAACCATTTATCGTGTCCGAGGTCCGCGGAAAGGACGGCAGCTTGAAATATACCGGAAAACCTGAGGTTGTAGCCGAGGTTTTGTCGGAAAGCACCGCGGAATGGTTAAGGTCGGCGATGAGGAAGGCAGTGCTGAGCGGCACAGGCAAAACCGCTGATGTTCCCGGAGCATCGGTAGCCGGAAAAACCGGGACCGCCCAGGTCCCCGGCGGGGGCGGCTACCAGAAGGGAGCGTACTCTCCTTCCTTTGTCGGATTCTGGCCAAGCGAGAACCCGAGGTTCCTGCTGCTCGTGATCCTCGGCAACCCCAGTTCCGGAGATTTTCTGGGCGGGAAGGTTGCCGCTCCTGTTTTCAGGAACATTGTGCAGGATATCGAACAGATATCCTGATGTTCCCTGCGGAAATGGAGGATATATATGAAGATTGCTGATCTTGTGAAACTTCTCAGTAGCAACGGAGATTTCAGAGGACTTTATAAAATGGGAGAGAAGGATCCCCATTTATCAGTAGCGGAATCCCGGGAGATCTCCGGAATAACCCATGACTCCAGGAAGATAACCTCCGGATCGATTTTCGTGTGCCTTAGAGGCGCGAGAAGCGACGGTCACGAATTTACAGCTGAAGCGAAAACAAGGGGAGCCTGCGCCATTTTATGCGAAAGAGTCACCGAAACGGATTTATTGCACATTTTAGTGAGCGACACCAGAAGTATCCTCGGTGAAGCAGCTTCGGAGATCTACGGCAAACCAGCCGGTTCAATGAAGATGGTCGCCGTTACGGGAACAAACGGGAAGAGCACGACCGCATTCATGCTGAGATCCATCTTTGCCCGGGAAGGCATCAAGCAGGGACTTATGGGCACAATCGTCTACGACGACGGCTCCGGCTTGGAAAAAGACGCGGACCGGACAACGCCCGAGGCGACCGACATTCAGTGCATGCTTGCGGAGATGGTAAAAAACGGATGCAAATCCTGCGTAATGGAAACCTCATCACACGGGCTCTTCCAGAGGAGGCTCGCGGGGTGTTCCTTCGATGCCGGGGTGTTTACCAACCTTACCCCTGAGCACCTTGATTTTCATGGGTCCATGGATCACTATTTCGAGGCGAAACTGCGACTTTTTCGAGAATACATGAGAAATGGATGCTGGGTCGGCGCGGCGAATAGCGACGATCCATACGGAAGGATAGTGAAGAGTCTTTTTCCGGAAAGGGTATCCTCATTCGGACTCGAGGCTTCCGGAGATCCCGATGTTGCTGGAAGGATAATCACAATGAATCTTTCCGGGATCAGGCTGGAGGTTGTATGCCGAAAAACGAAAGCGGTTTTTGAAGCAAGCCTCCCGGTTACCGGAGCTTTCAATGCGCAGAACGCGCTTGGGGCCGCAGCTGTTTCAATGGAGATGGGTCTGGATCCTGAATCTGTCAGAAAGGGGCTCGAAGGGATGCCTCAGGTTCCGGGAAGGCTTCAAAGCCTTTGTTTCAATAACGGCGTGACTGCCATTATCGACTATGCTCATACGCCTGATGCCCTGCAGAACGTTCTTGCGACAGTCAGGGAAGTATGCACAGGAAGAATATGGTCGGTATTCGGATCGGGAGGCGACAGATTCCAGGGAAACAGGCCGATCATGGGGGAAATTGCCTCCAGAATGGCAGACCATATCGTTGTGACCATGGATAACCCCAGGAGCGAGGACCCCCGGAAAATTGCTGAACAGATAGTAAGCGGAATCCAGGCCTCAGACGGAAATTCCGGGAAGGCCGAATGGAGAATTATTCTGGACCGGAAGGATGCGGTACATTTCGCGCTTGACAGCGCTTCGGGGGGAGACGCTGTTGTCATATCCGGAAAGGGGCCTGAGAGGAACATCGTGTTTTCCGACAGAATAACACCCTACAGCGACCTCGATGCTGTTGCGGAATGGTCCCGGAAAAGGCGTGTCCAATGAATATTACCCAAAAAGACCAAATGGAATGGAGACTCTCGCAGGCTGCTGAATACATTGGCGCAAGATGGTCGGGGAAAGACATCGTTTTCTCCCCCCCCATCAAAATCGACAGCCGCGAAATACGCCCCGGAGACATATTCTGGGCTCTTCCCGGAGAACGCACCGACGGGCACGCCTTTATTGAAGAAGCCATCGAACGCGGTGCAGATGCACTGGTCATCAATCCCCAACTTGCCGGGGAGAGTCTCCAGAGGGTGTTCCTGGAAAAAATTCCGGCTCTTTTGACAAAGGACACCTTGGCCGCACTGAAGAGTCTTTCCCTCAGGCGTCTGGAGATGCTTGATCTTGAATCCACAATAGCGATAACTGGAACCGTGGGAAAGACAACGACAAGGGAGATGACGAGAGCGGTTGCGGAAAGTCTTGGGGGTGTCCATTGCGCCCGCAGGAGTTTCAATACATGGATAGGGTGTGCCCTGACCGTCCTTGAAGCGCCTCTTGACACTCGGTTCCTGATACTGGAGATGGGCACGAACCACCCCGGAGAGATCAGGGAGATGGCCTCGATGTTCCGGCCCTCATATGGGATCATAACCGAGGTAGGCGCCGGGCACCTGGAAGGGCTCAAAGATGAGTCCGGAGTCCTTGAAGCAAAGATGGAGCTTGCCAACTGCGGATCCCTGAAGTGTCTGTCTTATAATTCTGATAATGCGCTTCTGTCCCGTGCTGTCGATGATCTGCCGGAAGGGATCACCAGGATACCTGTCGGAAGATCAAGTTCCCTTTACCGTATCGAGGAAACCCGGTTTGAATTTGATAAAGACGGTCCTTCCCTTTTTCTTGTTCTGGCAACCCCATCAGGGAAAAGAAAGCTGAAGCCCCGCCTCTTTGGAGAACAGAACGCCTACGCTGTTGCATTTGCAATGGCGGCCGGTGATTTTCTCGGAGTGCCCGAAATGGATCAATCCGCAGCGCTTGAATCCTTCAAACCTCTTCCCGGGCGCGGGGGCGTTCATGTATCCGGGAAGGGGGTTTATTACATCGATGAAACCTACAACGCAAATCCCCTTTCGATGAGGCAGGCGCTTGTTACCCTTTCAGGGATACGTACTGAAGGCAAAAAATGGGCTGTTCTCGGAGCGATGGGGGAGCTTGGCGATGACACCATCAAGTGGCACAGGGAAATGTTCCCGTATTTTGATTCCTTTGACGGAGTTTTTCTCTTTGGAGGATCCTGGGGCCGATCCATGCCACCCAAAGTTCCAGAAAACCTGCGGGCTTTCGATGACATCACAAAATTGTCCGAGATCCTTCTTTTAACCCTGTCTCCCGGTGACGTGGTTCTCTTCAAAGGATCGCGGTCGTTCAGGATGGAGCGTGCAATGAAATGCCTGGAGGATACGGGGTAATGTCCGGTTTCTATTTGCTGGGGACAGTGTTGTTTCTTGAAGTATCCTTGCAGGGGGTGTGGATCCGATTTCTCCTGAAGAGACATGTTTCCCAGAATCTCAAGAAATACGGACCGCAAAGTCATATAGAAAAAAAGAAGGGCACGCCAACCATGGGAGGTGTGGTTTTTCTCGTTATTGGAGTGCTTTTGTGTTCGTTTTTATGGATGACCGGCTCCTGGACCGGGGGTGATGCGCTCGCAGTCCTGGGTTTTCCTCTGGCCGGGGGTCTGATCGGCCTGGCCGATGATCTTCTGAAGTATATCAGGAGCTCAAGCGAGGGTTTACGCAGCCTGCAAAAGTTATTTCTCCAGCTGGCAGCAGGATCCATCTGGGCAGGGATCTACATGGCGGACGGTAAATTCGGGGTTGCGCCCGGTGTGTTCTGGGGAGGCATATGGGGTTATCTTGCGCTTGTCTTCATTCTTGTGGGCGCCCTGAACGCCGTCAATATTACCGATGGGCTTGACGGTCTTGCTTCCGGTTCCTGTGCCATCTCCTTTCTGGGATTCCTCGTGCTTGCCCCCGGCAATACGGCCTCTTCCGCCGGGGCGCTTATCGGCCTGGGTCTCTCTCTCGGTTTTTTGAGACATAATCTGCATCCGGCAAGGGTTTTCATGGGTGATTGCGGTTCTCATTTTCTGGGAGGCCTTCTCGTTTCCATCTGTGTCTCGGGAGATCTGGCGATTCTGATTTTGCCGCTCGGGTTCCTGATGGGCATAGAAGTCGTCTCGGTCATCATCCAGATCGCCGCTATTAGAGGTTTCGGCAGGAAAGTGTTCCGGATGAGCCCCATTCACCATCATTTCGAGATGATCGGCTGGAGCGAGAATCGTGTTGTTGTGAGCTTCTGGGCATTTCATCTAGCCGGCATGATCCTCCTGTCCACACTTATAGTGATCCTGTTGCCTTAGAGTTCGGAGGAATGAGAATGTCAGGATTTTCCCCAGATCACAGGTATCCACTCTCCGGGAGAAGTTCCGTGACCGTCGTAGGGGCAGGAGTCAGCGGCCGGTCTCTGGCTGTTCTTGCGCGAGAGCTTGGATATCCAGTTTTTGTTACAGAAACCCGGGAGATAGACGATGGCGCACGCGCAATATTCAAAAAGAACGGAATTTCTTTTGAATCGGGCGGCCATTCCCAAAGGATGCTTGAATGTGACACCATGGTTTTGAGTTCTGGAGTTTCGCCCAATGCGGATCCCGTTGTTCTTGCTTTGAAAAATGGGATTCCCATCGTTGGCGAGCTGGATTTTGTCGGGCCTCATCTGAAAGGGTCAATTATCGGTGTCACCGGGAGCAACGGCAAGACGACCACAACGATGCTTGCCGGCCATCTTTTTAAAAAAGCCGGATTCAAGGCGGGCGTTGCAGGAAACGTGGGAAGTCCTCTGGCGGAGCATGCGGGGATCGACCACGAGGTCATCGTCGCCGAATTGAGCAGTTTTCAGCTCTTCTGGGCCAAAAGATTCCGTTTGGACCTTGCCGTCATCACCAATATCGAGCCTGATCACATAGACTGGCACGGCTCACTTGAGGAGTATTTCAGATCCAAGAAGAAGATACTTGAAATGCTTCCACAGAACGGAAGAGTGATCTGTCAGTTCCGGGATCTTCCGATGCTTTTTCCCTCCGGAGATGTGGAGAATAAGGCAATTCCCCTCGTTTGGGGCAGCAGAAAAGAGAACAGGGGGAATAAGGGAATATTGATGGATGAAGATCAAGCGGTATTAGCGGATGGGGGAGCCGGGATCAAACTTTTCGAATACGGGGATCTTCCTCTCCTCGGAAGACACAACCTTGAAAATGCGGCAATGTCGATCACCTCGCTCTCTCTTCTGGGCGGGAATATGAGATCGGTGAAGTCATCCCTGGCCTCCTTCAAGGCTCCTTCTCACAGGTGCGAGCTTGTTGCAGTCATTGACGGTGTTACTTACATCGATGACTCCAAGGGCACAAACGTTGCGGCAACAGTAACCGCTCTTTCTTCACTTGAAGGCAAAAAGATTGTAATTCTTGGCGGAAAGGGGAAAGGAGAGGATTATGGACCCCTTGCAATTGCTGTATCAAGAGAGGCCGCAGGTGTTGTGCTGATCGGGGAAGAGAAGCCCAGGATCCGTGAAGCGCTTATAAAAGAGGGTTTTTGGGCTTTCAAGGAAGCGCTCACTATGAAAGAAGCCGTTGAAACGGCCATCGAGATGTCAAAAATGGGAGATGTCGTTCTGCTTTCGCCGGCCTGCACAAGTTGGGACATGTACGCAAACTACAAGGAACGCGGAGATGATTTCAGGAGATCCGTAGAAGCCGCCAGTGGAGAGCAATGATGCAGATTAGAGGCGTCATGTCCTGGATGAGGCAAAAGCCTTTATGGGGGTTAGCGATCCAGTCAACCTGGGCCATCCCCCTGATCCTTTCATGTGTTGGGATCCTGATGATATCATCGGTTACCGCCCAGCTTACGATATCCCAGGATAAAACACCGTTTTTCTACGGCCTGAGGCAGATCAAGTGGATGCTTGTGGGACTCGCGGCAATGATAATTTGCACCCTTCCGACGCTGCGTTTCTGGCAGAAGTGGAGCGGGGTGATATGGCTTGGAGCGCTCTTTCTGATGTTCTTCACCTTGCTTCCGGGAATAGGTAGAATTGGCGGAGGTGCAAGCCGCTGGGTTCGGTTCGGACCCCTTTCGGTGCAGGCTTCGGAAGTTATGCTTCTGGCTTTTGCGATTCATCTTTCGAAAAAACTGAGGGAACCGGGCCTTGACAGAAAAAAGGCGATGGCCAGGACCCTGCTTCTCTTCGGACTTTCCGCATGGCCATTCCTTTTCCAGCCGGATTTTGGGGGAGCCATGATCCTTTTTGCCCTTGCTATGGGGATATATGTTCAGGTTTACGGATGGATATTTCCCCTTCTGACAGGAGCGGTCTCATCGGTAGTTCTGTTTTTCCCTGTGATCATGTTGAGTGAATACAGGCTTGAAAGGATCACTGCCTTTCTGAACCCATGGAGTGACCCGCTGGGAAGCAGTTTTCAGACCCTTCAGGGGTTTGTGGCTTTTGCGAACGGCGGACCTTTCGGGGTTGGTATAGGCCATGGTCTGCAAAAACTGCAGTACCTCCCGGCAGCGCATACTGACTTCATATTTGCGGTTATTGGCGAGGAACTTGGTCTCGTAGGTACTTTTTCCGTAGTACTGCTTTTCGGAGCACTTCTGTTTCTGAATTACCTTTCATACATATCTCTGGATGATGAACTTGAAGCAACCCTTGTCTGGGCTTTGACTCTTTCGATCTTTATTCCTTTTCTAGTCAACACCGGAGGGGTACTCAGGCTTTTACCCCTGACCGGAATTCCACTTCCTTTTGTCAGTTACGGCGGAAGTTCACTCGTTCTTTCCTGGTGCAAGACCGGAATCCTGCTTCGTTTGATGAGAAATTCGTAATGTTGGGGGAAGCCGTTTTGAAGAGGTGTTGCGGATGAAAATTCTGCTTGCTGCAGGGGGTACAGGAGGACACATCTGGCCTGCCATTTCTTTCGCGAAGTGGATGGTGGCCAAACAGCCTGATTCGGAGGTCCGCTTTGTCTGCGGAAGCAGACCTGTTGAAGATTCAATGTTCTCACATGCCGGGATTAAGCCTTTTGTCCTTCCGATGGAAGGTTCACCTCTTTGGGGTTCGTTGCGGACAAAGGCCCAAAGATGGAAGGGTCTCCTGAGATCCTTCCATTTTTCCAGAAAAATACTGAAGGAATGGAAGCCAGATGTATGTCTCGTTTTTGGGGGTTATATATCAATACCTGTTATTCTGGCATCATTATCGAACCGCACTCCGGTGGTCCTTCATGAACAGAACGCGCGTGCCGGGAAGGTAACAAGGTTCGCGGTCAGGCTGGGAATTCCGGTATTTTCCGGGTGGGAAAGATGTCTCCCTCTTTCAAATTGCGAATTTGCCCATGTTGGCGTTCCTGTCAGAAGGATGACATGTTTGCCCCCCGGGGAAGCATGGAATAAACTTGGTTTCAACATGCCCCTGCCGCCCCCTCCTGTAATCCTTGTCCTTGGGGGATCTCTTGGAAGCGATCCCCTTGCGGATCTTTTCGGTGATGCCTGTTCCCTGAAACTTTTTGCGGATTGGAGTATTCTTCTGGTAGGTACAGGAATGGAAGTTGTCAGGGCGGCACCGAATCTCTGGATACTTCCAAGGGAGTGGAACATCGACCTGCTTTATTCTCTGGCTGATGTAGCTGTTGCCAGGGCAGGAGCTTCGACACTTTCGGAACTTGTTGTTTTTGGGCTTCCTTCTGTCATAATTCCATGGAGAGGTGCCTCCGATGATCACCAGATGGAAAACGCCATGATATTTTGTGAACAAGGCCACGGTTCCATTTGGGAAATTGATAACGGAGTTCTTCAAAACCTCAGCTTCATGATAGACTATGAACATAAGAGGGCTCGGCTCGGTCAAGCCATTTTTGGCCCGAAAAAAAACAGCGATGTTTGTGAAAAACTCTGGAACCATGTCTTACATAACGCCGAAGGGAGAGGTCTCAATTGAATAACTTCGCTGGCCGATTCGAAAGCCTCAAAAATATCCACCTTATGGGAATTGGTGGAGCGGGCATGAGCGGACTGGCTCTCCTTCTTCGCCAGCTTGGAATGAATGTCAGCGGATGTGATGTATCACATACCTATTACATACATAAGATAGCCCCCAGCGGAATCGATTTTGTTCTGGGACACGACAAAAGCCACCTGGAGCGCTTCAATCCTGAAGCGTTGGTCTACAGCAGTGCAATTCCCCCGGAGACCGAAGAACTCCTTGAGGCCCAAAGGCGCGGTATTCTTACCTTCAAGAGGGCTGAGGTTTTGAGCTGGCTTTTCAATATGAAAAAGGGGATAGGTATTGCCGGGACTCACGGCAAGACCACGACAGCCTCCATGGTAGGGCTCATCCTTGAAAACGCGGGCATGGATCCGACAATTGCGATCGGGGGTGAGCTTTGCGACACTGGAGCAAACGCCAAGCTCGGGTCTGGTGCGCATATGGTGGCCGAACTTGACGAAAGCGACGGATCTTTCGAACTCTTCAGATCCCAGGTTGCGATAGTAACTAACGCCGACTGGGACCATGTGGATTATTATCCCAATTTCGGGTCAGTTTTACAGGCATACGAAAGATTCCTGTCGAACCGGGCAACAGGAGCGACTGCAATAATCTGCGGAGAGGACAAGGGGCTCTCCATGCTCCTTCAGGGCAGGATCAACGGAAATCATTTGACTTACGGTTGGGGCTCGAAATGGGATTGGGGGGCCCAGAATGTCCGGCATAACCCTGGAGGCGGCGTGACTTATACGATTTACAGGGAGGGAGTACCGGTATGTGACGTTCCATTGCAGGTTTCAGGAGAACATAATGTCCTCAATTCCCTCGCCGCATGCGCTGCGGCATATGCCATCGGGATCCCCGTAGAGGTCTCTTCCCAGGCGCTCAGGTCATTCAAGGGAGCCAAGAGGCGTCTCCAGCACATGGGTTCAATTCCAGACATTAAAGTGGATGTATTCGATGATTACGGCCATCACCCCAGGGAGATTTCCGCTACCCTGAACACACTGAAGAAGATTTTTCCGGAAAGACGCCTGATGGCGGTCTTCCAGCCGCACCGTTTCACCAGGACAGCCGCAATGTATAAGGAGTTTGCTGATGTTCTTTCAATGGCGGACGGCATTTACCTCCTTCCGATATTTCCCGCTGATGAAATTCCGATAGAGGGGGTCTCATCGACCCTGATAGGCGATCTGGTCGTTCAAAAAGGGCATGGGGCTTATAATTTTTGCAGCGACATGGATGAAGTCGTTAACAAACTGTGCTCGTCGGTCAGGGAAGGCGATGTAATAACCACTATCGGAGCCGGAGACGTCTGCATGGTGAGCGAGAAAATTCTGCAGCGCCTTGAAAGGAAAGGCGTTTCCCTCGATGCGATGGCGGTCAAGGCTTAACCGGGAGCTCAAGCCGCTTTTCTCCTTCCGTACATACCTGAATGATCTGACGACCCTTGGAGTTGGAGGCCCTGCCGAATGTCTTGCCAGGCCTTTGACACAGCGGGACATGGAGATTTTGCTGGCATTCTGCCGCGAAGAGGGCACCCCTTTTTGGCTTTTGGGAGGAGGCAGCAATGTTCTTGTTCCAGATGAGGGGTTGCCCGGCATTACCATTCTGACAAGCGGCCTGAACGGTGTCTTTTGGGAGGAAACTGGTGATGCGGTCACTGTTTATTCAGAATCGGGAACATTGCTTGCCTCCCTGCTGGGTTTGTCCTTGCGGAGGGGCTGGACAGGTCTGGAGTTCGCGGCCGGTATTCCCGGAACCTTGGGGGGAGCGCTTGCGGGCAACGCCGGTGCGGAAGGCCTCTCTCTCGGAGATCTGGTCAGATCGGTGAAAGTCATTCAAGATGACGGAAATGTCAGGGATAGATCCAGGGGAGAAATTGATTTTTCCTACCGTTTTTCCAGTCTTGGTCTTGAGGGAGTTGCGATAACAGGCTGCAGGCTTGTTCTCAAAAAATCGAACCCATCCGAAATAGCAGAAAAAGTTAGAGGCTTTCTCTCAAACCGAAAAGGGCAGCCCCGTGGCGTCAAAACGGCAGGCTGCATTTTCAAAAACCCGGAAGGCTCAAGCGCCGGGAAACTTCTTGATGAAGCGGGATGCAAGGGACTGGAATGTGGAAACGCCGTAGTTTCGATGAAGCATGCGAATTTTATCGAAAACAGGGGTTCTGCCTCAACGAAAGACATTTTATCCCTTATTGACCGATGCAGGACAAGAGTGGTCCAAAATTCAGGGGTTTACCTGGCAACGGAAATCCGTTTTCTTGGCAATTCCTTAAATGCGAAAATTCCTAATTAGAGCGTTTATCCTTATTTCTTTTATCTCGGGGATGTTATACTGTACAGAAAACTGGTACCAGTTTTTTCGTCTCCGAGGAGCAAGTTTTGAGTCGCTCGCGCTTCTGCCGGACGATTTTTTCTGGCAAAGAATCGATTCCGCATCGCACCGGTTTTGGCCGGTTCTTCTGGCAAACAGCGGCAGGATCAAGCGTTCAATAATGTCGGTGGCCCCGGTGACCGTGAAAATGTCGATGCGTAAGCCGGGTTTTTTCGAGATTGATTTTATTCCGCTGGAGCCCTGGTTCATGGTTTTCTGGTCGGGCAGCGAGTGGTTTCTTTCCAGGGGCGGCCGTATGTGGTCTGTTCACCATGCCCTGAACGGCATTATCTCTCAGCAGTCAGCAATAGAAGGCCCCGTTCTGGTCTGGGGGGAAGATCTCCCCGACCCGGTACCTTCGGGTCTCAGCATTGAAAACTCGGTTGCGGATTCCTCAATGCCACTTGAGGAACTTCAATTATGGAAGACCGCTCTGGAGGATAGTGGTCATTACAGGCGGATATCCTCGATAACCATCCAAAGTCGTGAAGGAAAACGAATTGTGGAAATCCTCGAGAGAAAAGACCCGGGAAGCGTGAGGATACTTTTGGATGATTCGACCGTTAATTGGACAACTCTTTTAAGGGCAGTAGACGAGATTCTTGCCCAATCCGGCACCGGGGGAAAGCATCTTATAGTGGATACAACCTACACAGGCAAAATTCTTGTCAGGGTAATTTCCTTATCTGATGATTCGGGGGATCGACCATGAGGCGAGAAGCGGAGGATCCTTTCATTCTATCGGGTCTTGATATCGGCACAAAAAAAATATCGCTTGTCGTGACGGAAACCTATCCGACCTCATCCGAGATGCAGGTGATCTCCATTGGTTCAGCACGTTCCCGGGGGATCAGAAAAGGAGATATTCTAGATCCAGACCTTTGCGTGGAGTCCATTCGGGAGGCAATTGACGAGGCAGAGTCCTCGCTTGAGCTTCATGTTTCGGATACGATCCTTTCGGTAGGTCCATCCCAGGTTGATTCGATTATTCTGAATGAAACCATCAGGCTGCGGGATGATGGGACTCCCGAGAGACCGGTTACGTCCAGCGACATGAGAGATGTCACCGGAAAAGCTATTGCCGCCGCCCGTGCAAGATCGCAGGATTGTCTTTTACATGCAATACCCCTTGAATATTCGGTGGACAGGAGCGATTTCATGCCTGACCCCAGGGGTTATAAAGGAACGGAACTTTCGGTCTCGTTGCTCGCGGTTTTTGTACCTGAAAAATCGGTCAGGGATGCGGTCGAGTGTGCGGAAAAGGCAGGGTTAAATGTAATCGGGGTAATTCACAAGTCAATATCTGCTGCATTCGGCTCTCTTCTTTCCGATGAAATGAACACTGAATCCGTTGCGGTCGATATTGGAGCAGGAACTACAAGCGCGGCATTTTTCAAAGATGGCCTGCTTCGGGGAGTTGCCCTTTTCCCCATTGGCGGAGACCAGGTAACTAACGACATCGCCAATGTACTTGATATCCCTTCATCCAAGGCCGAGTTCCTGAAACGCGAGGTTTCTCTTGCCGAGAGCGCAGATGCGCTTGACGACGAACTTGAATTCGACATGGACGGTAAGGCCTTCATTACAAGCGTTGAAGAAGTGCTTTGCATCATTGTACCCAGGATCGAAGAGATCCTTTCTCGTTTTTTGAAGCCTCTGATCAATGATTTCGGCACTTCAGAGAAAATCCGGAGCATTGTTTTTTCAGGCGGCGTTACCAGTTCCCAAGGGTTTATGGCTGTTGTTGAACCTCTTTTTGATGCGCCAGCCAGAATTGGCAATCCGGTGGATTCCAGTAGCCTTCCCCCGCCAGGAAGGGGGAGCGAATTTGCTTCCGCTGTTGGGATCCTGA
>JAUSOU010000063.1 GCA_030656095.1 Thermovirgaceae bacterium | reverse complement strand
AAGCAGCGAAGAATATCAGCTTAGGGAACCGCCGTGGTACGGAACCGTACGCCCGGTGGTGTGAGAGGCCGGGGGAAGAAATTCCCCCAGCCTACTCGATGTCACCTTCCGCAGTTGCCTGTGGAAGTTCTCAACGGCATTGGTGGTGTAAATCAACTTTCGGATCAGGGGAGAATACTTGAAAAAGGTTGCGAGCTCGTTCCAGTTATTCCTCCAGGATTTCACGCTCATGGGGTATTTGGCTCCCCACTTTTTCTCCAGGTCATCCAGGGCCGCAAGGCCCGATCCCTCCGAAGGGGCCCTGTATATGGGCTTGAGATCTATGGTGAATTCCTTGAGATCCTTGTAGGAAACGTATCTGGTCGAGCTGCGGATCTGGTGGATTATGCACCTCTGGACTTCCGTCTTTGGAAACGCCGCGTTGATGGCCTCCACAAACCCTGTCAGGCCATCGACCGAAGCTATGAGAATGTCCTCGACTCCGCGGTTTTTAAGCTCATTGAACACCGTGAGCCAGTACCTGGAGGATTCACTGGCGCCAAGCCAGATGCCTAATACTTCCTTCATCCCGTCAAGACCCGTGCCTATGGCCACATAGGCCGCTTTTTTCGTGACATGGCCGTCTTCACGGACACTGTAGTGGATAGCGTCCAGCACCACCATGGCGTAGACGCTCTGCAGAGGCCTCTCCGGCCATTCCCGGATCATAGGCAGGATCTTGTCGGTTATCTTCGATACCCGGCTGTCGTCAACGTTGATCCCATACATCTCCTGCATGGTCTTCTGTATCTCCCGGATTGAAACCCCTTGTGAGTAAAGATAGATGACCTTGTCCTCTATGGCCGAGATATCCGTCTGGTGCTTCTTCACCAGCTCCGGCTCAAACTCTCCTTTCCTGTCTCTGGGGATATCGATCTCAACCTCTCCCATGCTACCCTGGACGGTCTTTGAACTGTAGCCATTACGGCTATTGTCCGTCTTCTTGTTGCGGTAGTCGTATCTGGAGTATCCGAGCTCGTTTTCTAATTCCGCATCAAGGGCAACCTGGATGGTCTCGGCCGTAAGCATCTTCACAAACTCCTGAACGTCCTTCATGTCCTTGATACCGTATTCCTTGATCATTTCCCGGAGCTTCCTGTTATCCTTTCTCGCCATAGAAAAAACCTCCAAAGTCTTGAGAGATCTCAATTCTCCCCGACAATGAAGGTTTACACAAACTATTAAGCACTACCCGGTTGCCATTGATCGCCTACGATTTTTGTTCCACCCAGAGCCCCCTTTCGACTTATTTACTACCCCCCGGCTTGCCTCCGATGACCCAGTTCTCCATGGGCGACTCCTCGATCTTCACGGTGACTGCCTCAACAGGGCAGCCGACCTTTTTGACGACTACGTCGCTGATGGCTTTTGCCAGATCGGTCTTGAACTCGGCGCTTCTGCCGGACCATAATTCCACGCGTACTATAGGCATGAACTCACCCCCCATCCTGGTTTGTACCTTGCGGTGCAGGTATGATAGCAATATACTAATACTATACTCTTATAACCAAAAGATGTTTTTTGACAATGAAAGGAGGACATCCTGA
>JAUSOU010000112.1 GCA_030656095.1 Thermovirgaceae bacterium | reverse complement strand
TGGATGCTATGGCGGTGCTGGAAAATCTGCATATTGTCAGGGAGGGGCAGATGACGAACGCGGGGGCCTGGTTGCTGGCAAGTTATATTCAGAAGTTCAATATAAGCGCCGACGTGGCCTGTGCGCTGTTCATGGGAGTGGACAAGGTGCGCATTCTAGACAGGCGCGGTTTTAACAGCGATGTCTATTCCATGATCGATGAGGTTGTAACGTACATCCTGTCCAAGATCAACGTCGAGTACATTATCAAACACGTAAAACGTGAAGAGCGGCCGGAATTGCCCGAAGAGGCGCTGCGCGAGGCTGTGGTCAATGCGCTGGCGCACCGGGATTACAGATCCACGGCCAATGTGCAGATTTATATATTCAAGGACAGGATAGAGATAGTAAGCCCCGGAGGCCTTCCTGCGGGCATGACAGAGGCGGATCTCGGGATCAAGAGCATTCCGCGAAACCCCCTCCTGTTTGCAATGCTGCACCGCATGGAGGCTGTGGAGCATATAGGATCCGGCATCAAGCGTATACGTGATCTGTGCCGTGAGTATGGGGTGGCCGAACCTCGGATTGAGGTGTCGGAGCACTGGTTCACGATGATTTTTCTGCGCCCGGGAGTGGAGCCAGAGACAGAACCCGGATTAGATACCCCGCATGATACCCAGCATGATACCCAGCATGATACCCCGCATGTTGTAAAACTTGCGGAAGTACTTGGCGGGGATATGAATCGTGAAGAAATAATGATTGCTCTTGGGCTCAAGGATCGAATGCATTTTGCTAACTACTATCTCAAGCCTGCGCTTGATTCCGATGTTATCGAGATGACGATTCCCGATAAACCTAGAAGCAAAAACCAGCGTTATCGGCTTTCAGCCAAGGGAAAGTTGTTATTGGCAAGTCGTGAGAAGAGTAGAAAATGACCCCGACCCCATACACCGAAGATACCCTTGTTCAACAGACAACCGCCGAGTACATGGAAAAACAGCTTGGCTGGGAGTCTGTGTATGCCTACAACAACGAGGATTTCGGGCCTGACGGTCTTCTTGGTCGCGCTTCGGATCGAGAGGTTGTGCTTACGCGTTACCTGAGGGACAGCCTGGAGAAATTCAATCCGGGGCTGCCTCAAGCAGCCTATGATGATGCTGTGCGGCAGATCGTAACGATAGCGGCTACGCAATCGCTGGTTGCGACTAACAGTGAGAAGTACGTTCTGATCCGTGACGGCGTAAAGGTGACATTTCGCAACGAAAAAGGTGAGAGAGTTCGCCTTCCGTTGCGTGTCGTCGACTTTGAGGAACCGTCCAACAATCACTTTCTCTGCGTCCGGGAGCTTTGGGTGCGGGGAGATCTTTACCGTCGACGTGCCGACATTGTCGGGTTTGTAAACGGCCTGCCGCTGCTCTTTATGGAGCTTAAAAACGTCAGCAAGGATATCCGTGCAGCCTACGAGAAAAACTACAAGGATTATCGGGACACTGTGCCGCACCTCTTCCTCCACAACGCATTCATTGTTCTGGCCAACGGAGTGGATGCAAGGCTTGGTTCGATAACAAGCCGTTTCGAGCACTTCCACCAATGGAAGCGTCTGGCCGAGGATCAGCCGGGTGCGGTGGAGATGGAGACGCTGCTCAAGGGAATATGCGACAAACGCAACTTCATGGATCTGTTTGAAAACTACATTGTCTTTGATGCCTCTTCAGGCGAACAGAAGAAGATTCTGGCCCGCAACCACCAGTACCTTGGAGTAAACAGGGCCATTGATGCCGTTCAGGACAGAAAGAGCCACGATGGCAGATTGGGCGTTTTCTGGCACACTCAGGGAGCGGGGAAGAGTTATTCCATGGTGTTTTTCACCCGCAAGATCCATCGCAAACTTGGACGCAACTTCACGTTTCTGATACTGACCGACCGGGAGGATCTGGATAAGCAGATTTATGATACCTTCGCAGGTTGCGATGTCGTGAACAATGACCGTGACCCGTGTCGAGCATCCAGCGGAGGCCACCTCAGCCGCCTGCTGGCCCAGCAAAAATCGCACATCTTTTCCCTCATCCAGAAATTCAACCAGATTGTAGAACCGGATGAAGCCTACACTCAGCGTGACGACATCATCGTTATTACGGATGAGGCGCATAGAACGCAGTATGGGACGCTGGCGTTGAACATGCGGGACGCCCTGCCAAACGCAAGCTATATTGGCTTTACCGGTACTCCGCTTTTCAAGGACGATGAGATAACCAGGCGTGTTTTCGGTGGTTATATTTCGACTTATGACTTCCAGAGGGCGGTAGAGGACAAGGCCACCGTTCCTCTTTATTACGACGCCAGGGGCGAAAAACTTGGTGTTGCGGTTGGCGATGTTAACGAGCGGATCGCTGAAGAGCTGGAGAAACTTGAAAGCGAAGACATCGACGTGCAGCAGCGCCTGGAACAGGAATTGAAACGTGACTATCACATCATCACTGCCGGCAAGAGGCTGGATCAGGTGGCAAGGGATTTCGTAAAGCACTACTCCGGGGCCTGGGAGACCGGCAAGGCGATGCTGGTGTGCATCGACAAGATCACCTGCGCGCGAATGTACAAGTTGATTGCATTTTACTGGGATCAACGCATAAAGGAGCTGGAAAAGGGACTCCAGAAGGCGGCGGATGAACAGAACGAGATTTATCTCCGCCGTCAGATCGATTGGATGCGTCAGACACGTATGGCGGTAGTGGTAAGCGAGGAACAGGGAGAGGTGGAAAAGTTTCGCAAGTGGGGCCTGGATATTACCTCGCACCGACGCCTCATCAAGGAAGGCATGGATCTGCCGGAAGAGATGCGGCGTCTGCCCCAGTACCGCACCATTCAGAGGCTTGCTCTTGACGATGCCTTCAAGGAAGAGGAGCATCCGTTCCGGATCGCCATCGTATGCGCCATGTGGCTGACGGGGTTTGATGTGCCGTGCCTCTCGACCCTCTATCTGGACAAACCCCTTAAGGCGCATACGCTGATGCAGGCCATCGCACGAGCTAATAGGGTCAACGAAGGCAAGGAAAACGGGATGATCGTGGATTATTGCGGAATTCTGAAGAACCTGCGAAAGGCACTGGCCACATTTGCCGGAGCCGGGGATGGAGGTCGCGGGGGCGAGGGCGGAGAGATCGAACCCGCCAGGC
>JAUSOU010000040.1 GCA_030656095.1 Thermovirgaceae bacterium | reverse complement strand
ATAAGGTTTACCGGAGGAGAGCCTCTGGTAAGAAAGGGATTTTTCCAGTTTCTTGAAGACCTTAAAAAAGCCGTTCCGAATATCCGTACCGTTCTTACGACCAACGGAAGCCTTCTCAGGTCGCATTTTGACGCGATCGCTGCATCGCCGCTTTCCGGGGTGAACGTCAGCCTCGACACACTTGACCCTGATCTTTTCCACTTCATCACCAGGAACGGTTCACTCGAAGAGGTAACCTCCGGAATCAAAATGCTGTCCGGGGCAACCAAAATGCCGATCAAGATCAATACGGTGCTGATGAAGGGTATCAACGATGAAGAAGTGCCTGCCCTCATCGATTTTGCTCACCAGCATGGTGCTCAATTGCGCCTTATCGAGTTCATGCCGCTGGATGCCTCAGTCTGGAAGGATGATCTGTTCGTACCGGTTTCGGACATTTTCAGCAAACTGCCCAAACCTTGCCGCTGGGTCAGGCAGGATAATTCAGGAGATCACAGTGCCGGGCCCGCCAAGTACTACAAAAATTCTCTGACAGGGCAGAGGCTTGGTATCATAGAGGCCGTTTCTCACCATTTTTGTGAAAGCTGCAACAGGCTGCGAATCTCAGCAACAGGGATTCTCAGGCCCTGCCTCTTTTCGAATGAGGGGATCGACCTCAGGCCGGCCCTTCTTTCGGGAAATTCTGAAGAGATCAAATTACTGATCCTTCAGGGTGCCCTCAAAAAGCCGAGGTCACTCGAGGGATCACAAGCCGGAACGACCCACATGTCAAGGGTAGGAGGATGATCTATGGCCGGTTTCTCTCATATCGACGACTCCGGGAGGCCCATTATGGTAGATGTTGGCGGTAAGTCAAGCACTCTTCGAGAGGCTGTTGCCGAAGGGATCGTCAGGTTGCCGGAGAGCGTAAAAGAGGCCATCCTGTCTGGGAAAACGGTTAAGGGTGATGTTTTGAAGGTCGCGGAGATCGCCGGGATAATGGGGTGTAAAAGAACTCCCGAGCTTATCCCTCTTTGCCACCCTATCCGTTTGGACAATGTTTCCATCCTATGTGAAATGGATGCCGGAAAGAACCTGGTAAGGATCATCTGCAAAGTAAGATCCAACGATGTCACCGGTGTCGAGATGGAGGCTCTTACGGGAGTATCGATCGCGGCCCTTACTTTGTATGATATGTGTAAGGGGATAGACAAAGGAGTATTGATAGAGAATATTCGACTTCTCAGTAAAAGCGGGGGGAAGTCCGGCGACTATATCACGGGGGATGACCGATGAAAAAAAGAGTGCTCGGATTTTCCGGGCTTGAACCGGAATACCCTGTTGTTTTCATCCACGAAAACTCGGAAAAAATTCCTTTGGTCAACGGCAAGAGATTTGAAATTCACCTTCAAGGACCGGGCGGAAGAGCCAACGAAGGGAATTTTTTGATCAGAGTATCGGATTTCGACACGATGTACCCTGGCGATTTCGTGTCCTTTTCCGGGGGGGTTATTCTTCAAAGCGCAACAGACCATACTGAACCGCTCCGCATGATGGTATCAAGCCGGGGTTTTCTTTCAGTATCCTCAACATTCGAAATATGGCAAAGGCTGCAAGCGGGGATTCTTACGGTCAGCGACAAGGGGAGCCACGGCGAAAGGGTCGATACTTCAGGGCCCGCGCTTGAAGCCGCGGCAAACGCCATAGGCGCTTCAACGTCGCAAAGATCCATAGTTCCCGATGAAATTTCTGCAATAAAAGAAGTGTTGAACGAATGGATCTTCCAGAAGAAACTGGACCTTATTCTCGTGACAGGGGGAACCGGACTGTCCTCCAGGGATGTAACCCCGGAGGCTATTCGAACGCTCGGGGGGAAGGAGGTCCCTGGAATAGGAGAATACATGAGATGGAAGACATCCTTTGAGAACGAAAGGTCAATACTTTCAAGATCGTTAGCGGTGGCCTTCGGAAATACTCTTGTCATTTCCCTGCCCGGAAGCGAGAGAGGTTCCGTCCAATGCTTCAATTCCGTGGCCCCGGTCCTTCGACACGCCCTGGAGATCCTTTCGGGAAGGGGTGCCGACTGCGGCAAGCCGCATTGAACTATATCCCGGGAGGGAGGGGTCCGCATAATGAAAGAGTCCCTCGTTAACAAGGTTTCAAGATGCATAATCATTACCGGTATGTCTGGCGGCGGGAAATCTACCGCCCTTCATATGCTTGAGGACCTTGGCTATTACGCCATTGAGAACATTCCTCCAACTCTTCTCCCGCAGTTGATACAGGTTCTGGGCAAACACGAGGAAGCTGTTCAGAACGGGGTGGCTGCCGTAGTCGATGTCCGGGGGGAAAGCCTTCTGAACCATCTTCTTGCAGTAATTGAAAACCTCCGCAAAAGGGGCCTTGATGTAAGGGTCATTTTCCTGGACGCATCGGATTTGTCCCTGGTCAAGCGATTCGAGGAGACCCGCAGAAGACACCCCCTCTCATGTGATTCAACAATATTGGAAGCCATAAACATGGAAAGGTCAGAATTGGCCCATATTCACGAGATAGCGGATGCGGTCGTCGACACCTCTGTCATGTCTCTTTCCGAACTGCGCAGTGAGATACTTGCCAAAATCGAGATATCCGAGGGGCCTCTATCGATCATTTTCACTTCATTCGGCTTCAAGCATGGCATTCCAGCGGACAGCGATTACGTAATTGATGTCCGCTTTCTGCCCAACCCGTTTTACGAGTCCTCTTTGAGATCACTGTCGGGAAAAGACAAGAAGGTGCAGGAATTCATCACATCTTCCAGTGAAATAGCGGAGTTCATAAAGGAACTTTCTGCACTTTTCGAAAGGATTTTCAATTTGTACAGAAACACCGGAAAAAACCTGATCCATATTGCGGTGGGCTGTACCGGAGGCAGACACAGATCCGTAGCCGTTGCCGAGTGGCTCGGGTTCCGTTTCCCTGGAAACTCGCTTGTCAGGCACCGGGATATCGAGAAGGAAACGGTGCTTTGATGAATTGGTGGTCGGCTTTTACCATAGGACTTCTTTCCGGAGGAATTATGTCACTCCTGGCGGCACGTCTCTTCCAGGACGAAGAGGAGAACGACGACGACGATTTGACATCTGCTTCCGGAAAGAACGGACCCGTAATGGTGAAGGCTTTTCAGCACAAAGTCTCCCAGGGTCCGGAAATTGTTGCTATCGGAGGAGGGACGGGACTTTCCACTCTTCTGTCCGGATTGAAACCCTACACGCGCAATATAACCGCCATAGTGACAGTTACGGATGAGGGGGGGAGTTCCGGCCGCCTGCGCGGAGAGTGGGGAGTCCTGCCTCCGGGAGATATAAGAAACTGTATGGTTGCGCTGGCGGAGAACGACAGTTCCCTCAACAGAATCCTCAATTTCAGATTTGACCGCGGAGATCTTAAGGGGCACAGCCTCGGAAACCTTATCCTTCTGGCGGTTACGGAGATGACCGGCGACTTCCGGAAAGCGGTAGAGGAGCTGAACAACCTTCTCGCAATAAGAGGAAAGGTTATCCCTGTCACAACCGAATCGGTCACGCTATGCGGCAAGACAGGCAAAGGGGAACAGTTGCGGGGGGAGCTTGACATCTCAAGACTGGGCAACATGATGGAATCGGTCTGGCTGGAGCCCGGTGATGCAACGGCCGTTCCCGATGCCATTCTTGCGATTGAAAACGCCGACATAGTAGTTCTCGGTCCCGGAAGCCTCTTTACAAGCATCATTCCCAATCTCCTGTTTCATGATGTTTCAGAGGCCCTTCGGAGGACCCGGGCACCAAAGATCTATGTTGCGAACCTTATGACCCAGCCGGGGGAGACAGGGGGGATGAACATCATGGATCACGTCAGATGGATCATTCGCACTTCGGGCACAACTCCTGACTACGTCATAGCAAGCGACGGAATTATTCCGGGGGATCTTCTGGATCTTTACCTTGCATCCGGCGCGCAACCCCTTCTCCTTGGAGATGAACAGAAAAATTCTCTTATGGTCCTGGGGTCAAAAGTAATTGTTTCCGATTTTCTGAACGTATCCGGGGGTAATGTCAGACATAACAGCCTGAAGATGGCCGAGACTCTGATCCGGATTGCACGTGACGAAAAGGATGCCTCCAAATGGAAAAACTGAAAGCCATAATGTGGGACGAATGGGCCGCGGTCCATAACGAAACCGGAGAAACCTCATCAAACGAGATCGGAGGAGTTCTTTCAGGGCTGCCTTCAAGGGCCTCAGGCTCATTTTTGCTACTTTACAGCAGCCGTCTTTTCGTATTCAGAAGGCTCAAGAGACTTTGGCATGCATCCGAGTGGGCTCAGTGCGGGGATTTCTCGCCCAACCTCGTTATTCCAGGCGATATGAAAGGGCGCGTGTCCCTCAAGGTTGATATACTTCCGGCCTCCAGCCTTTTGACCAGGTTTGGGAGAGTTGTGAGGGCAAAACTGGATTCATGGAACTGGCTTAGAGGAGTTTTTGGTTCCTGCGGCTCTCTTTTCATTCCCAAAACAGGCTATTACCTCGTATTCCGGTTGCCGGCTAATTCCCGGGAGCAACTTGAAACCAGCGTAACCAAGGTTTTGAAAATGAACAGAATTCCGTTCAGGAGCAGATGGAGATACGGCTTAAGGGAGATCGTCATAAGGGACCAGTCCGCAATTGTCGGCATGCTTTCGAATATGCGGCTTTTTCGGACTTCGCTTATACTTGAAGAAAAGGCTATGCTTAGATCAATGAGGGATCGCGCAAACAAGATCGTAAACTGCGACTCCTCGAACATCAGGAAGACGGTAGAAGCAGCAGAAAGACAGATCCAGATAGCACAGCGGCTGCTTGAAAACGGCATAATTTTATCTTTGCCGGATCCGCTGAGGGATGTCATTGCTGCCAGAATTGAGAACCCAGCTGCAACACTCAGGGAACTGGGGCAGTTTCTGCCGCACCCTGTGAGCAAGAGCACGATCGAATACAGGTGGAGGAAGATCGAACAGTTGGCCACGAAGGCGAACGTTTGAAAATAATCCAAACAAAAAGGGGTTGATTGTCATGTACCTCGGGAAGGCCGATGTCAACACGTACCAAAAAGGCTCCAGCCGAGAGTTTCTTACCAGCAACGGCTGGGGCGGATTCGGTTTTTCAACCGTGATCGGAGCGAATACCCGCCGAGAACACGGACTTCTTGTAGTCAAAAAGAGTGGAGAAGAAGTATACCCCGATGTTCTTATCAGCAAGGTCGACGAGACTGTTGTCAGCAGGGGGAAAAAATACCACCTTTCCACCAATCGATATACAGATGTCATTTATCCCGACGGATTCAGGTATCTTCAGGAATATCAGGCCGAACCCCTGCCTGGAATGCTTTTCGTCATACACAGCGTTTTCCTTCGAAAGACCGTGTTTATGCCCCGTAATATGCAGGCAACGATTATCAAATACGAACTTCTTTCAGCGCCTGAAAGCATTCAGATCGAAATAAGGCCACTGGCGGCGCACCGGGGAATGATGGAGGTATGCCCAGACAAATCTGGTTCGGATTTCGAATCCTTTTTTTCGAAGAACAGCGTAACGATCAACGGCAGGGGGCTCCAGAGCCATATTTCCTTCCATAAAGGGGAGTGGTCCCAGAAGCCGCTCTGGTTTGAAAACCTGATGTATGAGTCTGACGAATGTGAAAGGCCCGGGATCGATACCCTCTGGTCTCCCGGAATTCTGTCCCTGGATATGTCTGAGGGTGAATCTGTTTACATCATGCTTAGTTCAAAGAGCGGATCCATTGACCAATCCCAGGGCGCCGCTTTGGAAACGGCTACCTCCCAGTGGATCCTTGGAAGCATCACCGACACTCCGCTAATGAAAAAAACTCCGTTGGCACGGGACCTCATTCAATCCGCCTCGCATTGCGTTTCAGAAACAGACGGGAAAAAGCCGATTATTTTTTCGGGTTACCCGTCGGTTCGCGAAACCGCAAGGGAGACCTTTATCTCAATTCCAGGTTTGCTTCTGGTAACGGGGAAAACGGATACGGCAAAAAAACTTCTCCAGGTATGGTTGGACAGGGCTGTAATGAACGGGCACGTAATGCCCTCCGACGTGGATCCCCATGGCGGCTCCATCAGCACCGAAGCAGCCGACTCGGGTCTCTGGTTCTTTTACGCCCTCAACAAGTATTGCGACCAAAGCGGCTCTACAGAGTTTGCCGAGGAGAACTGGAAAGACCTTGTGGCAATGCTCCGGAAATTTCGTGAAGGGATCAAGGAGATCGGGCTTGAGATCGACCAAAACGGACTCCTCAGTCTCCGTTCAGATAACCTTCAAAGCAACTGGATGGCTAGAGGAAGCAATGGGAGTTCGATCATACAGAGGCGAGGAAATCTTGTTGAATTTAACTCGCTCTGGTACAACGCACTACGCACAATGGAGCAGTATGCCGGCCTTCTCGGGGACGAGAACGAGAAGAAGGAATTTGGGGAACTCGCAACCCTTTGCTGGGATTCTTTCCCGAAGATTTTCTGGAATGAAAAAGGCTACCTTAATGATTGGGTCGACGGAGAGGATAAGGACGAATCGATCAGGTGCAACCAGATCCTTGCAGTATCGCTTCCCGTCTCTGTTATGGATCCCGAAAGAGGCCGCTCAATAGTCGAAACGTGCTGGAATGAGTTATATACGACCTTCGGCCTGAGAACCCTGGATCCCCACCACGATAAGTACAAGGGGAGTTGCGAGGGCCGCCTCGACCAGAGAGAGAAAGCCCGATTTATGGGGATGGCCTGGCCATGGCTTCTTGGCCAGTTCATCACGGCTTATCTACGATATAACCCGGACAGAAAGGATATTGCCTGGTGTTTTCTGAGGCCCTTCATTTCCCACCTCAGAAAAGGGTGCCTTGGAGGGGTCGCACAGATCTTCGACGGCAGCATGCCCTACAGGTCCCACGGAGATGCGCTTTATGCTCCAAGTGTGGCGGAACTGTTGCGCGTAATAGGGGAGGACATGTAGATATCCCGAAAATATCTTTCGGGAATCCGGAGAGATTGCTTCAAAGGCTGCAATCAAAGAGCATAGTTGTGATGTTCCCTTTTATCTGGACCATCCCGGATCCGTATGTTTTAGAATGAATATTTTTTTTCGGAGGAATGCACAATGCAAAAGAAGCGTGTAGCGATCAATGGTTTCGGAAGAATCGGGCGCCTGGCGCTGAGGGCGCTTTTTGACTACCCAAATGAGGAACTTTTTGAGGTTGTAGCCACAAACAGCCGGACCTCTGCAGATCAGCGAGCCTACCTTTTCAAATACGATTCCGTTCACGGACGTTTCTCAGGCGATGTCTCCGTCAAGGGCGATGCTTTGTTGATCAACGGAAAGACCGTAAGCGTCCTTGCCGAAGCAGAGGTCGAAAACCTTCCCTGGAAGAGAATGGGGATCGACCTCGTAATAGAATCTTCGGGTAAATACACCGATGCCCGGATGGCAGCCCAACACATCGAAGCAGGCGCCAAAAAGGTACTCATTACCGCCCCCGCCAAGAACGAGGATGCGACGATCGTGATGGGAGTGAACGAGGCGACGTATGATCCGGCCTTGCACAACATAGTCTCAAACGCCTCCTGCACGACCAACTGCCTCGCACCTGTCGTCAAGGTTCTTCACGAGAACTTCGGAATAGAGAGGGGTTTGATGACGACCACCCACGCCTACACCAACGATCAGAAGACCCTCGACGCCTCCCATAAAAACTTTCACCGGGGGCGGGCAGCGGCCCTCTCATTGATCCCTTCCACCACAGGAGCGGCATCCGCGATTGGAAAGGTGTATCCGGCGGTCGCAGGGAAGATGAACGGACTTGCAGTAAGAGTTCCCACCCCGGATGTCTCTCTCGTTGATCTTGTTGTTGAGCTATCCAAAGAGTTCACCGTGGAGGAGATCAATGGAGCCATGAAAACAGCCTCGGAAGGCCCTATGAAAAAGTACCTCGGGTACGAAGATGATGACCTTGTCTCCGTAGACTTCACCGGCGATAGCCGCTCGTCGATCTTTGCCTCCAGGCATACCATGGCCATAGGATCGCTGGTAAAGGTTCTTGCCTGGTATGACAACGAGTGGGGATACGCCTGCAGGGTTCTGGATCTCGCCAATTACATGCTCAGGAAGGAATCGTGAAGATGAGGCTCAGATCCTTTGACGGAATGTCCCTCAGGGAGAAAAAGGTACTGGTCAGAGTTGATTTCAATGTTCCCATGAAAAACGGTAAAGTTGTCGATGATACCAGGATCCGGACACATCTGGAAACCCTTGGCCCTCTTAAGGAAGCCGGAGCCGCAGTGACTCTTGTGTCGCATCTGGGGAGACCCAAGGGAAAACGCGTTGATGATCTTTCGCTTGCTCCGGTTTCAGAATCGCTTCGGGTTTTGACAGGGTGGGATGTGGGATTCATCGGAGAATGCGTCGGAGACGAAGTCACATATGCGGTTAAAATGATGCGGCCCGGTGAAATCAACCTTCTCGAGAATATCAGGTTTTATCCCGGGGAAGAGGCTAATGACACCGGCTTTTCGGAGAGGCTTGCAAAACCCTTCGATAT